>DASVVS010000114.1:0-41404 GCA_036386455.1 Thermoleophilaceae bacterium
TAGCTCGTCGCGGCCGCGCCGGCCGGGTTCTTCTTCGCCCACTCCTCGATCTTGCGCGAGTCGGATACGACCTCGCCGTCGTCGGTCACGAGCACCGGGACCACCGCCTTGCCGGTCAGCCGCTTGGCCTCCTGGCGGCCCTCGCTCTGGTTGAACGGCTTGTCGGGGGCGATCCCGAGACCGTAGGACTTGATGACCTCGGGGTCGTGGCCGGCGTCGCGCAGCGCGTGGTAGGCCCTCCCGCAGGGGTGCTTCCCGCCGGAGCGCGGTGCCGGCTTCCAGGTTCCGTAACAGACGTAGAGCTTCATGCGGCGAGTTCTACCGGTTCGCGATCGCGGGCGCTGCCCGGCGGTACGTCCTCCCCGCCCGCCACCATGGGTCCATGAGCACAGGACCCGTCAGGACCATCGCGGCCACTGCCGCGCGCAGCTTCGGCCGCCGCCTGCGAGCGCGCGGCGGGCGCGGCGCGGCGCACGGACCCGGCACGCCGCGGCTGCGCGAGCACGCCGAGCCGGCTCCGTCGATCCCGCTGCCCGTCGCCGGCGACTGGCGCGACGAGCCGGAGGAGGACGGCGTGCCCGAGGCGGAGCTGGACGCGCTGCGCGGAGCGCTGGTGCGCGAGCTGGACCGCATGGCGGCGGACGACGATTGCTCGGCCGCGTTCCGCCGCGCGAGCTAGCCGGCCACGCGAAGCGCGCGACTCCGCAACGCCCCGGCGCCTACCGCCTGCGCGGCACGGCCTCGCGGCTCAGGAACGTCTGCCCCGGCCGCGGGGTCCATGCGAGCCGCCAGCTGCCCGTGCGCTTCGGCAGCGTCCTCAGGAAGTGGCCGGTCGCGCTCAGGTCGACCGTCTGCACGGTCTGCCACGGCTGGTTCTCGCCGGGCGGGCGGTTCTGGATCTCGAGCCGCCGCTGGTCCGCCAGCGCCGGCCGCGCCTGGCCGTAGACGAGCACGTTCTTGCCGCGATGGAGCACGTAGATCGGCACGCGGTAGGCGTGGTAGGCCGGCTTCGGGAAGCACGGGCGCGGCGGGTCCGTGAAGCACAGCCCGGTCTGGAAGGTGTCGCGGCGGAACGAGTTGTCGTCCTCCAGGCCGAACTGCGCCACCGAGCGCACCGAGCGGTCGCGGTAGGCGATGTAGTCGGCCTGGTTGATCCACTCCGCCTGCACGTCGAGCGGCACGCTCATCCGCTTCCCGGGCGGGTTGCTGGAGACGCCGAACTCGGTCAGGTAGATCTTCGACGAGGTCCCCTTCGCCACGAGCTTCGAGCGCTCGCCCTGCGCGATC
The DNA here is from genome assembly GCA_036386455.1 of Thermoleophilaceae bacterium. Lineage (GTDB taxonomy): Bacteria > Actinomycetota > Thermoleophilia > Solirubrobacterales > Thermoleophilaceae > AC-37. The sequence goes on from DASVVS010000114.1 coordinate 1,288, forward strand.
ACGGTCCGCAGCCGCGCGAGGTAGGCGATCGTGATGTCGCCGGAGGCCTGCTTCTTGTAGAGCTCGTCGCCGGCGCCGCGCGTGTAGGGGTGGTGCGCGACTCCGTTCACCGGGAGCCGCCTCGGCTTGGAGCAGCCCACGTCGCGCGCCGCGTTGCCGCGCAGCTTGCGCCCGCGCGAGTCGACGCAGAACAGCGCCCGGTAGAAGCTGACCGGCGCGGTGCCGCGGCTGCGCGGCACGATCGGCGCGGTCTCGCCCAGCAGCACCTGGTCGCCGCGGTGCCCGGCGGCGCGCAGCCCCGCCGCCCCCGCCGTGACGATCGAGCGGTACATCGACACGCCCTTCATCACCGTCCGGCGGCCGGACTTGGCGGTCTGCGGGGAGAGCCACGCGTTCAGGTTCGGCTCGTTCCAGAACGACCAGCGCCGCACGGCCGGCAGCGCGCCCTCGCCGGTCTCGTCCGGGTAGCCGCCGGAGTAGCGGCGGGCGACGGCCTCCGCGAACTGGCCGAACTTGGCGGCGCTCGGGCGGCAGGTGCCGGAGTTGAAGCGCCTGCGCTCCGACGACGGGCACGTGTCGGCCCAGCGCGGCGCGGGGCCCGTCACGGTGATCAGCACCTGCAGGCCGCGGGCGGTCGCGCCGCGGACCACGTCGTCGAGCGGGTTCCACCTGTCGAGCGGGTACGCCGCCGGGTCGTCGCCCCTGAAGCCCCTCGGCGGCTTGGTGGCGTCCTGGTCGGGCGCGAGCCCGCGCCAGGTCACGAGCGTGTGCAGCGTGTCCACGCCAAGCGCCGCCATCTGGTCGAGCGCGAGCCCCTGGGCCTGCGGCCCCATCGTGTAGAGGACGCGGTCGTCCTGCATGATCGATTCCTGCGTCGTGGACGCCGTGGCCGCCCCGCCCGAGGCGAGCAGCGCGAGGGCCGCTACGACCGCGCCGAGGATCGCGCGCGACCGCGCCGGCCGAAGGTGTGAGAGGGAGGGCATCGAGGGTTCCTTCGGGGGGCGTCTGAAGCGCTGGAACACTAGAACAGGCCCGTGGTTGCGAAAGTGCGTGCGGTGACGACCGCGATCCCCGCCCCGATCGCCTGGCGCGACGGCGTTCTCGAGCTGCTCGACCAGCGCGCGCTGCCGGCCGAGGAGACCCGGCTGCGCTGCGAGACGCCGGCCGACGTGGCCGCCGCGATCCGCACGCTCGCCGTGCGGGGCGCGCCCGCGATCGGGATCGCCGCGGCCTACGGGCTGGCGCTCGCGGCGCGGCGCGGCGACGACGTGCGCGCCGCCGCCGCGCTGCTCGGCGACACGCGCCCCACCGCGGTGAACCTGCGCTGGGCGCTCGCTCGCGCAACCGCCGCGGCCGCTGGCGGGCCGGACGCCGTGCTCGAGGAGGCGCGCGCGATCCACCGCGAGCAGGAGGAGGCCGACCGCCGGATGGGCGAGCTGGGCGCCGAGCTGTTCAGCGCGGGCGACCGCGCGCTGACCCACTGCAACACCGGCGCCCTCGCGACCGGCGGGCGCGGCACCGCCGCCGGCGTGCTGCGCTCGGCGTGGGAGGCCGGGCGGCTCGAGCAGGTCTGGGTCGACGAGACGCGCCCGCTGCTCCAGGGCGCGCGGCTGACCGCGTGGGAGCTCGGCCGGGCGGGCATCCCCTACCGCGTGGTGGCGGACGCGGGGGCCGGATCGCTGATGGCGCGCGGGCTGGTGAGCCGGGTGGTGGTCGGCGCCGACCGGATCGCCGCCAACGGCGACGTGGCCAACAAGGTCGGGACCTACCCGCTCGCGGTCCTGGCCGACCGTCACGCGATCCCCTTCTACGTGGCCGCGCCGGTCTCGACGATCGATCCCGGCACGCCGTCCGGCGACGCCATCGAGATCGAGGAGCGCGACCCGGGCGAGGTGGTCGAGCTGGGCGGCCGGCGGATCGCCCCGCCCGGCGCGGACGCCGCGAACCCGGCGTTCGACGTGACCCCGGCCGAGCTGGTCACGGCCATCATCACCGAGCGCGGCGTGCTGGAGCCGCCGTACGAGGAGGCGATCGCGCATGTCGCTGGACGCTGACGCCCTGCTCACCCGGACCCGCCGCCCGCTCGTGCTCGGCATAGGCGGCGGCGGGGACGTGGTCGGCGCGCTGGCCACCGCCGAAGCAGCCCGCCTGCACGGGGCGCGGCCCGTGGTGGGCGGCGTGACCTGGGAGCGGCGGCCGGTCGACCCGCTGCCCGGGCCGCGCACCGTGGCCGAGATCGAGGGCGGGCGCGAGCTGGCCCCGGGCGTGCTCGCCGCGAGCGCCGGCACACGCATCCGCGCGAGCGGCGTGCGCTTCGGCGAGTCGCGGATGGCCGAGTACCTGGGCGAGGAGACCGTGCTCGTGGATCCGACCGGCGGCCCGGGCGCCGTGGCGGAGGGGATCGCGGGCGCCGCCGAGGCACTCGGCGCCGACCTGGTCGTGTTCGTGGACGTCGGCGGCGACGCCATCGCCCACGGTCACGAGCCCGGCCTCGGCAGCCCGCTCTGCGACGCGATCCTGCTCGCCGCCGCCGCGCGCATGGCCAGGGCGGGCACGCCGGTCCTCGGCGGCCTGTTCGGACCCGGCTGCGACGGCGAGCTGACCCCCGCCGAGGTCGACGCGCGGATCGCCGAGATCGGCGCCGCGGGCGGGCTCGCCGGCGCCCGCGGGCTGACCGAGCCGATCGCCGCGCGCCTGGAGGGGGCGATCGAGCACGTGCCGACCGAGGCCAGCGCGCTCGCCGTGCGCGCGTTCCGCGGGCTGACCGGGCCGACGCCGATCCGCGGCGGGCGCCGCACCGTGCAGGTCACGAGCGCCGCGGCGCTGACCGCCTACTTCGACGTGGAGAGGGCGATCGCGTCCGCCGCCCGGCTGCCGCGGCTCGTGGACGCGGCGAGGAGCCTGGAGGAGGCGAACGCCGCGCTCAACGCCGAGGGCATCGGGACGGAGCTGGATTTCGAGAGACGCAACCCCTGAGGAGGGCACCATGGCGGTGACGTTCAGCATCTCGGTCTCGGTCGACGGCTACGTCGCGGGGCCGAACCAGGGAACCGACCACCCGCTCGGCGAGGGTGGCGAGGCGCTCCACGACTGGGCCCTCCCGCTGAGGACGTTCCGGGAGGGGCACGGGCGCGAGGGCGGCGAGACGGGCCCTGACGACGACGTCCTGAGGGAGACGTTCGAGCGCCCCGGCGCGGCGATCATGGGCCGCAAGATGTTCGGCGGCGGCCCCGGCCCGTGGGACGAGTCGTGGAAGGGCTGGTGGGACGACGACCCGCCGTTCCGCTATCCGGTCTTCGTGCTCACCCACCACCCGCGCGAGCCGCTCGTCTTCGACAACGGCACCACGTTCACGTTCGTGACCGACGGCATCGAGTCGGCGCTGGAGCAGGCGCGGGCGGCGGCGGGCGAGCGGGACGTGCAGATCTCCGGCGGCGCGCAGGCGATCCAGCAGTACCTCGCCGCCGGCCACGTGGACGACTTCCAGCTCTCCGTGGCGCCGGTCATGCTGGGCGGCGGCGAGCGCCTGTTCGAGGCCGTGCCGCCGCTGGACGTGGAGATCGACCGGGTCGTCGCCACCCCGAACGCGACGCACCTGCGCTACCGCGTGCGGCGCTAGCTCGTCGGCAGGCTCGAGCCAGCGAAGAACAGGAACCAGACGCCGAAGACCAGCAGGCAGAGGCCGACCGAGACGATCATCACGAACTCGAGCACGGTCGTCCGGCGGCCGCTGTCGCGCTCGCCGCGCATGCTGCGGTGCCACGGCATCTGCACGCGGACCTCGGAGGTCTGCCCGGTCACGCGCTCGTAGGCGTTGTTCATCCGGTACAGCAGCCGCCCGAACACGAACATGGAGACCGGCACGCCGACGATGATCGCCAGGTACGGGCCGAGCTGCGGCTGGGTGGTGTCGACCGTCTGCGAGACCCCCCAGATCCAGAGCACCGGAATCCCGATCCAGAGGAAGACGCTGCCGAGCGCCATCGCGAGCACGAGCAGCAGCGCGGTGGGCTTCCTGAGCAGGGTCAGGCTGAGGCTGCGGGTCCCCGGATCGCTCGCCACAGCGGGATCGTAACCCCTACCCGCGGGCGCTTCGGCACGCCGCGACGAGACGCGCGGCCCGCTCCGCCGCCCATGCGCCGCCGTCGGGCCGTCCGAGTTCGTCGAGGTACGCCTCGACGCGGCGCGCCTCCTTCGTGCGAGGCGTCCGGAACCGCTGGTCGAGCCAGCGCAGGGCAGCCCTCACCTCACTCTTGTTGCGATTGCGAGCGAGGGCTGCGGTCGCCTCGTCATCTTCCAGGCAGGCTGCCGCTAGGAGGATGGCGTCGATCGTGTCCGACCGGCGGCGATCCGGCCGCTGGCGCAGGCCCTCGCTGCAAAGCGCCGCCTTCATGACGAACGCCCCGTCGAGGCGAACGAGTTGCACCGCCACCCCCGATTCGTCCTGGCCGAAGACGACCTCCGCCGCCACCGGCCTGCGTCCGAGCGCGTAGGCAAGGCCGGGCGCCGCGACCGACGAGAGGCCCGGCTCGATCACCGGCGGATGCTTGCGCGACTGGCCCTTCGCAGCCAGGAGGTCCACTACAAACCGCTCCTTTCGGGCGCCAACCACTTTCGTGAATCGAAGCGTCTCGTCGCTCGGAGCGTTCTCGAACCCGCGCTCCTCTAGCAACGGCCTCACGCGTGGCCGGTCGGAGTAGAGCCGGAGCTCGTGCCTGTCGATACCGAGATCGACGTCGGCGGTCGCACGCGCCGGTATGGCGATCGGCCTCGCGATCAGCCAGATCCGCGTCGCGAACCCGCCGATCACGACGGCGCCCCGGCCGAGCTCCCGCAGCACGGGCTCGAGTTCGCGCAGTCCCGCGCGCAGCAGGTCGTCAGCGGGACTCGTGATCGGTACGACGATCCTCAGAACCCGATCCGCTCCCTGCGGAGGTGCTCGGCCGCCTCCCGTGCTCGCGTCTGCGTGCGTGCGAGATCGACGTAGACCTGGACGGGGTGGACGAGGGGCAGGCCGCGCGTGTGCGCGCCGAAGTCGGAAACGCCCTCGTCGGCTACATCGACGAAGACGCGGCCGAACCCGTGGTTGGCAGCAATGCTCAACTCGGCGAGGGGGCCCGCAACGATCTCCTCGTACACGTCCGCGTTCGGGCAATGCAGCGTGGCGGTGCTCGACGGAAGGTGTGGAGCCAGGAACTCCGCGGCCAGCTCTCCCGAGATCGTCAAACCCGGCCCGGCGGCCACGAGGCGTCGGGCCGCCTCTTCGAGTGGCATGTTGATCGGCGCGTTCGTCCCCCAGCGAGAAGGTGCGGCCTGCTCGGCCCACGCCTCCAGCAGTGATCCCGGATCTGTCGCGACGTAGAGCTCCTCGTCACGCTCCACGTAGCCGGCCTCCACCAGAGCGCCGAGGGCCCGATGGACGTTGCCCGGATTCAGGCCCACCCTGACGGCGAGCTCCGTCAGGCGCCATGGCCGGACGTCGGCGAGGATCGCTCGGACTACTCGGCTCGCCTTCGGGGCGAACGGCGAGGTGCGAGTCGAGGCCGGAGGGCCGCTCGAAGACGGCTCCACCACGTAAACGAAGCCGGGCGTAACGATCCGGCCGTGACCCGCCCTGTCGAGATAACCCACTCCGAGCCCCCGCGCTGCCGCCTCCAGCCCCGGCGGCACCCGCTCCACGAGTACGACCTCCACGCCCGGATCCTCCTCCACGAGGCGCCGAAGCCCTGACGGATACGGCACCAGCAAGGCCGCCGCGCGGAGCTCAGCCCGGGCGGGTCCCCAGCGAAGCACGAGCCGCCCGCTCCCTCGCGAGAGGTCGTGGGGGATGACTTCGGCGCGGACGTCCCCCTCGAGTTCCACACCTCGCGCGAATTCTGTGAGCAGTTGTTGCCTTGATCGCTGCATTTGCCTGACGAGGCAAACCCCGTCAAAGGGGCAATACCAAGACTGGAGTTTGCCGTTCACGGTCCTATCCCTCCCCCCGGAGGGCCGGCGGCGGACGCACTCGAATATCCTGTCGCGCCGCATGAGGGGCTGCAGATGAAGCTCGGGGTGCCGAACCAGGCCGCCGCCGGGGAAACGCGCGTGGCGACGGTGCCTGACGTGATTCGACGGCTGTCGAAGAAGGGCGTCGAGGTTCTGGTCGAGTCCGGAGCGGGTGCGCGCGCCCACGTGCCCGACGCCGAGTTCGAGGACGCCGGCGCCGCGATCGCCCCGGCCGAGCAGGTCTGGGCCGCCGACGTGGTCGCCACCGTCAAGGCCCCCTCCACCGAGCAGATCGAGCGCCTGCAGCGCGGCTCGGTCGTGATCGGCTTCCTCAACCCGCTGACCGACACCGACACCGCCCGGGCGCTGGCGAGCGCCGGCGTCACCTCGTTCGCCATGGAGGCGATCCCGCGCATCACCCGCGCGCAGTCGATGGACGCGCTGTCCTCGCAGAGCACCGTCGCCGGCTACCGCGCGGTGCTGGTCGCGGCGGAGAAGCTCGACCGGTTCTTCCCGATGCTCACCACCGCCGCCGGCACGATCAAGCCGGCGACCGTGCTGGTGCTGGGCGCGGGCGTGGCCGGGCTCCAGGCGATCGCCACGGCCCGCCGGCTGGGCGCCGTCGTGACCGGCTACGACGTGCGTGCGGTCGTGCGCGAGCAGGTCGAGTCGCTCGGCGCGCGCTTCCTCGAGCTGGACCTGGCGGCCGACGCCGAGGGCGCCGGCGGCTACGCCAAGGCGCTCGACGAGGACCAGCAGCGCCGCCAGCAGGAGGCGATGGCCGAGGCCGCGGGCAAGTTCGACGTGGTCATCACCACCGCGCTCATCCCCGGCCGCCCGGCGCCCACGCTGCTCATCGAGAAGGCCGTCGAGAACATGCGGCCCGGCTCGGTGATCGTGGACCTCGCCGCCGTCACCGGCGGCAACTGCGTGCTCACGAAGGCCGGCGAGGTGATCGAGGAGCACGACGTGAAGATCTGCGGCCCCATCGACCTGGCGGCCGAGATGCCCACCCACGCCTCCCAGCTCTACGCCCGCAACGTCCAGTCGCTCGTCGAGCTGATGGTCGGCGACGAGGGCGCCCTCGAGCTCAACTGGGAGGACGAGATCATCGCCGGGGCGTGCATCACGCGCGACGGCGAGATCGTCCACGAGGGCGCGAAGAACGCCGCGGGCGCGCCCGCCTCACAGGCATAGGAGAAGCCATGGACATCGTCACGATGATCGCCATCCTCGTGCTAGCCGCGTTCGTCGGCTTCGAGGTGATCTCGAAGGTCCCGAACACGCTGCACACGCCGCTCATGTCGGGCACGAACGCGATTCACGGGATCGTGCTGCTCGGCGGGCTGCTCGTGATCTCCACCGCCGACACCGTGCTCGACAAGGTGCTCCTCACGATCGCGATCGCGTTCGGCACGATCAACATCGTCGGCGGCTTCCTCGTGACCGACCGCATGCTCGGCATGTTCAAGGGGCGCGACAAGAAGACGCCCAAGCCGGCGTCGGCCGACGACGCCGCCAAGGAGAGCGCATGAGCCTCGCGACCTCCTTCATCCAGGATCGCGACTTCATCAACTCGCTGTACATCGTCGCGTTCGTGCTGTTCATCATCGGCCTGCGCGGGCTCGGCGGGCCGAAGACGGCGGTGCGCGGCAACTGGATCGCGGCCGTGGGCATGCTCATCGCGTTCGTCGCCACGCTGCTGATCGACGGCGTGATCGAGGACAGCGAGGACGCGATCCTGATCGCCCTCGGCGTGGGGATCGGAACCGCCATCGGCATCCCCTCGGCGCGCAGCGTGAAGATGACCGCGATGCCCCAGATGGTCGCGCTGTTCAACGGCGTGGGCGGCGGGGCGGTGGCGCTGATCGCGTGGGCGGAGTTCCGCAGGCACGGCGCCGACCTCGAGCTGGAGGTGCTGATCCCGATCCTCGCCTCGGCGATCATCGGCTCGGTCTCGTTCTGGGGCTCGAACATCGCGTTCGGCAAGCTCCAGGAGATCCTGCCGGGGCGGCCGATCCAGCTCCCCGGCCAGCTCGTGATCAACGCGCTGCTCGCGCTCGTGGCCATCGGCAGCGCGATCGCCATCGCCGCGGGGACCGACTCCGAGCTGCTGTTCCTGTTCGGCATCCTGGTCACCGGCGCGCTGCTCGGCAACCTGATGGTGCTGCCGATCGGCGGCGCGGACATGCCGGTCGTGATCTCGCTGCTGAACGCCTTCACGGGCGTCTCGGCCGCCCTCACCGGCATCGCGCTCGAGAACACCGCGCTGATCGTGGCCGGGATCATGGTCGGCGCGTCCGGCTCGATCCTGACGAACATGATGGCCGTGGCGATGAACCGCTCGGTGCCGGCGATCATCGCCGGCGGCTTCGGCGGCGTGACCACCGCCGCGACGACCGGCGACGACGAGGACCGGTCCGTGCGCTCCACCTCCGCCGACGACGTGGCCGTGCAGCTCGCCTACGCCGACCGCGTGGTGGTCGTGCCGGGCTACGGCATGGCGGTCGCGCAGGCGCAGCACACCGTGCGCGAGCTGGCCGACGAGCTCGAGTCCAAGCACGGCGTGGAGGTGAGCTTCGCGATCCATCCCGTGGCCGGCCGCATGCCGGGGCACATGAACGTGCTGCTGGCCGAGGCCGACGTGGAGTACGAGAAGCTCAAGGAGATGGACGAGATCAACCCCGACTTCCCGCAGACGGACGTCTCGCTCGTGATCGGCGCGAACGACGTGACGAACCCCGACGCGCGGACGAACGAGGGCTCGCCGATCTACGGAATGCCGATCCTGGACGTGGACAAGTCACAGCAGGTGATCGTGCTCAAGCGCAGCATGAACACCGGCTTCGCCGGGATCGACAACCCGCTCTTCTACGCGGAGAACACGGCGCTGCTGTTCGGCGACGCGAAGGACTCGATCCAGCAGGTGCTCGGCGAGGTGAAGGAGCTTTCCTGACTTTGGCGGCTTCGGGCGAGACTGACGCGCGTATTCTTCGCTCGATGCGCTGCTCGGCTTCATCCCGTTGACGCGCCTTCGGGCTCGCCCGAACGCATGAGCTACTCCGCTCAGCGCCTCGAACGCGACCTCGCAACGCCCGAGGCCGCACTTGCATCGCGCGTAGCCCGCACAATCATTGGGCTCTTACATGAGGGCCCTGAGCTGACTGCTGCGCAGCTCGAAGCATCGCTGTCCGCGCAACCCCGCTTCAGCTCGGGCGTCGAAAGGTGCGTGCAGAAGCTCCGCCAGACAAGCTCGGGGCTCGCCGAAGACATACTCGTGGAACTGCTGTCTTCCCCGGAGATGGGAGCTGCAGTCGAGCAGGCGGTTCTACAGACAGCTACATCCGAACCGATACCTGCTGTGTCATTCACCGCATTCTTTCGGCGTGCTGTTGCAGCGCGTACTCGGCTTTCGGACCGCAACGCTGTCGCCGAAGCCCTAGCAGACGCTCACAGGGGGCTCAAGCACGCTTGCGAAGAAAGCGTGGCCGTCGCCACCCGACTCGGTCACACGCTGAGCTTCCGCGCCGTGAGTGATCTCTGGGCGAACGAACGCCTTTATCACGAAGAATTCTTACCGATTACCCCGGAAGAGCATGCGGAGGCGATTGCCTTTGAACAGGCATACAAGGCAATCCTTGAAACTGAAACCGGGACACTATCGCCACCATATGTAGACAGCGTGAGACGCGTACCGATCGACTCTCTCTATGTCACGCCGACGGTTCAGCAGGCCGGGCGAGCGGGACGCGGGACCGAGTTCGAGTCACCAGTACAGCTCCTCGGTACTGCCGGACGAGCTACGCTTCTCGGCAACCCAGGCGCCGGGAAGTCAACGTACGCACTCAAGCTCGCTCATGACCTGATCTCTGGCTATGAGCAGGGCGCCCTGTTAGGCCGAGAGCTCACTCCGGTACTCGTAGTGCTCCGCGAGTACGCGTCACGGCGCACAGGGCAACGGTTATCGCTCCTGGACTTCGCCGCCACGCGCGCGAGTGAGAAATATGGAATACCGGCGCCCGCACAGGTAATCCAGCGCCTTGCATTGAGCGGGCGGATATGCCTGCTGCTGGACGGCCTCGACGAGCTACTCGACGTCGCAGACCGACGGGGCCTGATCAAGGACATCCACCGCCTAACGAAATCGCTTCCCGGAGTTCCGGTGCTCGTCACGTCTCGCGAGGTCGGATACCTCGAGGCACCTCTCGACCACGGCCTCTTTACGCCGTTTCGTCTTACGTCTTTTTCCGAAGCTCAGGTTCAGTCGTACGCCGAAAACTGGTTCGGCAGTGACCGCGGCGTCGCGCGCCAAGACGCACGACACACCGCAACGGCGTTTATGCGCGATAGCGAAGCAATCCCAGACCTCAGAGCAAACGCCCTCCTACTCGCGCTTTTGTGTCAGATCTACAAAGGTGAGGCGTACATCCCGCGCAATCGGCCAGACGTGTACGAGAAATGCGCGACGATGCTGTTTGAGCGGTGGGATCGTAGTCGAGGCCTGTTCGCTCCCAGCTCGATCGAAGCGCACCTTCGTCCGACGATGGAGTTCCTCGCGCATTGGATATACACCACTCCCGAGCTTGCCGGGGGAGTTCGCCACGCAGAACTCGTAAAGCAGGCAGCCGCTTATCTTCACGAATGGCGATTTAGCCAGGAAGCTGACGCTCGTGCGGCCGCCCTTGAGTTTGTCGACTTTTGTCGCGGCCGTGCCTGGGTGTTTACAGAGATAGGTACAGCGGACGGTGAAGCCCTATACCAATTTAGCCATCGCACCTTCTTGGAGTATTTCGCGGCGCTCCATTTAGTGCGAACACATGGGGCCGATGGGACGCTTGAGGCTCTGCTAATTCCGCGAATCCGCGCGGGCGAGTGGGACAACCTTGCCCAGATGGCGCTGCAGCTTCGCAATAAGTTCGCTCAGGGCGCCGGGGATACGTTTCTCCTGCGAGTGCTCGCCGACGCCGAGAGCGACCCGGAACCCACCGCCCTCATAAGTTTTGCAATGAGGTCGCTCGAGGGAGTGGTTCCCAGACCATCGGTTACGAAAGCCATTGTTGATGCGACCGTTAGTGTCATGCTCGCGATGCCGCGATCGGCGCGCGGCAAGGGAGACAGTGCCGCAGCCCACCTGGATACGCGTGGCTCGGCGTTGGTTCCAGCGCTGGTCAATGTGTCCGTGGAGAACCGCGTCGCGGTAGGCGCAGCCGTGCGGGAAGCGGTTGACCGCGCGCTCGCTGACGAAACGAATATCAGCGCGCGGCTCAATGCCGTAGACCTAGCGCTCAACTACGACTTTTACGTGGCTCACGGCACGGGAAACGTGACGCGGGGTGCCCTCGCATTTTGGCGCGAAGAGTCGAGAACCGCCGCAACTAAGCATAATCGGTCAACCGAGGAGCTGGCAAAGGTCGACTACCTAGTTGCCCACGATTTGGTGCGGCTAGGTCGGTTGACCGTCGAGGATTTCTTGGAGATGCACGGAGGTCATGCGCTCTTCAGGTCCCGCTCGCTACACGGCGGCAGTCGCATCAGCATCGGGGCGGCTGAGCTTTACTGGTTAGCCTCAGAGGAGGTCCTACTCGATGAGCTTGGCGGAAGCGGTGCACCTGACGCGATGGTGACCGATCTTGCAAGCTCAGGCAGCGCGTTGATCACCACACCCACACCCTGGGCGTCCGATGCAAGCCTCTGGGCCGACGATCTCGTCGCGATGTCCGCGACTGTGTCCTATGACTGGATGACATGGCCGGATTCTGCGCGCTTCGGAGCAGTCGGGCTCCTCATGTACTACTGCGAGAGCCACGAACAGACTGCTGGCGCGAGAAACGTATTGCTGGACGCTTTGAGCGAGTTGGAGGGTCCCTGGGCCGATATCGCCCCACTTTTCCGGGCCCGCCTCACGGGGGGCCCTGCCGAGCTCAGTAAGGCCCGGCGCAGGCTCGGTGAGTTGCAGCTTAATCCCAGTCACATCGCCTTCGCTGCCCGTTGGGCCGAGCACAAGGTTCGCATCATTCGTTCCCGGGTCGGCGTTCGCTAGTGGACGCCGGGCTAGAACGTAATCCGTTCGTCTACGACCGCGCACTCGGACCCGACGAATTGATTGACCGCGCACTTGAGTGTGAAACAGTCTTGCACCTTGCGGAAAGTGGTCAGAACGTCCGACTATCGAGTCCCCGGAGGTTCGGTAAGACCACGTTGCTTCGCCGCGTCATGCGGGATGCTGATTCAGCAGGCCTCGCCACGGTGTACGTTGACTTTTCGGGCGTTGTCGCGCTCGATGATGTTGCCGAGAGGACCGAGCTCGCGTACCGGTCGGTGAAATCATTGGGCCGGCGCGTTACTGGTTGGCTCCGTGGGATCGGAATCGGGGTCGGCGCAAGCTTACCCCCAGTGTCAGGCCAAATTGGGTCTGGTACCCAACAGAGCACTCTTGCGATTGTCCAGCGAAATTTGAGGCTTCCTGAAGCATACTTTCGCCGCACCGGACAACAGGTCATCGTCATGTTCGACGAGTTTCAGGACTTGCTCGGGGCTGGCATCGCTCTCGACGGCCTTTTCAGGAGTGTCATTCAACATCAGGGGTCTGCCGCTACCTACGTCTTCGCGGGATCCCATCCGGGTCTAATGAGCGAGCTTTTTTCGAGTCGGGAGCGGCCACTATATGGGCAGGCTAGGCCGGTCACGCTTGGCCCGCTTGCTGACGACGAGCTCCGCGATTACCTCGTACGTCGGTTTGCACACAGCGGTCGTGAGGTTTCCGTCGTCATCGACGACCTCCTTCGCCTTGTGCAAGGTCATCCGCAGCGGGCCATGCTGGTCGCTCATCACCTTTGGGAGAAGATGACGCGGGGCACTGGCGCCACTACTGCCGAGTGGGCAGCAGCGAGGTCCGCTGCGCTCGACGAGGTGAGATCAAACTTTCGCTATGGGTGGGATCAGTTCGGTGCCGCAGAGAAAGAAGCACTGCTTGCGCTCGCCCACGGCCGCGAAGCCGCGCGGTACGTCGTCGAACGGCTTGCCCTAGACGGTCAGGTCTTCGGATCCAGCCCGCCCAGGCTCGTAGATCCGCTGATGGAGGTCTGGTTGCGCGACGAGCATGAGGTCGATCAGGGAGGCCTTGAAGTTCCGGGGGGAGAAGGTGGTCTCACGGCGGGAGCCGCGGGTCAGCGAGATGCGCGCCTGACAGAGGAGGGTGCGCTAAGGATCTTGGCATTGCTCGAATCCGATCCGCGTGAGTGGCCCGAGCGGAGCCACCTGCCGGGGCGCTCTGGCGAACTTGCCGACGCTACCTACGTCGAACTTGCAGCGGTAACACGCAACCTCTCTACGCGGGACAGCGATGCTGGTCTCTCACGCGCTGAACGTGAGCTCATGACCCGGAGCGTCCGTCTTCTTGTGACAACCATCGCTGAGGCGCTGGGGATCTCGGTTGACGAAGCGGAACGACGCGTCTTCGCGGCCCTTGAGTCGAATACCTGAGTATCTCGCCCACGTAGCGGCCTACCCCTTCCCACGGGCGGAGACCTCGACGGTCCTCGTCCGCGACCACGCCGTCGAGCTGGTCGAGCTGGACGAGGCGTCGATCGAGGACTCGCTCGTGCGCGAGCCCGGCGGCGACGTGGTGGCGCTCGGGGGCTACTGCGAGTCCCTGGGAATCGCGCGCTCGCGCGTGCCGGCGCGGCCGGTGAAGCTGCTCTCGTACGGCGCGAACGCGTCGCCGGCCGAGCTGGCTCGCAAGCTGCGCGGGACCGACCCGGTCGTGCCGGTGGCGCTCACGGAGATCGGCGACCTGGACGTGGTGTTCTCGGCGCACGCCTCGCCGCGCGGCGGGCTGGGCGCGGCGGTGCAGCGCTCGCCCGGCACCTGGATCGAGGTCTCCCTGACCTACGTCAGCGAGGAGCTCCTCCCGCGGATCGACGCGACCGAGGTGAACTACGACCGGATCTCGATGCCCGCGCGCGGCGTGGAGTTCTACGTCTCGAAGCACGGCTGCCTGGTGCTGGACGGGAGCGAGGTGGCGCTGGCGGCGGTGCGGGCGCGCGGGCGGCGCTTTCCGGCGATGTCGACCCTCGACGCGGTCGAGGCCGTGCGCCGCGAGATCGCGCCCGACGTCCCGCTCGAGCGCTTCGTGCGCGAGAACGCGACCGACGCCGAGCTGCGGGCCCGGCGCACCGCGCTGCTGCGCGAGCGCGGGCGGCCGTTCGGACCGGCGTCCGGCTAGCGCCGGCTCTCTACGATCTCGAGGATGCGGTCTGGCACCCTCGCGCTCGTGGCGCTCCTGGCGCTCGCGCTGAGCGGCTCCGCCTCGGCCGCCACGCTCTCGCTCGACCCCTACTACGAGCAGAACCCCCAGCTCGGGCGGCACCTCGTGTTCCACGACCACGGAGCCGAGGTCAACCACCTGCGCACGACGCGCGAGGGCGAGGAGATCGTGTTCCACGACGCGGTGTCGCCGATCGCCACCGACGGCTTCTGCCGCCCTGACGGCCCGAACACCGCCCGCTGCCCGGCGCGCTTCTCCCACCTCGGGGTGATCCTGGGCGGCGGAGACGACGTGCTCGAGAACGCGATCTCGGCGCCCAACGGCCCCAACTCGACCCCGGTCACGCAGATCTTCGACGGTCCCGGCGACGACGTCGTGCGCGGCGGGCCGCTGGACGAGAGCCTGGTGGACGGGGCGGGGAGCGATGACATCGGCGGCGGCGGGGGCGAGCGCGACAACATCTGGATCGGCGGCGACGACGGCGGCGCCGCCGTGACGGTCACGCTCGACGACCTCCCGAACGACGGACCCGCCGGCGCGGCCGGCAACGTGCGCTCCGACGTCGAGGAGGTCAAGGGCGGCCCCGGAGACGACCGCCTCGTCGGCAACGACGCGCGCAACGTGCTCGACGGCGGCCCCGGCGACGACGTGCTCGAGGGCCTCGGCGGCGACGACGCGCTCTACGACCAGGTCGGTGCCGACGAGCTGTGGGGCGGGCCCGGAGACGACCTGCTCTGGGTGACGGACTACGACTACGGGCCCGGGTCGCAGCCCCCCTACTACGCCGCCCCGGACCGCCTCCACTGCGGCGACGGGAGCGACCGCGTGCAGAGCGATCCCGACGACACGCTCGACCCCGACTGCGACGATCCGCCGCCCCCGCCGCCCCCGTGGACGCCGCCGCCGGGCAGCGCCGCTCCGCCGGCCGTGGACCTCCTCTCCACCGCCCCGTCCTCGACGCCGCGGACCGCGAAGGTGCGGCTCACCTGCAAGACGCGGTCGTGGCCATGCAAGGGCAAGGTCCGCCTGCTTGCGCCGGGTGGAGAGAAGGTGCTCGCGCGCGGCCGCTTCGAGACGCGCGCCTCGAAGCCGCTGACGGTAAGGGCGCAGCTCACCGCCGACGGGCGGCGACTTGTGCGCAAGGGCCGTCAGGTGCGCTCGGTCGTGAGCGCAACCGACGCCAGGGGCAGGCGCTCGAAGACCGGCGAGACGCTGACCGTCCGCTGACCCACCGCCGCCGGGCGACGCCGCGGAGCGCGCAAAGCTCCGCGAGACGGCCCGGTTCCTTAAGATCCCTCGCGTGGAGGGGCGCCACGAGGCGATCGTGATCGGCGCGGGCCCGGCTGGGCTCGCCACCGCCGCCGTGCTGAAGAAGGACGGCATCCACGCCGTGGTGCTCGAGAAGACCGAGAACGTGGCCGCAAGCTGGCGGCGCCACTACGACCGGCTGCACCTGCACACGGTGCGCTGGCTGTCGCACCTGCCCGGATACCGGTTCTCGCGCAAGCACGGGCGCTGGGTCTCGCGCGACGGGGTGATCCGCTACCTCGAGGGCTACGTGCGCCACCACGGGCTCGACGTGCGGACCGGCGTGGAGGTGCGCGCGCTCACGCGCGACGAGGCCGCCGGCGAGTGGGTGCTGGACACGAACGAGGGCGAGCTGCGCGCTCCGCACGTGGTCGTGGCGACGGGCTACAACCACACGCCCGTGCTGCCGGACTGGCCCGGGCGGGACACCTTCGAGGGCGAGCTGCTGCACGGCCAGGACTACCGCAACCCCGAGCCGTACCGCGGCAGGGACGTGCTGGTGGTCGGGTCCGGCAACACCGGCGCGGAGATCGCCGTGGATCTGGTGGAGGGCGGCGCCGAGCGCGTCCGGATCGCGGTGCGCACCCCGCCCGCCGTGCTGCTGCGCGAGGCCAACGGCATGCCGTCGCAGGTGACCGGACTGGTGATGCGCCGCCTGCCGGTGAAGGTCGCGGACGTGCTGGCCGCCGGCAGCTCGCGGATGTTCGTGGGCGACCTGACCGAGTACGGGCTGCCGCCGAACAAGCGCCCGATCTCGCGCGCCGTGAAGGAGGACGTGATCCCGATCCTCGACGTGGGCCTCGTGGACATGATCAAGCAGCGGAAGGTCGAGGTGGTCGCGGCCGTCCAGGGGTTCGAGGGCCGCGACGTGCTGCTGGCGGACGGCTCGCGCATCCAGCCCGACGCCGTGATCGCGTGCGCGGGATACGCGCGGGGGCTCGAGCCGCTGGTCGGGCACCTCGGGCTGCTGGGTCACAAGGGCCGCCCGACTGTGCACGGCGGCGAGACCCACCCGAACGCTCCCGGCCTCTACTTCATCGGCTACACGAACCCGATCAGCGGCATGTTCCGCGAGTTCGGGATCACCGCGAGGCGGATCGCGAAGGCGATCGGGCGCAGCCGCGCGTCGGCGCCGGCGGCCGAGCCGCCGCGGCGCGAAGCCGTCCCGGCCTAGCCGCTACTCCGCGAGCGCCTCGCGCAGCAGGTCGCGCAGCGCACGCTGGTCCTTGGCCGGCATCGCCGCGATCGGCGGCGGCGGCGTGGTCATGCGGGCGGTGATCGTCTCGCGCACCGCGCGGCCCTCGTCGGTCAGGACGAGCAGCTTCACGCGCCGGTCGGTCGGCGAGGGCCGGCGCTCCACCAGGCCGCGCGCCTCGAGCCGGTCGACGATGCCGGTTACGTTCGAGCTGTCGCAGGCGAGCAGCCCGGCCAGGGCGCTCATCGGCCGCGGCTCGTCGAGGCTCTTCAGGGCGATCATCTGCTGCGGGGCGAGGTCGAGCTCCTGGCCGAGCTCGACGAGGCGCGGCCGGTGGTGCGTGAAGAAGAGCTGGAGCAGCAGCCCCCACGCCTCGGTGGCGGCGGCAGGCGCGGGCGGTGCGGAGGGCGTGTTCTTTGCTGCTGTCGTCATTTGTATCACACAATAGTCGATCTAGTCAATGCTTGACAACCTCAAATATCTTTGTACACTGCCTCCGCATGAACGAGAACCTGATCCCGAAGATCGTGCCCAGCTCCACCGGCTCCGGCTGGCGGGTCGTCTGGGTGCGCGCATCGTGATGACCCAGCCGGAGGGAATCGAGGCCGAGGGCCTCGTCCGGGAGTTCAAGAAGGGCCCGCGGGCGGTCGACGGAATCGACCTCGAGGTCGCGCCCGGCGAGATCTACGGCTTCCTCGGCCCCAACGGCGCCGGCAAGTCCACCACGGTGCACATGCTCACCACCCTCCTGCCCCCCACCGCCGGGACCGCGCGCGTGGCCGGCTTCGACGTGGTCCAGGACGGCCCGAGCGTCCGCCGGGCCATCGGCGCCGCGCTGCAGGAGGCCGCCCTCGACCCGCTGCTCACCGCGCGCGACCACATGCGCCTGCAGACCGCGCTCCACGGTCTCCCGAAGGACGAGCGCCGCCGCCGCGGCGACGATCTGATCGAGCGCGTGGGCCTGACCGAGGCGGCCGACCGCCGGGTGAAGGGCTACTCGGGCGGGATGAAGCGCCGTCTGGACCTGGCGCTGGCGCTCGTGCACGAGCCGCGGATCCTCTTCCTCGACGAGCCCACGACCGGCCTCGACCCGCAGAGCCGAGCCGCGCTCTGGGACGAGGTCGCGCGGCTCGCGGCCGACGAGGGCGTCACGGTCTTCCTCACCACGCAGTACCTCGAGGAGGCCGACGTGCTGGCCAACCGGGTCGGGATCATCGACAACGGCCGCCTGGTGGCCGAGGGCACGCCGGCCGAGCTGAAGGCGCAGATCGGCCGGCCGAGCGTGGAGGCGATCCCCCGCGACCCGTCGCAGCGCGACGCCGCCAAGGCCGTGCTCGCGCGCTTCGGCGACGACTGCCGCGAGACCTCGCGCGACGGCGCGGCCGTGCGTCTCACGAACGGCGTGGACGAGCTCGCCTCGATCGTGCGCGCGTTCGACGACCAGGGCATCGCGCTCGCCAACATCGAGCTCCACCAGCCGAGCCTCGACGACGTCTTCCTTGCGAAGACCGGCCGCTCGCTGGAGGGCGCGGGCGAGGAGGAGGACGCGCCGGCGGAGGCGCTGGCCGCGTGAGCCACTCGGCCCTCGCAACGCAGGTCGGGCACCTGGCCCGCCGCTCGATCCTCCGCACGATGCGCCAGCCGGCGATCATCGTCCCCGGCATCACATTCCCGCTGTTCCTGCTCGCGGTGAACGCCGGCGGCCTCGACGCGGCCACCGAGCTGCCCGGCTTCCCGACCGACTCCTACCTCACGTTCGCGCTCGCGATCACGTTCATGCAGGCCGCGCTGTTCGCCACGAACGCGGGCGGCACCGACCTGGCCGAGGACATCCGCACCGGCTTCCTCAACCGCCTCTCGCTCACGCCGCTGCGCCACTCGGCGCTGCTGGCGGGCCAGCTCGCCGGGATCGTCGCGCTCGGCCTGTTCCAGGCGGTCGTGTTCATCTCGGTCGGGCTCGCGGCCGGCGCGGGCCTCGAGGCGGGCGCCCTCGGCGCGCTCGTGCTGGTGGCGCTGTCGGTCCTCACCGGCCTCGCCTTCGGCGCGCTCGGGATGCTGATCGGTCTGCGCACCGGCTCCGGCGAGGCGGTGCAGGGCTTCTTCCCGCTGCTGTTCGTCCTGCTGTTCCTGTCGTCGATGAGCCTCCCGCGCGACCTGATCGAGAACGACTGGTTCCGGACCTTCGCCACCTACAACCCGGTCTCGTACCTGATCGAGGGCTTTCGCAGCCTGCTGATCGTGGGCTGGGACGGCGAGGCGCTCGCCCTCGGCTTCGCCACCGCCGCCGCGCTCTTCGTCTTCGCGCTCATCGGCTCCACGCGCGCTCTCCGGACGAGGATGGTGCGCACGTGAGCCTCTACGCATCGGTCGCCCGCGCGGTCGCCTGGCGCCACCTCCACACCCTGGTGAAGAACCCGGCGCTGTTCGTGCCGCCGCTCGTCTTCCCGCTGTTCTTCTTCGCGGCCTTCGCGGGCGGCCTCTCGGCGGTCGGCGACGCGCCCGGCTTCGACTACCCCGACTACACCGCGTTCCAGTTCGTCTTCGTGCTGCTGCAGACCGCGGCGTTCGGCGGGGTCTTCACCGGCTTCTCGATCGCCGCGGACTGGGAGAGCGGCTTCGCGCGCCGGATGATGCTGGCGGCCGGTCACCGCTCGGCCCTGATCGCGGGCTACGCGCTGGCGGCGGCGGTGCGCACCCTGGTGGTCGGCGGCGTGGTCTTCGTGGTCGCGCTCGCGACCGGCATGGAGATCGGCGGCAACGGCCTCGAGCTGAGCGGGCTCGTGCTGCTGGCCCTGATCGTGAACGTCGCGGCGACGCTGTACGGCGCGGGCGTGTCGCTGCGCTTTCGCACGATGCAGGCGGCGCCGGCCCTCCAGACCCCGGTGTTCCTGTTCCTCTTCCTCGCCCCGGTCTACACCCCGCGCGACCTGCTGGCCGGCTGGATCCACACGGTCGCGAACCTGAATCCCGCCACGGCGCTGCTCGAGGCCGGCCGCGGGCTCGTCTCGGGGCTGCCGGCGGAGACCGGGCTCGCCTTCGGCGCGGCCGCCGGGCTCGCGCTGCTGTTCTCGGTCTGGGCCCTTCGCGGCATGCGCAGCGCCGAGAATGCCGCATGACGCCGTTCCCCGCCGGGTACCGGTAGGTTGCCGGGCCGACCACGAGGGAGGGCGAAGATGGATCAGGAGCAGAGCACCCCGCAGAGCGATCTTCCGCGCGACGACGACCGCACGCGCGACCAGCAGGAGTCGGCGTCGGGCGGCGGCGACTCCCCCGAGGACAGCGCCGAGCAGAACGCCGAGCAGGACACCGAGCCGGCCGCGGGCGGCGAGCCCGAGTCGGAGTCCGGCGGCGACGCCGACGGCGACAAGAGCGAGGCCCTTCAGTCCGCCGAGAAGGCCAAGGAGGAGGAGGAAGAGGCCAAGGAGAAGATGAAGGAGCTCGAGAAGGATCCGCCCGAGAACCTCGAGGACTGGCCCGACGACAAGACGAAGTACGAGACGTTCGGCGGCGCCGAGGGCAACGAGTCCTACGACGACTCCGTCACCGCCAAGCTCGGCCCCTCGTCGCTACGCCACCGCGACGACGGCTCGGTCGAGATCGAGGGCGAGGAGGTCGACGACCCCGAGGAGTACAAGGGCGACCCGATCCCCGGCGGCCCCACCGACCCGAAGGCCAACGACTCGCGCGCCTACGGCGAGCCTGACCTGACCGACGAGACCTCGCAGGACGTGGAGGGCGAGGACTCGGAGGGCGGGGAGTCCGAGGGCGGGGAGTCCAAGGGCGGCGCGTCCGAGGGCGAGGAGGACGAGCAGGAGTCCGAGGACGAGGACACCAGCGACGACACCTCCGACGACACGAGCGACGACGAGGACGCAGAGGACGACGGCGGGAAGGACGGCGAGAAGGAGGGCGGCGAGCAGTAAGCCGCCCTCCGGCGGCGGCCCCCTCGCGGAGTCGCCGCGCGGGGTCGCCGCGCGGGCTAGCTCTTCGAGCCGGCCTTCTTCGAGCCGGCCTCCTTCGAGCCGGCCTCCTCCTTCTCGGCGAGCTCCCGCTTGAGGATCTTGCCGGTGGCGTTGCGCGGCATCTCGTCGAGGAACTCCACGTCGCGCGGCACCTTGTAGCCCGCGAGGTTCGACTTCACGTGCTTCTTGACGGCGTCCTCGGTGGGGCCGCCGCTCCCCTTCTTGACGACGAACGCCTTGAGGCGCTGGCCCCACTCGTCGTCGTCGACGCCGATCACGGCCACGTCCGCCACGCCCTGCATGTTCGAGATCGTGTCCTCGACCTCGCGCGGGAAGACGTTCTCACCGCCGGAGACGATCATCTCGTCGTCGCGGCCCGAGACGAACAGGCGGCCCTCGTCGTCGATGTAGCCGACGTCGCCGGTGGCCATCAGCCCGTCGATCACGTCCTTCGAGCCGCCGCCGGTGTAGCCCTCGAACAGCATGTCGTTGGCGACGAAGATCCGGCCCTCCTTGCCGTGCGGCACCTCGTTGCCGCTCTCGTCGTAGATCCGCAGCGTGGTCCCGATCGGCGGCCGGCCGGCCGTGCCCGGGGCGGCGCGCAGGTCGTCGGGCGTCGCGATCGTGGCCCACGCGACCTCCGTCGAGCCGTAGAGGTTGTAGAGGATGTCGCCGAACTCGTTCATGAAGTCGATGGCGAGGTCCCCCGGCAGGGCCGAGCCCGACAGCGGCACCGCGCGCAGCGACGAGGTGTCGTACTTGCGGCGCGTCTCCTCCGGCAGGTCCATGATCCGCTGGACCATCACCGGCACCATCGGGCACGACTGCGCCTGGTGCTGGGCGATGCCCGCGAGCGTCTCCTCCGGCTTGAAGCGTCGCTGCAGCACGAGCGTGTGCGACAGCGCCATGCCGAGCGTGAAGTGCGCGAACCCCCACGAGTGGAAGAGCGGCGCCGCGATCAGCGCCTTCTCGCGCGCCCGGAGCGGGATCCGCGACAGCAGCGCTATCGCCGGGCCCATCCCCTCGGCCTGCGCGCGCGAGGCGCCCTTGGGCGTGCCGGTCGTGCCGGACGTGAGGATGACCACGCGGCCCTGCTCCTCCGGCGGGACGGGGTCGTCGGGGTCGCCGTCGGCGATCAGGTCCTCGAGCGTCGGGTCGGCCGGGTCCTCGCTCTCGTAGAACGCGATGAAGCGCTTGCGCCGCTTGCCGGCGTCCTCGAGCAGCTCGGAGAACTCCTCGTCGTAGATCACGGCCACCGGCTTCTCGCGCTTGACCACCTCGGTGAGCTGCGGTCCGGCGAAGGCCGTGTTGAGGAACAGCGCGTGGGCGCCGAGCTTCGAGCAGGCGACGACCGACTCGACGAAGTAGCGGTGGTTGCGGCACATGATCGCCACGCCGTCGCCCTCCACCACGCCCGCGTCGGCGAGGCCGCTCGCGAGCCGGTTGGTGCGCTCGTGCACCTCGGAGAAGGTCAGCCGGCCGAGCTCGTCGATGATCGCGTCGTCGTCCGGGTAACGAGCGGCGTTGGTGATGTAGCCGGTCGCGGGCGTGTAGCCCCACTTCTGCACCGCCCTCAGCGCGCGCACGAGCCGGTCCGGCCGCTGCGGGCGCACGAGGCCCGCGCTCACCGCCGTCCGCGCCGTCACGATCGCCGTCTCGAGGGCGGTCGTCACGTTGCCGACCAGACCGCCGCCGTCGCCCGTTCCATCGCTCATGTACCGCTCCCCCTCCACCTCTCGCTTCAGTCGTTCGAGTGTCTCGCTCAGGTTGCCCGAGACCATCGGTCCGCCCACGCGGTCGGCGACCATCCCGAGCACGCCGCCCGGCGCCTGGTAGCTCAGCCGCAGGGACGCCCTGGTCCGTCCGTCGTCGGTCTCGCGCAGCCGCCAGCGGCCACGCATGTCGAGGCCCGTGATGCTGGTCCAGGCGAGATCGCCGGGCGCGTCGCACTCCACGACCTCGATCAGGCTGCCCACGTGCGCCGAGCCCACGTGCAGCCGCAGCTGGTAGCGCGCGCCCAGACCGGCCTCGGGGCCGCCGGCGTGCTCGAAGCGGGTGGCGCTGGCGAACAGCCGCTCCCAGCGCGGCATGTCGTGGACGACCTCCCAGACCTCGTCCACGGTCGCGTCGATCACGACCTGCTGGTCGACCCTCATCCGATGACCGGCAGCGCCCGCTGCTCGGCGAGCGAGTCGAGCGTCGCCTGCATCTTGGCGAGCACGTACTCGTTCACCTCGTCGACGTCGGGATCCTTTCCGAACTTCTCGCGGACGTCGATCGGCTCGAGCGCGCGGATGCGGAGCTTGGCCGGCAGCGGGAAGTGGCCGAGCATGTCGCCGACGTTGAGACCCCACGGCGGTGCGATCGAGATCGGCAGGACCTTCAGCCGGAAGGTCCTGTCCAGCCGCAGCAGCCGCGCCAGGCGCTCGCCGCGGGAGAGGAACAGCGCGGTCTCCTGGCCGCCGAGCGAGACGATCGGGACGATCGGGACGTCGTGCTCGAGCGCGAGCCGGATGTAGCCCTTGCGGCCGTTGAAGTCCACGCGCGCGGTCTCCCAGCTGGGGCGGTGCACCTCGTAGTCGCCGCCCGGGTAGACGAGCAGCGCGGCGCCGCTGTCGAGCGCCTTCTTGGCGTTGTCCGGCGAGGCCGCGACCGTGCCGTACTTGCGCAGCGACGCGAGCCACGGCATCGACACGACCAGGTTGTGGGCGAGCTGGAAGAAGCGCCGCTCGACCCCGAAGTACGTGTTGAACGCGAGCGTGAGGACGAGCGTGTCCGGCGTCATGTTGCCGCCGGAGTGGTTGCCCACGAGCAGCACGGGGCCCTGGGCCGGGATGTTGTCGAGGCCCTTCACGTCAGCCCTGAAGTAGAAGCTGGCGAGCAGCCAGAGGCCGGGGAGCGTCTCGCGGATGTAGTCGGGGTCGCGCTCGTCCAGGTCGGCCGTCGGGATGCGCCGCTGCACCTGCTCGGCGAGCGCGCGCGTGACGCTCTCCGTGATGCCGGGGCCGCCCCCGTTCCCGTTGACGGAGCCGTTGGTGCGCGCGCGGCGCGCGGCCGTCTGCTCGTACTCGCGACTGGAGCTCATACAGGGTGTATACCCACTCGCCGCGCTATGCCGCGTCGCGGCGCATGCCCGGCAGCGTGTCGGGCCACTCCGAGACGGGCCCGGGCGGCTCGTGGATCTTGTGGTCGGGACCGGGCGGCAGGTCCTGCAGCAGCTGGCGGACCCCGTCGGCTTGGAGCTGCTCGCGCACAGTGCGGATGGCGGTCTCGATGACGGGGTTGCGGTTCTTCGTGGCCATCAGGTTCGGCCCCATGGCGGCGTGGTCCTCGGTCGTCGGCTGGATGAGCACGACCTCCGTGCCGTGGGAGCGGAGGATCTTGCGCTCGCTGCCCAGCCGCCGGCCGGCCATGCGCCGCATCACGCCGGCCAGGCGCTCCGCGGGGTTCCACGCGAACGGCGGGTGCAGCGACGAGGTCGGGTTGAGGCAGATGACGAGGTCCAGCTCGGCGTTGCGCAGGATGTCGAGGTTGGAGGTGGACCAGAGGCCTCCGTCCACGTAGAGGCGGCCGCCGATCTTCACGGGCCGGTAGAAGCCGGGGATCGCGGCCGAGGCCGCCACGGCGTCGGCCAGGTCGGCGGGCGGGGCGTCCTCGCGCCCGAACGCCACGCGGTGGCCATCCGAGTAGTCGCAGGCGACGACCCAGAAGTTCGGGTGATCGCACCAGCCCTCCGGCACGACGCGGCGAACCGTGTCCTTCAGCGGCTCGTTGGAGATCACGCCCTGCGGGAGCCAGCCGGCCAGCAGCGCGGGCGGGCGGTGCAGGCGGGGCGCTGTGATGCTGCGCCGGATCAGGCCCCAGGAGCCCGGGCCGATCTTCGGCGGGCTGCGGTCGAGCCGGAAGGTCGCCCCCGCGGCGCGGTCGGCCGTGCCCTGCGGGCGGCCGTCGTTGCCGTATAGCCCCTCCCACGTGCGGCCCTGCGAATGGCCGACCATGAACCACGGCGGGAGGCCGGACGTGAGCAGCGCGCCCATCATCGAGCCCGCGGACGTGCCGACCACGTAGTCGGCGCTGGCGGGGTCCCAGCCGGTCTCGGTGGCGAGCGCCTCGAGGCCGCCGGTGAGCCATGCGCCGCCCATCACGCCGCCAGCGCCGAGGACGAGCCCGATTCGCGGTGATCGTGACATCGATCGGTGTAACAGTCTACGAGGCCACCGGCCGCACTCGGGCGACCGGGGTCACTTCCGTCCTCTATGAGGACGCAATCGACCCCGGTCGATCAGGCGCGCGCCGGCTCCGGCCGCGGCGCCGGCTCCTCGGCCGCCTCCGGCTCCTCGGCGGCGCCCGGCGGGGGTGTGAGCGAGGCCGCCACGATCACCAGCGCGAAGGCGGCTATGCGGAGGGCGAAGCCGAGCGCGTCGTCGGGCATCGGCTCGCCGAAGACGATCGGGCCGGAGGCGATCGTGACGAGGTTGGCCGCGGCGCTCGTGGCGGCGATCACCGGTACGGCGGCGCCCTGCTGGAGGCTGCGCGCCGAGACGGTCAGCCCGATCAGCGACAGCGCGGCGATCACGAACGCCATCGGGTGCAGGATCACCAGCACGCCGTCGGACTCGAGCGAGTCGCTCAGCGCCTTGATCGTCACGTCGGACGCGCCCCACAGGAGGCCGGCGCCCACGCCCACGATCGGCGCCCGGGCGCGGCTCTCGCCCCAGCCGTACACCGCCGCGGCCAGCCCGGCGGCGGCCAGCAGCGCCGCGTAGGCGACGTAGGTGCCCGCCGCGTAGTCGGAGTGCGCCTCGTCTCCGGTCCCGCTCATCGTGGCGGCGAGGAACGAGAGGCCGAGCGCGGTCAGGCCCACGCCGATCCACTCGCGGCGCGTGACGCGCTGGCCGAAGAGCCGGTCGGCCAGCACCGTGAGCAGCACCAGCCCACCCGCGATCACCGACTGCACGAGCGAGATCGGAGCGAGCGCGAGCGCCGCCACGTGCAGGCCCCACGAACCCGTGGCCACGATGATCCCCACCGTGTAGTCGCGCGCTGTGAAGAGCGCGAGCGACGAGCGGACGAGACGCCGCGCGTCGACCGGCGGCGCCTGGCCGGCGCCGCGGTGTTTCAGCAGGAAGCCGAGGACGGACGTGAACGCCGTCGCGAGCGCGAAGACGAGTCCGAGCTGTACCGCCAGCGACATCGCGCTGACGGTAGCCACCGGTGTGGCACGGGGGCGCGGGTGCTAGGTCGAGTCGTCGGCGTCGGAGGCGTTGCCGCCGCCCTCGCCGCCCTCGAGCCCCGGCGCGCCGCTCGGCTGCGCGCTCTCGTTCGGGCCCTCGATGTCCAGCGATTCCTCGGTGGGGACCTCGTCCGGTCCGCCCTGGTGCTCCTGTGGGTTCTCGATCATGAGGATCGGCTACCCGAGGCCTTGGGCGACAAACCCTCGACGGCCGGCCCCTGGAGCACGGTGCCGTCGTAGTGGAAGCGCGACCCGTGGCACGGGCAGTCCCAGCTCCGCTCCGCGGTGTTCCACTTCACGGTGCAGCCCAGGTGCGTGCAGGTGGGCGAGAGGACGTGCAGGTCGCCGGCCTCGTCGCGGTACGCGGCCACCTTCCCGGCGCCCTCGCGCACGAGCCCGCCCTGGCCCGGCTCGATCTCGTCGAGCGACGAGAAGTCCCCGCCGCCGACCTTGTCGCGCACGAAGCGCCAGCCGACGTTCACGTTCTCCTTCACGAACTCCTTGGCCTGCGCGGCCGGCTTGAACCGGTTCGGGTCCACGAGCGAGGCGTACGGGTTCTCGCGCCCGCCGATCGCGTCGGTGAGGATCTCGCCGGCGGCGGCTCCCCACGCCAGGCCCCACTTCTTGAAGCCGGTCGCCACCCAGAGCCGCTTGGCCGCCGGGTGGAAGCGCCCGATGTACGGCACGCCGTCGATCGGCATGTTGTCCTGGGTCGACCAGCGGTAGGCGATCTCCTCGACCTCGAAGCGCGAACGCGCCCACTCCTCCAGCCGCGCCACGCGATCGGCCGTGTCCTCGCCGCTCTGGCCCACCTTGTGGCTCTCGCCGCCGGCGATCACGAGCTCGCCGCGCTCGGTCGGGTGCGAGCGGACGGTGTGCGACGGGCTCTCCGTCGACAGGTACATCCCCTGCGGCGCGCGGCCGCGCACGTAGAGCCCCAGCGCGTAGGAGCGCTCGGGGTGCATCCGCGCGAAGTAGCCGCCGCGGTCGAGGAACGGGAAGTGGGTCGCGCAGACCACGCTGTCGGCCACGACGGTCTGGCCGTTCTCGGTCTCGACCCGCAGCGGCTCGCCCTCCTTCACGCCGGTCGCCCTCGTCGTCTCGAAGACGTGGCTGCCGTCGCCCGGTATCCGCTCGGCGATCGCCAGCAGGAACTTGCGCGGGTGGAACTCGGCCTGGTCCTCCACGCGGATCGCGCCGGTCACGTCCCACGGGAGGTCCGTCTCGGTCGTGTAGCTCGCCCTGAGCCCGGCCCGCAGCGCCGCCTGGACCTCGTCCTGGACCTGCTTGTTCCCCTGCTCGTCCTCGGCGTACGTGTAGGACGGCTTGCGGCGCCAGTCGCAGTCGATGCCGAGCTCGTCCACCAGCGAGCCGATCAGCTCCAGGCCGCGCTCGTTCGCCTGCCCGTAGGCGCGCGCGCCGTCGGTGCCGAAGCTCGACTCGACGTCCTGGTAGATGACTCCGTGCAGGGAGCTGACCTTCGCTGTGGTGTAGGCGGTCACGCCCGCCGCCACGCGGCCGGCCTCCAGCACGGCCACGCGCTTGCCGTCGCGCTTGAGGAGGAACGCCGACGTCAGCCCGGCCATCCCGCCGCCGAGCACGGCCACGTCCACGTGGATCTCGCGGTCGAGCGCCGGGTACGCGGTCTGGCCGGTCGTCGCGACCCAGAGCGAGGTGTTCCTGCCGTCGAGATTCGTCATACGAGGTCCTACGTCCGGGGGCGAGCTGTGGATGAAATCACGTAGCCTCCTACCCGAATGGCGCAGCTAGACGCGCGGGTGGTCGCGGTTACGGGCGGAGCACGGGGGATCGGCCGGTCGATCGCCGCCGAGCTCGCGCGCGCGGGCGCGCGCGTGGGAATCGGCGACCTCCAGCTCGAGGCCGCCGAGGAGGCCGCCGCCGCGATCGGCGGCGAGGTGGAGGCGTTCGAGCTCGACGTGACCGACCGCGACTCGATGGAGCGCTTCCTCGACAGTGTGGAGGAGCGGCTCGGGCCGCTCGACGTGATGGTGAACAACGCCGGGATCCTGCTGGTCGGCCCGTTCCTCGAGGAGGACGACTCCGCCACCGAGCGGCAGTTCGCCGTGAACGTGATGGGCGTGGTGCACGGGATGCGCGCCGCCCTGCCGCGGATGCTCGCGCGCGGCCGCGGCCAGCTCGTGAACATCGCGTCGAGCGCGAGCTGGGTCTCCCCGCCCGGCGAGGTCAGCTACGCCGCCACCAAGCACGCGGTGCTGGCGCTCACCGACGGCGTGCGCGAGGAGCTGGAGGGCTCCGGCGTGCAGCTGACCGGAGTCTTCCCGGGCCTGGTCGACACGGAGCTGGCGAAGGGCACCAAGCCGCCGCGCGCCTCGAAGTGGATCTCGCCCGATCAGGTGGCGGAGGCGGTGGTGGCGGCCATCCGCGAGCCGCGGCCGGACGTCTTCGTGCCGCGCGAGTTCGCGTTCACGACGCGGCTCGCGAAGGTGCTCCCGACGCGTGCGCGGCGGCGCCTGATGCGGATGCTCGACGTGGACCGCGTGACCTCCACGACCGATCCCGCGGAGCGCGCCGACTACATGCGACGGGTCGGTCTGGAGCCGGACGCGGCGGGCCGGGGCACGGCGGGCGCCGGGCGCGCCGGGGCCGGCGCGGGCGCGGACCGCGCCGATGGCTGACGGCACGGGTCACGTCTTCCTGACCGGCGCGCTCGGCTTCATCGGCCGGGCGATCGCCGACCGCTACGCCGCCGAGGGCTGGGAGGTGCGCGGCGTGGACCTGACCGCCGACCCCGAGCGAGGCGTGGTGGCGGGCGACGTGACCGAGCCCGGGCCGTGGCAGGAGCACGCGGACGGCTGCGAGGTGGTCATCCACCTGGCGGCGCGGCTCAGCATGGGCGGGACCCACGACGAGTTCTGGCCGATCAACGTCGCGTCCACCCGCCACGCGATCGACGCCGCGATCCGCGGCGGCGCGCGCCGCTTCGTGCACACCTCGTCGATCGCGGCGTTCGGCAACAGCTTCCCCGACGGCGTGGACGAGAACCACCCGGTCCGGCCGGCCGGCATCCCGTACATCGACACGAAGATCGCGTCCGAGCAGGTGACGCTGGCGGCCCACGCCGCGGGCGAGGTCCCGTGCACGATCGTGCGCCCAGGCGACGTCTACGGCCCGCGCTCGAGACCCTGGGTCGTGCTCACGCTGGAGGCGATCCGCGCGCGGCAGTTCCTGCTGCCGGCGCGCGGACGTGGCATCTTCAGTCCCGTGTACGTGGACAACCTCGTAGACGGCTACGTCCTGGCGGCCTCCGAGGCCGGGGCCGAGGGGCAGGTCTTCACGATCAGCGACGGCATCGGCGTCGAGTGCCGCGAGTTCTTCGCGCACCATCACCGCTGGCTCGGGGTCAGCGGCCCGCGCACCCTCCCCACGCCGGCTGCGGTCGCGCTCGCGGCGGTGACCGACCGCGTCATGCGGCTCGCCGGGCGCACCACGGAGGCCAACGCCGGGGCGGCCCGATACCTGGCGCGGTCCGGCACGTACTCCATCGGCAAGGCGCGCTCGCTGCTCGGCTACGAGCCGCGGATCGGCCTCGAGGAGGGCCTCGAGCGCAGCCGCGAGTGGGCGGCGGGGGCCGGGCTGCTGTGAGCGTCGAGGGCCTGTTCCGCGAGTCGATGGCCTGGCTCTGCTCCGGGGTCGCGGTGGTGACCGCCCGGCGCGAGGACGGCGACCCGTGCGGGCTCGTGGCCACGTCGATCTCCTCGTTCAGCGCCGCGCCACCGTCGCTGCTCGTCTCGATCGGGCACAGCTCGCGCTGCCACCCGGCGCTCGTGGAGTGCGAGCACTTCGGGGTGCACCTGCTGCGCGACGACCAGACCGAGGTGGCGCAGCTGTTCGCGAGCCTCGCCGACGACAAGTTCGCCGGGCTCGGCTGGCACTGGGACGAGGACGTGCCGCAGGTGGCGGGCGCGCTGGCGTACCTGCGCTGCCGCCGTAGCGCCCTGTTCGAGCTCTACGACCACTCGATCCTCATCGGCGACGTGACCGGCGGCGAGATGCGCGAGGGCCAGCCGCTCGTCTACATGGACCGCCGCATGGACTGGCGGCTCGCCGCGCCCTGACCGGCCGAACCGGGGCGTAGGATCCCCGGCGTGGAGGGCAGCGCAGAACGACCGCCCGCCGAGCGCGAGCCCAAGTCCCGGCCCGCGCCGGAGCCCGAGAGCGACGAGCCGATCACCCGTGCCACGGGCGACGGCTCGCCGGCCGTCCGCATCAGGCCCACGATCGACACCCGCTCGGCCGTCCGGGCCGTGATGGTGGTCCTCGTCGCGGTCGCGGCCGTCTGGATCGTCTACCTCCTGCGCCAGCCGCTCGGCTGGCTCTTCGTGGCGAGCTTCATCGCGATCGCGGTCTCGGGGCCGGTCAACTACCTGAGTCGCCGCATGAAGCGCGGGCTGGCGATCCTGCTCGTCTACCTCGGGATCCTCCTGGTCCCGGTCGCCCTGCTCGCCCTGCTCGTCCCGCCGATCGTGAACCAGGTCAACACGCTGGTCAACGATGCGCCCCAGTACGCCGCCGACGTGACCGAGGTCGTCAACGAGAACGAGCGGCTGCGCGAGCTCGACGAGGACTACGACATCACGACGAAGCTCGAGGAGGAGGCGGGCAAGCTCCCGGGCAAGGTCGGCGACGCGGCCGGGGTGCTGGCCGACATCGGCATCGGGCTCGTGAACGGGATATTCGCCGCGGTCACGATCCTGATCCTGAGCATCTTCATGGTCGGGGCGGGGCCGCGCTGGCGGCGCACGTTCATAAAGGTCCAGGCGAAGGAACCGGAACGCGCGCGGGCCTGGAACCGCATGTTCGACCGCATCGGCGCGGCGGTCGCCAACTACGTGCTCGGTGCGCTCATACAGGCGACGATCGCCGGCGTGAGCGCCTACGTGGTGCTGCTGCTGATCGGCGCTCCCTCGCCGGCCGCGCTCGCCGTAGTGGTGTTCCTGCTCGACCTGATCCCGCTGATCGGCGCCACGATCGGCGCCGTCGTCGTAGGGATCGTGACCCTGTTCGGGGACGTCCCGTTCGACCCGATCGTCTGGACGGCCTACTCGGTCGTCTACCAGCAGGTCGAGAACAACGTGATCCAGCCGCGGATCCAGGCCCGCGCCGTGCAGCTCGAACCGTTCCTCGTGATCGTTTCGGTGCTGTTCGGCAGCGCGCTCTTCGGGCTCCCGGGGGCGCTGCTGGCCATCCCCGTGGCGGCGTCGATCCAGATCGCGGTGCGCGAATACCTGCTGTTCCGCCGCGACCCGCTGGCCGCCCTGATCGCGGAGCCGAAGGCGACGGATCCGGAGGGCGAGCCCCCCGAGCGCGAGCAGCCGGGCGCCGGGCGTGCCGAGCCTCCCCCCGAACCCGTCTAAAACACTGGCGCTTCGGCGCCTCCTGATGTATGAATGGAGGAGCAGGGGACGCATGGCCCGTCCCGGATTCGCACCCAACCGAGTAGCCGTGTCACGTCCGGTGCCTGCCGGGTGGTCGCGGCGTGCCGTCCGAAAACGAGAGCTTTGCCAACAATGGAGACCCGACCGTCCGATCGTCGCTTTCTACAGCCGGCGCCTGAGCGCACGCGCGCGGACTACTCGCTCCTGATGCGCTACAAGCGCCAGAGCGACGACACCGCGCGCGAGGAGCTCGTCCAGCGCTTCCTCCCGCTGGCCCGCCAGCTCGCGCGCCGGTACGCCCGGCCGAACGAGCCGATCGACGACCTCTTCCAGGTGGCGAGCATGGGCCTGCTCAAGGCGATCGACCGCTTCGAGCCCGAGCGCGGCCACGCGTTCTCGACCTTCGCGGTGCCGACGATCGTGGGCGAGCTCAAGCGCTACTTCCGCGACACCGGCTGGGCGGTGCACGTGCCGCGCCCGATCCAGGAGCGCATCGGCAAGGTCAACCGCGCGGTCAACGAGCTCTCGCGGGAGCTCGGCCACTCGCCGTCCCCGCACGAGGTCGCCACCAAGATCGGCTCCTCGACCGAGGAGGTGCTCGAGGCGCTCGACGCGGCCAAGGCGTTCGACGCCGTGTCGCTCGACATGCCGCGCTCGAGCGGCGACTCCGAGGGCTCGGCCTACGCCGAGACGGTGGGCGCCCACGACGAGCGCTTCGAGATGGTCGAGTACAACGCCGTGATCGAGCCCACGATGGCGGCGCTGCCCGAACGCGACCGGCTGATCCTGCGGCTGCGCTTCGAGCAGGACCTGACGCAGTCCGAGATCGCCGAGCGGCTCGGGATCTCGCAGATGCACGTGTCGCGCATCATCCGCCGCTCGCTCGACCGTCTGCGGACGGTCGCCGAGGCGGCCTAGCTCCCGCGCGGTGGTCCTCCGCCGCGACGGCGAGGGCGCGATCGCGATCGGCCAGCCCTCACACGCCTGGCTGTCCGGACAGCTCGCGCGCGCGTGGGATCCGGCGCCGAGGCCGTTCGACGAGGTCTGCCTCGCCGCCGAGCAGCACGACATCGGCATGGCCGAGTGGGACCTCGCCCCCACCCTCAACCGCGAGACCGGGCTTCCCCACTCGTTCATGGAGATGCCGCTCGACCTGCACCTCGAGCTGTGGTCGGCGGCGTCGTCGAAGCTCGTGGCGCAGAGCGCGCACGCGGCGCTGCTCGTGTCGATGCACGGGACGGCGCTCTACGAGATGCGCGACCTCGACCGGATGGAGCCCGCCGACGCCGCCAAGGTGCGGCGCTTCTTCGCGGAGCGGCGGGCCGAGCAGGACGGGCTGCTCGGGGCGCTGGGGCTCACGCGTGAGGACGTGCGGGCCGGGCAGCGGCTCGTGTGGACGCTCGACTACCTGTCGCTCGCCCTCTGCCTGGACTGGGCGCCCACGGTGGCGCGCGGCGCGCCACTCCGGGGCGGGGAGGCGGACCTGCGGATCGAGCCGGGCGGTGAGGGCCGCGTGCTGCTCGATCCCTGGCCGTTCCGCGACGAGGCGGTGCGCGTGCGCTGCGAGGGGCGGCGGCTGGCCGGTGGCTTCGCCGACGAGGCGGAGATGCGCCGAGCAGTGGCCGGCGCGCCGATAGTCCCCCTCTCGTGGGAACTTGAGCCGATCGACGTTTAGCTCCGTAAACGAGGCGGGTACAGGAATTAAAGCTCCATGGAGCCGGTGCCGATGATCGGTACCAAGACTTCCTTTACGGCGCGGCCCCCCGCGTCCAGGCACGAAGCCGCTGGAAGATCGGGCTAGTTCCTATGCAGACCTAGCCGTCAAGTTCTCGAGGTGGGGCCCGCGGAGCGGGCCCTTCTCTCGTTCTGGGGCCCTCAGCGCACCCTGACCTTCGCGCTCGCCCGCCCGCAGCCCGGCTTCGACGCGCGCACCGTCACCGTGCGGGCGCCGGACAGGAACTTGCGCAGGACGGCGCGGCCGCGCGAGTCGGTCGTCGCGCGGGCACGGCCCAGCCGGATCGCCGCGCCGCGCACGCAGGTCGCCCCGGGGGAGGTCACGCGGACCCTGAGCGCCGCGCGCCGCCCGCGGCGGACCGTCGCCGGAGCCACGCGCAGCGCGAGGCCCGGCTCGGCCGCCGGCCGGCACGGCGCCGCCGCTCCCACGGTCGTGGCTCCGCCGTCGCCGAAGGTGAAGCTCGCCGACGAGCGCCACAGCCGGTCGGCCGGGCAGGCCGGAGGCGTCGTGACGTACGGGCGGGCGCCCGCGCTCGGCGCGGCCAGGTCGAGCTCGATCCGCTTGATCGCGGTGCGGCCGTCGGGCGGGCCGCCGGGCGTGGCGGGCGGATGTGGCGTGAGCCGCGAGCCCTCGATCCCTATCCGGTCGAAGCCGGCCGCCTGGTCGGTCCCGCGCACGAGGACCACCTCCACGATCTCGCGCTCTCCGTTGAAGGCGACCACCTCGCCGTCGACCGGGTCGGCGGGCGGGCCGAAGCCCGTGATCGCGACCAGCCGGCCGGTTCCTACCAGCGTCTCGGGCGGGCACGCGTCGCGGCCGCGGGAGCGGATCTCGGCATCGCTCGCCCGGCACTTCGGCACGGCGTCGTTGTCGATCCGCGTGCCGGCGGGCAGGTCGATCCGGGCGCCGGTGAGGGCAGGCGGCTTGGCCGCGGGGTCGTCCGGGTTCTTGTAGTCGATCACGATCCGCACGCCGGCCGGCGCGCCGGGCGCTTCGGTCGTGAAGCCGAGCTCGAGCTCGGCCCGCGCGTCGCCGAGCGCCGGTGCGGCGGCGCACGCGAGCGCCGAGCCCACGCCCGCCAGCACCACCAGATACCTCGCCAGATCCAGCATGTCCTGCCCTTCCTTCCGTTCGATCCGCCGCTAACCGTACACTGTACGGAATGGTTGGTGCGCAGGTCACCCGCTCCCGCACGGGGCTCTCCCGGGAGGGCGTCGCGCGCGCCGCGCTGGAGCTGCTCGACAGCGAGGGGCTCGACGCGCTGAGCATGCGCCGGCTCGCCGACGGGCTGGGCGCGGGCACGATGACCCTGTACGGGTACTTCCGGAACAAGGAGGAGCTGCTCGACGCGGTCGTGGACGTGGGCTTCGCCGACTTCGCGCGCCCCGCGCCGGCGGCCGATCCGCTCGACGGGCTGCGGGACCTGATGCTCGCCGCGCGCGACGTGCTGCGCCGCCACCCGGCGCTCGTCGAGATCCGCGGGGCGGGTCCGATCGTGCGGCCGCGCGGCTTCGCGATCACCGAGCTGGCGCTGGAGCTGCTCATGCGGGCGGGGGTCGAGCCGGGCGAGGCGGCGCGCGTCTTCCGCGTGCTGTTCGACTACGTCTTCGGCTACGCCCTGGTGAATCCGCGCGCGCCGTCGCCGTCACTGCGCCGCGAGGCGCTCGACTCGATCGCGGCGCTGCCCGCGGCCGGCTTCCCGGCGGTCAAGGCGGTCGCCGAGGACATGGCGGACGCCGTCGCGGGCGAGGAGCAGTTCGAGTACGGCCTGGGCGTGATCCTCGCGGGCGTCCGCGGCGTCAGCGCGCGGGCCTGACGGCGACCTTCGCGCGCGCCTTGCCGCAGCCGGGCTTCGACGCGCGCACGGTCACGCCGCCCGGCCGTGACAGGTGCTTGCGCAGCACGGCGCGGCCGCGTGAGCCGGTCGTGGCCCGGGCGCGCCCCAGCGTGACCGCCACGCCGCGCTCGCAGGCGGGGTCGGCCGAGGTGACCCGCACGCGGAACGTGGACCGCCGCCCGGCGCGCACCGCGGCGGGCGCCACGCGCAGCGCGATGCCGGGCTCACGGCCGGCCTCGCCGCCGGGCTCGCAGGGAACCGCGACCGGGGTGCTGCTCGAGTGCCCGCCGGCGAAGTGGAAGTCGCCCCTGGCTCGCCACAGGCCGTCCACCGGGCAGGCGGGCGGGGTGGTCACGTAGGGGCGGGCGCCGGCGGCCGGCGCCGGCACGTTCATCTCGATGCGCTTGACGGACGTGCGCCCGTCGGGCGGACCGCCCGGCACCGGCGGCGGATGGGCCGTGAGGGTCGAGCCGTCGATCGTGAGGCGGTCGAAGCCTGCGACGCGATCGGTGCCGCGCGGCACGATCATCGCCAGCACGTGCCCGGGCGCGTTGTAGGTGTGCGACTCGGCGTCGAACGGGTCGAACGGCGAGCCGAAGCCGGTGATGGCCACCAGCCGGCCGACGCCGAGCTGTGTCTCGGGCCGGCACGCGGCGCGGCCGAGCGCGTACACCTCGGCGTCGCTCGCCGCGCACTGCGGGAGCGCGCCGTCGTCCACGACGGTCCCGGCCGGGAGGACGAACTGCCCGCCCTCGACCGGCGGCGGCTTGGCGTTCGGGTCGTCCGGCAGGTACTCGAGCACGATCCGCAGGCCGGTCGGCGCGCCCGGCGCCCGCGTGGTGAACTCGACCTCGAAGCTGGACGGCACGTCGGCGGCGCCCGCGGGCGCGGCGAGTGCGCCGGCGATCGCGGCGACGAGCGCAAGCGCGGCCGGCGAGCGTCTCAATGCGCCGACCAAGGCGTCTCGGGCCGCTCCTGCAGCTCGCCGTCCACGTACAGGTCGACCTTCTCGTTGTAGAAGCAGAGGAGGTCGCGCACCCGCTCGGCGTCGCGCAGCGGCTCGGGGTAGTACCAGACCACGTCCGCGTGCTCCTCGCCGCCGGCCCGCACCGAGTGGTAGGACGCGACGCCCTTGTAGGCGCAGGTGCTCTGCGTCGCGCTGGGCACGAGCAGGTCCGTCCGCACGTCGTCGGGCGGGAAGTACCAGCGCGGCGGAAGGCCGGTCTCGTACAGCACCCGCGCGCGGGTGGTCTCGGCCACGACCTCGCCCCCCAGCTCCACCTTCACGTGCCTCGAGGTGTCGAGCACGTCCGTGCGCGTGTACGGGTCGCGCACGTGCAGGACCAGCGGCTCGTCCTCCTCGAGCCACTCGTCGAGCGAGCCGAAGTAGAACGACACGTGGCCGGCGACGTCCGGCGCGTCCGCGATCGGCTCCGGGTAGCTCCAGGCCGCGTTCACGGCCTCGCGGTCGCCGACCCTGAGGGTGTGGTGGCGGGCGTCGCCCTTCCAGGGGCAGTGCGTCACGAAGTCGCTGGGCGCGAGGAGGTCCATGCGCACCTCGTCCTCGGGGAAGTAGAGGAGCGGCAGCAGCCCGCTCTCGTGCAGCAGCCTCGCGCAGCGGCTGTCGACGACGGTCTCGCCGGCGAACCGCGCGCGGATGCGGCGCGGGAACGGCTCGGTGTAGATCAGGCCCTTGCGGTCGGGCAGCTCGCGGTTGAACGTGCCCGCGGGCCTCGGCCCGAACGGCCCGCTGCCTGAGGTCAGCCCCATGCCGCGAGGTTACGCGACGGCGTGGGACGGTGGGCCGTGCGGCGCCCGCAGGGAGCGGGCGCCGCCGGCCGAGGATCCGTCTGCGGCTAGGACTTCGAGCCGCTGGAGCGCGAGCGCGAGCCGCTCGACTTCGACCGGCTCGACTTCGAGCCGCCCGACGAGCGGGAGCTGGCGGAACGCGAGCTGCCCGACGAACGCGAGCTGCTGGAGCCCGACTTCGCCCGCGAGCTGCTGGAGCGCGAGCTGCCGGAGCCCGACTTGGCCCGCGACGAGCCCGACGACTTCGAGCGGCTGGACGACGAGCTGCCCGAACGCGACCGGCTGGACGACGAGCCGCCGGACGAGCCGGAGCGGCTCGACGAGCTGCGCGCGCGCGACGACGAGCCGCCGCCCGACAGCGAGCCGCCACCGCTCGAGCCCGAGCTCGCGCCGCCGGAGCGGCCCTTCGTCGTGGCGCGGCCGGAGCTGCTCGAGCGCCGGCGCGACGACGACGCGGTGCGCCGCTCGGCCGCCGGGATCTCCTCCTGTGCCACGGCCTTCGTCAGCTGCGGGATGAGCTTGAGGAGGAACTCCCGCATCCGGTACTCCTCGCGGAGGATCTTCTTCGCGATCTGCGCGGTGTCCTTGTCGCCGACCGTCTCGGCGAGCGTCTGGATCATCGTGTAGGTGCCGATCTCCTCGGCCTCGTCCTGGAGCTGAGTGCGCGCGTTCTTGAGCATGCGCTCCTGCTCGCCGGTGCCGCGCAGCGCGTGCATCGGGCCCTGCGCGAGCGCGGCCGCGCGGTTCGCCACGTTCTGCACCGCGGCCGCCGCGCCGCTCACGGCGTCGGGACCCGGAAGGTCCGCCACCTCGGCTGCGCCGCCGAGCTTCTTGATGCGCCGCTCGACCTCGCGGGCGTGGCCCTTCGTCTCCTTGAGGTGCTGCTGAAGCCGCTTCTTGTACGGGGCGCGCGTCGTCATCTGGATGTGCGCCTGGAGAGCGGTCTCGAGTTGCTTCTCCTTGCCGTACGCCTCGTTGAGGTACTGAATCAGCTTTACGTCGCGGGCTTGCAAATCAGCCACGTGAGCGTCACTCCCTTCCCTTGGGTCACATTCGTAGTCAGGCGCTTCTTGCGCCGGACCTTACCCGCATCGGCGCGAACGCATTCACGCGGCGTCCGTGCGCTACGCGCGTTGCAACGCGTACCCGTACGGCCCGTCGCCCGCGAGGCAGGCGGCCCCGCACTCGGCGGCGAGGGCGAGCGCGCCGTCCGGGTCGAGCCCGCGACCGAGCGCGTGCGTGAGGCCCGCGGCGAAGCTGTCGCCGCAGCCGTACGCGTCGCGGATCGGGCCGGGGACGGGCGACGCCGCCCAGGTTCCGGTGCGCCCGTCGTGGGCGGTCCAGGTGCCGCCGGCGGCGCCCGCCGTGAGCGCTACGAGGCGCGGCGGCGGTTCCAGCGGGCGATAGCGCTCGCTCGGGTCGGCCGAGCTCGCGACGACGGCGTCGAGCGGCACGCCCGCCTCCTCGAGCAGGTCCATCGTGCGCGCGGTCGCCACGAGCGCCCCGCTCGCCCGCGCGGCCCTGAGCGTGCCGGGGCTGCCGGCGGTGAAGTAGACGCAGTCCACGTCCGCGAGCTCGTCCCACGGGAGCGGGTCCTCGCGGGCCGGCTCGAGGCGCGCGCCGATCACCGTGATGGTGCGCTCGCCGGCGTCGTCCACGAACGTGAAGGCGCGGCGGGTAGGCGCACCGGCGCGCATGGCCGCCTCCACGCGCACGCCCAGCTCGGACAGGCGGGCCTTGGCCGCGGTGCCGATCTGGTCGTCGCCGAGCGCGGTGTAGAGCGTGCAGTCGCCCGCCAGCCGCGCGAGCTGCACCGCGGCTACCCCTCCCCCGCCCGCCGGCTCCACGAAGCTGCTCCGGGCCCGCGTGATCGAACCGGGCTCGGGCACGCGGTCCACGCGCGCGAACTCGGTCCACTCCACGTGACCGATGACGGCGGTGCGCACCGGCCCGCGACCTAGGCGCTCGCGGGCGGAGGGGCGGCCATGACCTCCACGCGGTGGCCGGCGGGGTCGTGCACGAAACAGCGCGGCACGCCCCAGTGCTCGGGCCGCGGCTCCGGGTCGTGGCCGCCGTCGCGCAGGGCGCCGAAGGCGGTCTCGTAGTCCTCCGCCACCACGGCGACGTGGCCCTTCGGCGGCACGACCGGGTCGTCGACGTACATCAGGTGCACCTGCGTGCCGCCGCGCTCCATCCAGACGGCGCGGTCCTTCAGCGTCGGCGGCGGCTGCACTCGCGCGAAGCCGAGCAGGGTCCAGAAGTCCGCGCACGCGTCCACGCGCTCGCGGGGGACCTCGACCGTCACGTGCTGGACCACGCGCGGCATTATCGTCGGGAGCGTGTTGGGACGAGCCAAGCGGGCGGCGCGGCGGGCGCTGCTGGCCCGGGGCGTGGAGGTCAGCGGACGCGGAGGCGCGCGCCGGACGATGGCGGCCGTGCTCGACAACATGAGGCGGCTGGGGCTCGAGCCCGGGACGGTCGTGGACGTCGGCGTGGGCTACGGGACGCCCGAGCTGTGGGAGGCGTTCCCGCGCGCGCGGCTGCTGCTCGTGGAGCCGATCCCCGACCGGTTCGGCGGCGCGGCCGTGGAGGGAGTGCGGCGCCGGGCCGGGGCCGAGCGGGTCACGGCGGCGGCCGGGGCGGCGGCGGGGACCGCGTCGATCACCGTGCACCGGGCGCCGGAGATGTCGTCGGTGCTGGGCGGGTGGATCGGCGACCGCGACGGCGAGGGCGAGGTGCGCGAGGTGCCCGTCGTGCGCGTGGACGAGGAGG
Source organism: Thermoleophilaceae bacterium (assembly GCA_036386455.1). Taxonomy (GTDB): domain Bacteria; phylum Actinomycetota; class Thermoleophilia; order Solirubrobacterales; family Thermoleophilaceae; genus AC-37. The sequence continues at coordinate 40,810 of DASVVS010000114.1, forward strand.
TCCGCTCGCGGGCGCTGCCGGGACCGTACGTGCTGAAGGTCGACGTGGAGGGCGCGGAGCTCGACGTGCTCGAGGGCTGCGCCGGGTTCCTCGAGCAGACCGAGGTGGTGCTGCTCGAGGTGCGGCTCTTCGAGCTCGTGCCGGGCGGCGCGCAGCTGCACGACGTGATCCCGTTCATGAAGGAGCGCGGGTTCGTGGCCTACGACCTGTTCGGCGGGGCGCTGCGGCTGAGCGACGGCGCGCTGGCGGTGACGAACATCGCGTTCGTGCGCGAAGACGGCCGCTTCCGCCGCGACCACGCGTTTGGGACGCCCGAGCAGGTGGACCGGATGGCCCGGGAGCTGGGGAACTAGCGGCTCGCGCAGGGGCGGCTCGCCCGCGGCGGCGCCCACCGGGCGGCGGCTTGCTCGCCTCCGCTAGCTGAGCCGCCCACACACGTTGTGAACGCCTGAGAAGGCATCCGGGCCCAACCCGAGGCTGTGCGTCTGCGAAAACCACAGCTCAGGGAGGACCCGGATGAACACGCACCCTAGGGCCGCGCTCGGACCCGCCGGACGCCAGGCGCTCGTCGCCGCGATCGCTGAGGGGATGACGT
>DASVVS010000115.1:0-6160 GCA_036386455.1 Thermoleophilaceae bacterium
TAGAGCAGCGACGTGATCAGCTCGCCGAGGAAGGCGTTGCCGCCGCGCTGGTACTGGTCCCAGAGCGCCCCGTCGCGCGCGGCGTAGCTGTACCAGGCATAGGTCTGGAACGAGTTGTCCGGGAACGCGAACAGCGAACGCTTGCCGGAGATCACGCTGGCCTGGAGCACGAGCACCCCGGCCGTGAGCACGGCGCTGGCGAGCAGGTCCCCCTTCGGTAGTCGCCCGATCCGCCCCACCAGGGGGGAGAAGGTATCCGGCGCAGTCGCTGCGGCGAGTACGAACAGACCCTCGCATTAGCCGCAGCCTGTCGATCTACACCAACAGATTGCGGCCGGTAGGTCGTCCGCCCAGCAGGCCGTCGACCCACGAGATGCGCTTCAGATCGTCCCAGATCCACTTGTAAACGATCTCCTCGGCAGCGGCGTCATCATCGAGGTCGAGCACGCCGTGGTGATGGACTAGGCCAATCCAGCGCGCCTGTCGCGGGCGCAGGTTGCGGAGCTGCGCAAGCCGTCGCCTCCACTCGTCTTGATCCCAGTCCCTGCCGCCGTGGGCAAAGTCCACGTCGACTTCGCTCACCGCGCCCTCGGGGAGCGGCTCGAGCCAGACGTGTTCGAGCGGCGCGCCGCGGAAGTCCGGGCGGTCCGAAAAACTCACCCGGACGTTGACACGCGCCGGAAGAGTGGCTGCGGTCTGCATCCATGGGCGAAGAGCACTGAATGGCCCTTGAAGCAAGGCTTCGTACGCGGCCACGGCGAGGCGATAAGCGTCTGCGGCGCGATGGATGTGCCCCTCACTCGTCCACGCGTCCCAAGCCCAGCCGCCCGTGTAGTCCTCGCGCGGCGCCTCGAGCACGGGCCGAAGCTGTGTGATCCCGCGCTCGTCCATCAAGCGCTGCAGCTTCGCGCTCGCTACGTCGGCGTCGATCGCAAGGCGAGAAGTAACCAGGACGCCCCGAGCTTCATGCAGCCGCTCAAGAAGCAGGCTCATCGGAACGGGCTCGCGATGCAAGAACCCGAGTCCGAGTACCGCCTTCGCAACCATCCAATAATGCGCCTCCGCGAGGGGGCCGGTGCTGAGATCGAGTCGTCGTGCCGTCAGCAGGTTCGAGAGCTCCGTCTTTAGCTCTTCGAAACTCCACCGCCACGGCCAGGCAGCTTGATGCCCTACGCGACCTCCGCGAATACGCGCCCACCGCGGACCGGCAGCTGGAGCTACCGCGCCACCGAAGAAGTCCCACGCAGACCCGGGCAACGCGCTAACTGGTGCCTCGACTTCGGCTCGCACGTCCCACGCCGTCGTCAGAAAGTCCCCGTCGAGGTGCACCCCCAACGGGAGAAGCTCACCCCGGTCTGTGACTGGCCCCACGACCGGCGCTAAAGGGCCGATCCCCTGCAGCCACGAGCCCATCGCCAGCCGAACCCGTTCCCCGGGGCGCTCCGGCACAAATTCGCGCATCTCGCCCCAGCGCGCCAAAGCCTCCTCAACGATCTGGCTGGCGAAGCCGGCGTGGCGCTCGACCAGTGCCGCCATCACCCGATCGGCTGCCTGGCCCCCGAACGCCCCGACCACGAGGGCGAGCGGATAACGCCACAGTTCAAGTTCCCTTGGTTGGGTAACGATCGCTTCGAGCGACGTCTCACCAAGCGCGAGACTCTCCGCGGCAAACCAGTGGGCTAACAGGATCAACGGGAACCGGATCTCGCGCTCGTCGAGAACAACCAAGCGCGTCTCGGAAAGCGCCTCGGCCGTCTCCAGCGGTCCCGCCTCGCCGCGCGGGACGTGCCCGCTCTCACTCGCCGTGGCGAGGACGGCCAGTCGTCGCAGGAGGCCGTGATGGTCGCTACTCGCGCCAGCGAGCGCATTCGTTACGAGTTCTCGCAGGAGTTCGGCCGTGGCCGGAACCTGGCCAGGGTCGTGCCGGCGCAGGTACGCGCCCAGGAGTACCGCGAATAAGGGGCGGCGGACCGCGTCCCGAACGCTCTCTGGAAACCCGGCCATGCCACCTGGCGTGATGTCGTAGCCCGCCACGCGGGCGATGATCTCCGCCGCTTCGGCCTCCTCGAGCATCGGAACGGTGCACGCCTCCGAGGCGCCGTGGTACACCGGGAGCGGGCGCGTCGTTAGCAGGACACGCGAACCACGCAGCACTCGCACGAGCTCACGGCACTGTTGCAGCACCTCGGCTGCTCGACCTAGACCGGGTTCGTCCGCGCCATCAACAACGACGAACACGGAGTTCTCGTACGCATCGCCCAAGGGCGCCGTAGCGGAGACCACAGCGTCTTCGACGCCACCAGTCAAATCTCGCGCCCGCAGCCAAGCTGGGATCGGAGCCTGTTCGTCATCGCGACGCTGACGCACCGCCGCTTGGAACGCTCGCTCGCCGAGCAGCGATTTCCCGGCGCCGACCTCCGCTAGAAGGATGCGCAACGGTGCGCTCTCGGTCGGCAGCAAAGACGCATCGGCCGCACCTATGCGAGCATCCGCAGCCAGTTCTGCGGCTACCTCAGGCTCCACCCCAGCAGCGAGCCAACGTTCCTCACACCGAGCAAGACTGCGTCGTTCGAGTAGATCAAGCTCGTCGCTCACGGCAAACCGAGCACGGCCCGCAGAGCGCTACTGATCAGACCACCCGCGGCAGAACCTCCAGCCCCAGCGAGCAACTGACGCATCTTGCCGACCGTCTCTTTTGCCTCCTCCTTCTCGACGGCCGGTGCGTTGGATTGGTCGATTGCGTGCTCGAGCTCGACGAAGAAGTTCTCGATGGTGACGTTGTTGATGTCCCCAGCGGCGAGCTGGCCAATTTGCGAGTTCGTGATGTTGAAGGTCAGTCCCGCAGCGACGGGATTGCGATCACGGTGCACGCTGTACCCCCTGTCAGTGACGTGGATGGCCTGCAGATGCTGGAATTCGTGCGCCGATAGCGGCACCCCGCGAGGCGGTCGGCTTCGCCCGGGCGGCGCGAAGTACTGCCCGCTGATCCAGTCCGCGTCGAGCAGGGCATTCGCCGCCTGCAGCGTCTCATCCCAGGAGCCACCGGCGCGCTGGCGCTCCTCTAGCAAATTGAGTCCTGTGGGCGCGAGCGCGCCATCACGCTCACGATCAACTAGCCAGTCGAGCAGCCCGAAGCGATCCATACCCGCACTGTAGAGCGACTACAGCTGCGGCTGGGACACGTGGCAGCACGCGAGTGCGTAGTGCGACGACTGTGCGACCGATGGGCTCAGAGCGACGAACTCGGGCGCCGCGCATGGGATGCGTCGAAGCGCCTCAAATCCACGACCCTCGGCTTGGGAAACCGACGTTCTACTAACTGAGCTACGTCCGCTGCGCGACGGTCGCGTCCGGCTGAGCGGCCCATACCGGACGCGCGGCGGAGGCACTCACCCGAGCGAAGTCAGGCCTAGGCGGCCGCGGTGGTCTCAGGAGTGCCCGAGCCGTCAGGGGCGGCGGCCGCGGCCCCGTCAGCCGCCCCGTCGCCGTCCTCGGGCGGCTTCGCGCGCGGCTCCTTGGCCCACTCCTCGTCGAACTCGACGCGCCACTTGCCGTCGTCGCCCTGCTCGAGCTTGAGCTTGGCGCGGAACGTGCGCCCGCTGCGGCCCTTGAAGCCCGTGACCTGCTTCTCGGTCTTGTTGGTGGCCATCAGCTCCTTGACGACCGAGGCCGGCAGGATCTTGCCCGCCTTCTTCTTCCAGATCACGAACCCGCAGCCCGGGTCCTCGCGCGACCAGCACGAGTAGCCCTTGCGGTTCTCGATCACGTCGCGGCCGCAGACCGGGCACGGGCCGAGGTTGGCCCGCTCGATCTTCACGTCCTTGAGCTTGTCGAGCTCGGCGACCGTCTCGGTGGCGAACTTGGCGATGTCGTCCATGAACGCCGGGCGCGAGTCCTCGCCCTGCTCGATCAACCCGAGCCGCCGCTCCCAGTCGCCGGTCAGCTCCGGCGAGGTGAGCGGGTGCGAGCCGAGCAGCCGGATCACCTGGATGCCCTTGTCGGTGGCCACGAGCGCGCGTCCGTCGCGCTCGATGTACCCGACGTCGAGCAGCCGCTCGATGATCGCCGCGCGCGTGGCCGGAGTGCCGATGCCGGACTCCTTCATCGCCTCGCGCACCTCGGCGTCCTCGATGTCCTTGCCGGCCGTCTCCATCGCGCCGAGCAGCGATGCCTCCGTGAACCGCCGCGGCGGCTGCGTCTCCTTGCGCAGCGACTCGACCTCGGTCACCTTCACGCTCTCGCCCTGGTCGAGCCTGGGGAGCATCTGGTCGCCGCCGGTGTCGTCCTCGCCGCCCTGGCCGGTGTCGGCCTCCTCGCCGTAGACGGACTTCCAGCCCGCCTCGAGCAGCCGCCGGCCGCTCGTGCGGAAGACGTGCTCGCCGACGGTCGTCTCCACGCGCGTGCGCTCGAAGACCGCCTCCGGGTGGAAGACCGAGAGGAACCGCTTGGTCACGAGGTCGTAGATCTTCACCTCGTCGGACCCCATGCGCTCCAGGTCGTGCTCGGCCTTCGTGGGGATCAGCGCGTGGTGGTCGTCGACCTTCTCGTCGTTCACCACGCGACCGAGCGGCAGCTTGTCGAGGCCGACCACGTACTCCGACGCGCGCCGGTACTGGGCGTTGCTGCCGACCAGCTCGGCGGTGGGCTTGATCTCCTCGATCTGATCGCTCGGCAGGTAGCGCGAGCTGGTCCGCGGATAGGTGATCGCCTTGTGCTCCTCGTAGAGGCGCTGGGCGGCGCCCAGCGTGCGGCGGGCGGAGAAGCCGAACAGCGTGTTGGCGTGCCGCTGGAGCGAGGTCAGGTCGTAGAGGAGCTGCGGGCGCTCGCGCTCCTCCTTCTTCTCGAGCTTGGTGATCTCGCCGGTGCCGTCGCGGCACTCCTCGACGATCCGGGCCGCGAGGTCCTCCGCGATCCGCTTGCCGCCGAGGTAGCGGCCGCGGTAGGCGCGGTCCGGGTCCGCCAGGAACGCGCCCTCCACGAGCCAGTACGGCTCGGGCTTGAACGCGCGGATCTCCTCCTCGCGGCGGGCGACGAGGGCGAGCGTGGGCGTCTGCACCCGGCCGAGCGACACCGCGCCGTCGAAGGCCGCGCGCAGCCGGATCGACGCCGCACGCGTGGCGTTCATGCCCACGACCCAGTCGGCCTCGGAGCGCGAGCGCGCCGCCGCCTCGAGCGTGTGCATCTCCTCGCCCGGCCGTAGCCGCGCGAAGGCCTCCTCGATCGCCTTGCGGGTCATCGAGCTGAGCCACAGGCGCTGGACCGGCTTGGTGGTGCCGGAGGTCTCGTACAGGTAGGCGAAGATCAGCTCGCCCTCGCGCCCGGCGTCGCAGGCGTTCACGATCTGCTCCACGTCCTCGCGCGCGATCAGCTTGTGGACCGCCTTGAGCTGCTTGCGCGACTTCTCGTCGTTGGGCACGAGCTTGAAGCGCTCCGGCAGGATCGGCAGGTCCGCGAAGCGCCACTTCTTGAGCTTCGGGTCGTACTCGTCCGGAGCCGCGAGCCCGACGAGGTGGCCGACCGCCCAAGTGATCACGTAGTCGTCGCCCTCGATGAACGTCTTCTCCTTGCTCGTCTTGAACGAGCCGGGCAGCGCGGCGGCGAGGTCGCGCCCGACGGAGGGCTTCTCGGCGATGACGAGCGTCTTCGACATGGATTGCGCACGGTAGCGCCTGCCGTCGACAGGGCCAAACTAGGCTCGGCGGATGGCGGGGGTGGCCGCGCGGCTCACGGCGGGCAGGTTGCTGGCGCTGTACGTGGCGGTGGCGGCGACGCTGCCGGCGGCCTTCTGGCCGCTGCGCGACGTGCCCGAGGGGTACGGCTGCGACCCGGAGCCGCCGGGACAGGAGGCCGCGCGCGAGGCGTTCCAGGCGGGGGCGATCCCGCTGCACGCTGTCGCCGCGCTCGTGCTGCTCGCGGCGCTGTGCGCGTGGAGCGCGCGCCGCCATGGCGGCCATGTGGGCGGCGCGACGGCGCTGGCCGCGTCGCTCGCCTTCGCCTACCTGGCGCTGATGCTCGCGTGGAACGACGCGTTCCTGCCGCTGGCCGTTCTCGCCTACTTCGCCGGGATCTTCGCCATGCCGGTGGTGGCACTCGCCGGCGTGGTCGCGCTGGTGGTGATCCGGCTGCGGCGCCCGCAGTGGGCGGAGTCGACGCGCTTCGT
>DASVVS010000116.1:0-3541 GCA_036386455.1 Thermoleophilaceae bacterium
ACAACGGCATGGTCCGGTTCGCCGACGAGAAGATGTCCAAGTCGGTGGGCAACATCCGCTCGCTCGGCGACGCGCTCGACGAGGCCGGGCCGCAGACGCTCGTCATGTACTTCGTGAGCGGCCACTACCGCCAGCCGATCGTCTACTCGGCCGCGCAGCTCGACCAGGCGCGGGCGCAGGTCGCGCGCGTGCGGGACCTCGTGCGGAGGCTCGACGCCGACGTGGCCCCCTCGCCGCCGCCCGAGGGATTCACGCAGGCGCTGGCCGACGACTTCAACACCCCCGCGGCGCTGGCCGAGCTGTTCGGCTGGATCGGCGACGCGAACCGGCGGCTCGACGCGGGCGAGTCCGTGGACGCGGGTCCGCTGCGGGAGATGCTCTGGCTGCTGGGCCTCGAATCGCTGCTCGATCCCGACGGCGACGCGCCGGACGCCGAGGCGGAGCAGCTGCTCGAGGAGCGCGAGTCCGCCCGGGCGGCGAAGGACTTCGCCACCGCCGATGCCCGCCGCGACCGGCTCCGCGAGCTCGGCTGGGAGGTCCGGGACACGCCGGAGGGGCCGAAGCTCGTCCGGCCGTGATCGTCTACGGGCGGAATGCCGTACGCGAGGCGCTGCGCGGGCGTCGGCGGGTGCAGCGCGTGATCGCCACGGCGTCCGCCGCGCGGGAGCCCTGGGTCCGGGATCCGGAGATCGCCGACGCGTCCGAGCTGGAGGCGCTGTGCGGGTCGCCGGACCACCAGGGTGTCTGCGCCGAGGTCTCCGAGTTCGAGTACGCCGACGCCGGCGGCCTGCTCGCGGGCGAGAACGCGGTGGTGGTCGTGCTCGACCAGGTGCAGGATCCGCGCAACCTCGGGGCGATCTGCCGCGTGGCCGAGTGCGCCGGGGCGGCCGGCGTCGTCATAGGCGAGCGGCGGACCGCCCAGGTCACGCCCGTCGTCTGCCGCGCGTCGGCGGGGGCGGTCGAGCACCTGCCGGTCGCGCGCGTGCGCAACCTGGCCGACTACCTCGCGGAGGCCAAGCAGGCCGGGGCCTGGGTCTACGGAGCCGCGGCCTCCGAGGAGGCGGTGCCGTACGACCAGCCGGACTACTCGGGGCGGGTGGTCCTCGTCCTGGGCTCGGAGGGGAGCGGCCTGCGCCCGCGGGTCGCCGCGGCCTGCGATCAGCTCGTGGCGCTGCCCCTTCGCGGCCGCATCGAGTCGCTCAATGTGAGCGCCGCCGCGGCCGCCCTGCTGTACGGAATCTTGCATTCCGACCGCCCTGGGGTTGACAACGTCCGATAACCCATGGATACTCGCGGCGCAGACAAAGGCTTGACCTGAGGTACAGACTCAGGCTGGCAAAAATCTGGCGACGACCAGGGGAGGTACGTCGCGCCCAGTTTCTTTCGGCCATCTGGCCGGGAGGGGAGCATGCTGTGGCCGCTGTATCCGCCCCGTCGATCCGTAACAATCAATCTCCACTTGAGGTTGATGACCATTACCTCGTCGCCCTCGCGAAGTCCGGCAAGCGCGACGCCTATGACCGCATCGTTCGCCGCTACTACGGCTTCGTCCGCCTGAAGGCGTCGTCGTACTTCCTGATCGGCGGCGATTCCGACGATCTGATCCAGGAGGGCCTGGTCGGGCTCTACAAGGCCGTTCGCGACTACCGCAGCGACCGCGAGTCGAGCTTCCGCAACTTCGCGGAGCTCTGCATCACGCGCCAGATCATCACCGCGGTGAAGACGTCGACCCGCAACAAGCACACGCCGCTCAACCAGTACGTCTCGTTCTCGCAGACGCCGGCGAGTGCCGCGGGCGACGGCGAGCCGACCCTCGACGAGGTCCTTCCCGGCCCGACCGCGCACGACCCGGTCAACCAGGTGATCTCCTCGGAGGAGCTGCACAGCCTGGTGGCGTGCCTGTCGAGCGTGCTGTCGGAGCTCGAGAGCTCGGTGCTGTCGCTGTACCTGGACGGGCACTCGTACGAGGCCGTGGCCGAGCGGCTCGATTGCGACACCAAGACGGTGGACAACGCGCTGCAGCGCGTGAAGCGCAAGGTCGGTGCGCATCTCCAGTCGCGGAACGTGATGCTCTAGCTCTAACGGCTTGAACGACGGAGGGCTCTGACCGCGCCGTGCGGTGCCCTCCGGCATTCCCGCTCGGGGGTACGCTCGCTTCGCTCGCTCAGGGAGCCCCCCGATCGTGAACGCCCTCGGGCCCGCCCTCGGCGCCGCCAACCCGCCGGGGCTGCGCGCTCCCGCCGCCCCGGCCCTGGCCGTCCGGCTCCCGGCTAGCTCAGGTGGTAGTTGCCCTTCTTGTCGCGCTTGTGGCAGTGGAAGCCGTACTTGTGGTACTGGCCGTCCTTGCTCCGTGAGCAGAACTGGCCGCGGCGCAGGCACTTGTGCTTGCCGCCGATGACGGCGTGCTTTCCGCTCTTGCACGTGTGTGCGGCGGCGATCGGTTCGGCGCTGCCGCCGGCGATCGGCGCCGCGGCTGCGATGGCGAGCGCCGCCGCAAGGCCGAGCGCTCGCGTGCGGATGCGAGTCATAGGTGAGTCCTCTCCCGAGATGCGACTGCGTGCGAGTCCGCTCCACCGTCCGGGCGAACCCGCCATCTGTCAACCCTGGATCCCCGGAACGGGGGAGCTGCGGCGGCACGTCGCGCTTGAGCGTCCGGCCGCGCCGGCCGAAACAGGCAGGAGGTCATGGGCCGGCCCTCTGCCATCAGCCTTGTCATCGCGCTCGCGCTCGTCGGGACGCTGTTCGTCGCCGTCACGTCCGCGACCAGCTTCGGCCGGACCGAGGCGCGCGCGCCCGCGCCCGCGGCGGCTCGTGACGAGGTGAGCCAGGCGCCGCCGCTCGAGCCCGTCGAGCGCTTCATCGGCGAGCCGCGGACGGTGTCGGCGGAGCCGTCCGCCGCCGCCTCGCGCCGCGACGTCGCTCCGCGGCCCGCCTCGCCCCCCGGCTTCGGCGTGGTCCGCGTGCGCAGCGGCCGCACGGTGCGGCTCTACGGCAAGCCCTGGGGCCGTGTGATCAGCGCGGCGGGCGCCCGCACGCGGTTCGGCTCGCCGACCGTCATGTCCGTGGTCCGCACGCGCGGGAGGTGGCTGGCGGTCACGACCACCGCGATGGGCAACGGGAAGATCGCCTGGGTCCGGGCCGACGCCCCCTCGATCGACCGCGGCCGCGTGCGGATGGCGATCTCGGTCGACCTCTCGGAGCGCAAGCTCGAGCTGCGCCGCAGCAAGCGCCTCGTGAAGAGCCTGAGCGTGGCGATCGGCCGCCCCGGCTCGGCCACACCCAAGGGCCGCTTCGCCGTGACCGACAAGATCCCCGGCTCCCGCTACGGCTCCTACTACGGCTGCTGCATCCTCGCCCTGAACGGCACCCAGCCGAACACCCCGGCCGGCTGGCGCGGCGGCAACCGCCTCGCGATCCACGGCACGAACGCGCCGGGCTCGATCGGCACCCCGAGCTCGGCCGGCTGCCTGCGCGCCTCCGACGCGGACCTGCGCACCCTGATGCGCCGCGTGCCGCTCGGAACGCCCGTCTTCGTGCACGG
>DASVVS010000117.1:0-7881 GCA_036386455.1 Thermoleophilaceae bacterium
GATGACGGCGTTGCGCCACCACCTGGGCTGATCGCCAGCAGTCACGCGCTCTGTGCGGGCCCCTTGCCGGAAGCCAGGGCCGCGGCTCGCGCGGCTCCGATGGCGCCCGAGTAGAGCCCGAGCTTTGCGGCTGCCACGGGCGTTCGGTCGGGCCCGTCGAAGGTGGTTCCGCGCAGGCCCCGCTCTATGCAGTCAACGAGGGCCGAGCTCAGGACCGCCATGCCTCCCGCCAGGACGAGAACGTTGGGGTTCAGCACGTTGACGAGCGCACGTGCTGCGTCCGTGAGGTAGCCGCCTGACGCCTCGAGTGCTTCCGTCGCCCGCGCGTCACCCTCGTCTCCCAGCCGGATCAGCTCCTCGAGGTCGTCCACCTCGCTCGAGCCGCCGAGCTCCCGGTAGCGGGTGAGCGTGGCGGGGATGCTGGCGAGCATGCCCACACAGCCGTGACCCCCGCACGGGCATCGTGGTTCGGGAGCCAGCGAGATGTGGCCGAGCTCGGCGCCCCAGCCAGAGCCACCACGGTAGATCTCGCCGTCCAGCACGAGGCCACCTCCCACCCCCGTGCCGATCGTGAACCCGGCCACGACCGGCAGGCGCTCGCCGGCGCCGAGCCACCACTCACCCAGCATCGCGCATGACGCGTCGTTCTCGATCACGACTGGCACACCGGTGTCCTCTCGGATCGTGTCGACCACCGGCACGCTCGACCAGCCGGGCAACATCGGGGATTCGATGAGCCGCCCGGCGCCGTAGTCGACCGGGCCGCAAACGCCGACGCCGACGATTCTGACGTGATGCTCGGCGATCATTCGACGCGCTATCTCGGACACCACCCGCAGGGTTACGTCAGGTCCCTCGTCGGCCCGCGAGGGCACGAGCGTCCGGTCGTGGATGGCGCCGTCCAGTCCCGCGACGACCGCCTTGATCCTGCTTGCACCCAGATCGATGCCGAGTACCGGCCGCATCATCTCACCACCACGGTTCCTCGGTCGGCTCTCGTATCAGCAGCGGGTCCAGAAAGCCGACCGCTTTGTGGACCCCTTCCCTGGCGCCCATCGTGGGGTCCTCGTGCTCGACCGTCAGAGGGCCGGTGTAGCCCCGAACGCTCAACTCGGTGATCAGACGCCTCCAGTTCACGTCACCCCACCCCGGAACGCGGAAGCGGAACCCGCGGTCTGGACGCGTCCATGCTCCGCCGGCCAGGAGCCCGGACCGCGCGACGTTGTGCGGTACAACCTCCGCGTCCTTCGCGTGCACGTTCGCGATCCTGTCGCCCAACTCCGCGACGAAGACGACGGGGTCCACGCCGGCAAGCATCAGGTTGGCGGGATCCAGGTTGAAGGCCCAGGCCGGATGTCCGTCGAGCAGCTCGACGGACCGGAGGGCGGTCTCGGTGTTGTAGACGAACTGCCGCGGATGCGGCTCCATGGCGAACTTCACGCCGCGTGTAGAGAAGTGATCGAGCAGCGGCGCGACGCGCTCGACGAAGCCCGGCTCCATCTTGTCCCACGCCTGCGCGTCCGGCCAGGGGAACCAGCGCGAGTAGTCCTCGCACCCGACGAACCCCGTCACGACCGGTACCTCGAGCTCCGACGCGAGGTCGGCCACACGCCGCAGCCGCCGTTCCGCGAAGGCGCGCTTCTCGGCGGCGTCGCCGACGTGGATCCAGTCCGTATCCGCGTGGTGGGGACCGAGCAGAAGCTGGCCGTCCGCGCTCATGTTGAGCGCGGACACGCGCAGGCCGTGGTTCGTCACGGCCTCGCGTAGGGCGGCGATGCGTCCCTGCTCGAACATCTCGTCCACGTCGAACCGCCCCGAGACGTGGGACGACAGCTCGACACTGCGCACCCCCAGCCCGCTGGCCCATTCCAGCGCGGCATCGAGCTCCAGGGCCCTGCAAACCGCGAAGTACAGCCCGAGCTCTATCGCGCGCCCACCACCCAGGACAGCAGCTCACGCGAGCACTTGACGTTCCCGGAGAACGGGTCAGCGGCGATGCTCTGCTGCAGCGTGTCCTCACACGGGTTCGTGAGCACGTTCCACGCATGGTCGCGCGCACGGGCGAAGCGGGCGATGTCGCCCACCAGCTCGGTCGGCAGAGCGTTGGGGTCGGGCTCGACGGCGGAGCCGAGGCTCTCGACCATCAGGTCGGGCGGCAAGCCGGGCAGGCGCGCGCCGTTCGGCAGGCCGACCACCCCCCGAAACGAGTGCGGGTCATCGAGGAGCGCGCGGAGGACCGGCACCACCAGCTGGGCGTACCAGCGCGGAGGCCGCCGGAGAATCAGCTCGTCGAAGCTCTCGTGGTCGTCTGCGGCGATGGCGCGCCGGAGGTCGCTCGACAGCGCCGCGAGATCGCCCGCCCGCCGGATGCGTGACGCCGACTGCTCGGGCCTGCCCGACTCGAGCAGGGTGACCCACCGGGTAGCCACCCGCTCGCCGGCGGGGGTGACGGCCCAGCCGAGGTGGTTGACGCCGAGATACCGGGTGCCGGGCGGGAGGTCGACCATCAGCTCGGAGGGGACCTCGCAGGCGCTGATCCCCAACGCCTCGCTGTGGAGTCGCCACCACCGCGTCAGCAGGTCGGTGGGGTTCGACAGCATCACGACCGGCGCCGTTCCCGCTGCGCACGCCCACCTGGCCAGCGTGTCGCGCGCGCGCAGCGCGGCCCTCAGCCCGCCGAGGCCCAACGTCTCGTCCGCGTAGCCGCCCGCGCGCCACGCCCCGGTCTCGTCCATCTGACGCCCCTCCCAGCCGCCGAGCCGCGCTTGGCACAGGACCGCGCTCGCCTCGGTGAGGGCCTCCTCGGGCTCGGTCGACGTCCGGATCGTTGCCCCGCTCCGCTTTCCGAGGAACCTGCGGAGCGCGTCGAGCGCGTCGGCGTCGCGGCCCACGAGCAGTACCGCCTCCGGGTCCAGCCGCTCGATCAGGTCGACCGTCCAGGGGCTGCTGCCGCCGAGGACGACGAGCATCAGGTCCTCACGCGTGCACGCCGCCGAGCGCACACCGCTAGCGCGTCGAGGTCGGCGTGCTCCAGGATCGTCACGCCCGCGTCGCCCGTGGGTACCACGAGGCGGATGCGGCCGCCGCGGTGATCCACGATGTCTCCCAGCCGCGCCCGCAGCTCTAGCTCGGGCACGTCGGCGGTCGTGGGAAGACCCAGGCGGACGAGCTGATCGAGGATCCGGCCGGCGTACGCGCTCGTGCAGATCCCCTCGGCCGAGGCATAGCGTGCGGTCGCCGCGAGCCCGATGGCCACCGCCTCGCCGTGGATCAACTCGCAATCCTCGACCTTCTCGAGCGCGTGTGCCACCGCGTGACCCAGGTTCAGCACTCTGTCGAGATCACGCTCGAAGGGATCGGGCTCGAGCAGCGAGAGCTTTCCGTCCACGCAGCGCTCCACCAGCGGACCCATCGCTGCCGGGTCGCTCGCGACGGCGCCCTCGAGCATCGACTCGATCTGCAGCTCCGGGAGGATCAACCCGACCTTCAGCGCCTCGGCGAGGGCGGCGCGCACGTGACGCGGGGGCAGCGTCCGCAGGAAGCTCGGGTCGGCGAGCACGAGCTCGGGGTGGTGGAACCCTCCGATGAGGTTCTTGCGGTGGTCGAAGTTGGTCACGACCTTCCCGCCGATCGCGGCGTCGATCTGGGCCATCAGGCTGGTTGCGACGATCGCGTAGCCGAGCCCACGCATGTAGAGCGATGCCGTCAGCCCGCCCACGTCGCATACCACGCCGCCCCCGAGCAGGATGAGCTTCTCGCGACGGTGGACGTGGTTCGCCGAGAGCTCCGACGCGAGCCGCTCGACCGTGCCGAACTCCTTCTGCTCCTCGCCGGCCACGTGGAAGACGAGCGGCTCGCACGGGTGAAGCACCGTCGCAACCGCGTCGCCGTACAGCCGCCACACGTCCGGGTCGGCGATCACGGGAACGCGCAACGGAAGCGGCTCGAGCCAGGCCCGTAGCTCGGTCAGCGCGTCCGGGCCGACGCAGTAGCGCGTCGTGGACGTGCGCTGGGTGACCTGGACGCGCTCGGTCATCCCCCCACCAGTCCGACCACTTCCTCGAGCTTCTTCACCGTCGCGTGCCAATCCAGGCTCTCGCTGTGGTTATAGGGCGGCTTTTCCTCCACCGGCAACCGCACGGCGAACATTCCGTCCAACTTTGCGCCTTCCAGCTCCCTGTCGCCGCCGTCTCCGACGTACATGCACTGCTCGGGCTCCAGCTCCAGCACCCTGCGCGCCCTGCGGTAGAACGCCCGCTCGGGGGTCTTCGTGCCGATGATGCACGAGAGCAGGAAGGTCTGCGTCAGCTCGAGCCGCTCGGCGAGGTCCTTCAGGAGGTGCGACCCGTTGGCCATCAGCACGATGGCGATCCCGCGCTGCTCGAGGGACTGCAGCACCGTCCGCGTCTCCTCCTTCAGCACGACCTCGTCGTGCCAGAGGCGCCGCTCGTGCACGGCGAGCTGCTCGGCCTCGTCTGGGTCGCACTTGGCACCGAGCTTTTTAGCGACCTCGAGAATTCGCTCCTCGGTGGTCACGCGGTGGTTCTTGGACGCTTCTTCGCGCGAGTCGGCCCAGGCTTCCTTGAACACCTCGTGGTCGACGCCCAGCTTGTCCGAGATCTCGTGCTTAGCTCGCTCGTAGGCGCCCTTCCTCGTGATCGCCAGCGTGTCCACGAGGTCGAACACGACGCCCTTGATGTGAGGGGGCGGCTTCGCATCTCGTTCCCCTCGTTCCTTCAGCTTGGGCCCGAGCACGTCCTTGGACGGGTGCCCGATCGCGTCGTAGATGTTGCACGCCTGGCGCAATCGCCGAGCGGCCTCGTCGCTGTCGCCCCTTGCCTCTGCGATCCTGCCGAGCTCGGCATCCGCACGCGCTGCGCCGACCGGCGCCCACATCGGCTTCAGGGGGTCGTCGCGAGCGATCCTCGGGCGGCCGCCGTTCACGGCCTCCTCGGGCGCGCCGCGCGCGATGTTGCGGCTCATCACGGCCCAGTCGCGAGCCTCGTCGAGCCGGTCCTGCTTGCGACGCGCCGCGGCGAGCGTGCACAGCGCGGCGCCGCGGCCGCGCTGGTCCCCGATCGTCTCGAACTCCTTGACCGCCAGCTCGAGTGCCTCGATCGCGCGGTCCACGTCACCGAGCTTCAGCCGGGCGGTACCGAGGTGGCGTGTGCAGCGCGCCGCGTCGCGCGCCCGCTTTAGGCCCTTCGCCTTCGCCCAGACCTCCTCCAGCCGGCGTGCCGCGGCCTCCGTGTCCCGCTTGGGATGGGCGAGTTGCACGTACGCGATCCTGCGCTCGATCCTGGCGCGCAGCGCGTGGTCCTTCGGGTGGGCGTTGTCCATCGCCTCCTCGAACTGCAATAGAGCATCGTCGTAGCGCTCCTGGTGGTAGAGGGAGCAGCCCACGAGGTGCTGGCTGACCGCCCGCTTCGAGGGGTCGCTCAGCCATCCGAACGACCCCGGCTCGAGCAGCTCGTTGTAGCGCCGCTCGGCCTCGTCGAGCCGCCCGGTGTCGTCGGCGACGTATCCGAGGATCCACGTCGTGGCCGCGTAGCCCTCGCCGCCCACGTCCTTTCCGAGCGCCAGGTACTTCGCACGCGCTGAGAGCAGGACCGGCCACGCGCGCGGCTTGTTGGCCCAGTGGAGGAACAGTCCGAGGTTCTTCTCGATCTGGGCGCCGCGCAGGCCGTTGACCGTCTGGGCGGTGGCGAGGAGCTTCTCGAGCAGCTGCTCCTCGAGGAGGAGGCTCGCGAGCCCGCTCTTGGGCATGTAGCCGTTCGGATCGTCGAAGTGATCGCCGATCAGCGTAAGGGCGAGATCGGCGCGAACCTCGTGGTCCACGCACTCTTTCAGGAGATGGATGAGGTTGTCCCGGGCCGCGTCAGCCTCTTCGAAGGATGCGGTCGCCAGCCACTCGGCGCAATGGCGCGCGGCGTCCGTGTAGAGGGCCTCCAACGCGTCGTCCGAGGCCACTTCGGCGCGCTCCTTGCAGGTCTGCGCCAGCGTGCTGTGAACCTCGTAGAAGTCGGGGAGCCGGGTCAGCACCCCGTGCCGGGTCACCAGCTGAACGCCCGCGAAGTCGAGTCGCCCGACCTCTCTGAGCAGGCCGGCCTCCAACAGCCGCGAGGGGAGCGACCCGATCAGCCACACCGCCCGGTCGTCGATCTCTTCGGCGACCGGGCTGAGATGGTCCGGCGTGTCCATCGCTCGTCCGGTCTTGAGGGCGTGCGCCTTCGCCGCCTGGTACAGCGGGTTCCCAGGGAACGCGAGCAGCACCTCCTCCAGTTGCCGTTCGCTCAGCTCGAACGGCTCGAGCCGGTCCCTGCACTCCTCGTCGGATGGAAGGCTCGGCTCGTACACCTCGAACTCGGACCCGAACGGCTGGCCGCGGGTGGTAACGACCACACGCAGCCGTGGCACCAGTGCGACGAGCTTGAGCACCGCCTTCACGGTCTCCGGCTGGTCCACGTTGTGGACCAGCAGCCGATGGGGACCCCCGCGGAGGATGCTCCGCTTGAGTACGACGGCGCCCTCGGCGTCGTTCTCGGGGAACTCGGCGTGCGTCGGGTGCAGCGCGCTGCGCAGGTCCGTCACGGACAACGCGTCGCTGCTCCGGCGGACCGCTTCGGCTCTCGGGTCCCGCTCGTCGAGGGCGCGCAGCAACTCGCCCTTCCCGATCCCCGGGGGCCCCTGTATGACGACGTGCTTCCCGGCCCGCACGAGCGCCTCGATCTCCTCGAGCTCCTGCTTGCGCGTTTCGGTGAGGTTGCCGTAGAACGGACCGGGCGGCCTGCCGACGGCGGCTTCCTCTCGCGCCTCCCGAACGCACTCGGTGAGGCGTTCCAGGTCGTGGTCCCACGTGGTGTCGTGCATCTCGAACGAGGTTCGTTCGGCCAGCTCGGGCAGGTAAGGAAGCAGGGCCACGTTCCCCGGCATCTGCGCGCCGTGGACGAGGACGGGGATCACCGTGATGCCCCGGGTGAGGGCGGTCCCGATCTCCCAGACGATGTAGTCGTCATCTGGGGTGCCCAGGCCCTCGCGCGTCTCGTGGCCCCCGGTGAGCCATGCGGGCCCGATCACGGCGAGCAGGACGACGCAGGACTCGAGCGCCGCCTCGATCTCCTGGTTGAAGATGCGCCCGGGCGCGGAGCTCTTCACATCGAAGTAGACCTCGTCCTTACCGAAGACGTCGATCAGCTGTAGCGCGATGAGGCGGGCGTGAGCGTGCTCGTCCTCGTGGCGGTAGCAGATGAAGATGCTTGGAGTGCTCACTGATTCACCTGCGCTGCGCCGCGGCTGAGCGCGAGTCTATGCGCGGGCGGGAGCAAAGCGCAAGCTTCCGCAACCCGGTGCCGCACGCGCGACAATTACGCAATGGAGATCCGTCGCCTCTCGACTCGAACGGTCTACGAGAACGCGTGGATGAGCGTCCGCGAGGATCGCATCGAGTGGCAGGACGGATCGGCCGGCGTGTACGGGGTGGTGGACAAGCCCGACTACACCGTCGTGATCCCGAGGGACGACTCGGGCATCTACCTGGTGGAGCAGTTCCGCTACCCGGTGGGGGGTCGCTACTGGGAGTTCCCGCAGGGTTCGCGCGAGGGCGTCGACGTGGAGCCGTCGGAGCTCGCCCGCGCTGAGCTGGAGGAGGAGACGGGGCTGCGCGCGCGGGAGTTGCGCCACCTCGGTCACCTGTACGGAGCGTATGGCTTCTGCAGCCAGGGCTTCGACGTCTACCTCGCCACCGAGCTCGAGCAGCGCGAGCCGATGCGCTCCGTCGAGGAGCAGGGGATGCGGGTCGAGCGATTCGCGGCCGATGAGTTGCCGCGGATGATTCGCGACGGGCGGATCAAGGATGCACCCTCGATCGCCGCGTATGGGCTG
>DASVVS010000118.1:0-47572 GCA_036386455.1 Thermoleophilaceae bacterium
GTCAGGAACGGGTCCGAGGCGCCCCAGAGGCTGAGCATCGGCCGCGGGTCGCGCCTCAGCGCCTCGTAGAAGCGGTCGGCTGCCGCCGCCCCGGCCGGGTCGCCGGCCGGCGGCACGGTGGACATCATCCCCCAGATCGCCGCGCTCGACTCGGGCGTCGGGAACGGGGCCTCGTACGCCCGCACCACGTCCTCCTCGGGCTCGTGGGCCATGACGGTCCCCATAAGCTCGCGCACCGGGACGTCGGAGGTCTCGCGGATGAACTCGCGCAGGCGGACCCAGGTCTCGTTCATCCACGTCTCGCGCGGGTCGATCGCGGTGTCCAGGATCACGATGCGCGAGATGCGCTCCGGCCTCATCAGCGCCAGCGACAGCCCGATCGGCCCGCCCCAGTCGTGCACCACGATGGTCACGTCGCGCAGGTCGAGGTCGTCGAGGATCGAGCCCGTCAGCTCCACGTGCCGCTCGACGGAGTACCAGCCCGGATCGAGCGGCTTGTCGGAGCGCCCGTAACCCGCATGGTCCGGCGCGATGCACCGGTACCCGGCTCCGGCGAGCCGCGCGACGACCTTCCGCCACACGAACGACCAGAGCGGCGACCCGTGGATGAACAGAACCGGCGGCCCCTTTCCCACGTCGACGTGCGCGAGCCGGAGGTCACCGACCTGCCGGTAGGCCGGCTCGAACTCGAACCCCGGCAGGCCGAGGAACCGCTCGTCGGGTGTGCGGAAGACCGGGGCCGCCATCACGCGACAGCAAATCACGTGCTATATATTTCGCACTAGTGATAACTATCGCCTCCGATAAGCAGACTCGTGAGGCGGCCCTGGCCGCCCTCGCCGACCCCACGCGCGCCGCGATCGTCGAGATGCTCGCGACCCGCCCGCACACGGCCGGCGAGATCCACCGCGCCTTCTCCATCGCGAACCCGGCGGTGAGCCGCCACCTGCGCGTGCTCCGCGAGGCCGGGCTGACCGAGGAGCGCACCCCGCCGGACGACGGCCGCGTGCGCCTCTACAGCCTCAACCCCCAGCCGGTCGACGACCTGCGCGCCTGGCTCGAGTCGCTGGGCAGCACCTGGCAGTCGCAGCTCGACTCGTTCAAGGACTTCGTGGAGGTGCGGACCCGATGACCGCTCCGGTCGCGACCGCCGAGGTCGTCGTCAACGCCACCCCGGACCACGCGTTCGCCATCTTCACCGACGAGATCGGCCTCTGGTGGCGTACCGGCACGCCGTACTGGAACGACGCCGAGCGCGGGAAGACGGTCCGGATCGAGCCCCACGTCGGCGGCCGCTTCATGGAGGTCTACGACCTCGACACCGGCGAGGGGTTCGAGGTGGGCCGGGTGACCACCTGGCAGCCGGGCGAGCGGCTCGCGTTCACCTGGACCCAGGCGGACTGGCCCTCCGGCACGACCACCACGATCGAGCTGACCTTCGAGCCCGCCGACGGCGGCACGCGCGTCCGCCTCGAGCACCGCGGCTTCGAGGCCGTCCCGGACGCCGAGGCATTCGCGGGCGGCTACGGCGCCGGCTGGAAGGAAGTCCTCGACTGGTACACCGAGCACACACACGAACAAGGAGCTCCCGATTGAGCACGAAGTACGTCGTCCTGTACGAGTCGTCCGAGAACGTCATGGAGAAGGCGCCGGTCCACTACGCCGAGCACAGCGCCTACGCCGACCGCTTCCAGTCGGACGGCACGCTCGAGCTGATCGGCACCTTCGGCGACCCGCAGACGCAGGGGTCGATGGCCGTCTTCAACAGCCGCGAGGCCGCCGAGGAGTTCGTGGCCGGCGACCCGTTCGTGCTCAACGAGGTGGTCAAGCGCTGGGAGATCCGCGAGTGGCTGGAGGCGTACTCGTGAGCGGCGGCATCGTCACGGGCGTCGACTTCGTCTCGATCCCGACCCAGGACCTGGAACGCGCGGCCGCGTTCTACCGCGACACGCTCGGCCTGGAGAACTCGGTGCACAAGCCCGAGCGCAACTTCTCCGAGTTCGAGAACGGGACCGTGACCTTCAGCGTGATCGACCCGGTCCGGATGGGCATCGGCGAGTTCCAGCGGAACGCGAACCCGATCGCGCTCCACGTGGAGGACGTGGCGGCCGCTCGTGCGGCGCTCGAGGAGCGCGGCGTGGAGTTCCACGGCGACGTCTTCGACACCGGCGTCTGCCACATGGCGTTCTTCGCGGACCCCGACGGCAACGCGCTGATGCTGCACCACCGGTACGCCCCGCGCGAGGGCTGACGAGCGGCTAGGCGGCGCCGGCGCGGCGCATCTCGGGCTCGCCCGCGTCGCGCGCGGCCGGGAGCGGGACGACGTCGGCCGCCACGCGGCGCCGCGACGGGATCGCGAGCGCGCACAGGAACGCCCCCAGCACCGCGACCGCCGAGATCGAGAACGCGATGGTGAAGCCCGTCGAGGTCGGGAACCCGCCCGCCACGTGCCCCGCCACCACGCTCGCGGCTATCTGACCGCCGATCGAGCCGCCGATCGTGCGCATGATCGTGTTCATCCCGCTCGCGATGCCGGTCTGGCGCTGGTCCACCGACTCGACGACGAGGTTCGCCATCGACGCGAACGAGAACCCGATCCCGAGGCCCGTCATCGCCGAGGCCACGTAGATCGCCAAGCGATGTTCGTGCGCGACCGCCAGGAACAGGAGCGCGGCCGCGGTCACGAGCGAGCCGATCAGCAGCGGCAGCTTCGATCCCCAGCGCGTGCCGAGCGCGCCCGCGATCGGCCCGGCTATCAGCATCATCGCGGTCGAGGGCAGCATGAACAGCCCGGCCTCCGTCACGCTCGCCCCGAACCCGAAGCCGGTGCTCTCCGGCGTCTGCACGAGCTGCGGGATCAGGATGAACGAGCCGAACATGCCGAAGCCGATCAGCAGGCCGGTGATGTTCGTCGCGAGAACGGGCCGCGCGCGCATCATCCGCATGTCCACGAGCGGCTCGCCGAACCCGAGCTCGTAGCGGACCAGCCACCCGAGCAGGACCGCCGCCAGCGCGAACAGCCCGAGGATCGCCGGCGAGTCCCAGCCCCACCGGTTGCCCTCGCTGACCGCCGCGAGCAGCGCGATCAGGCCGCCGGAGAGCAGCGCCGCGCCGGTCCAGTCGATGCGCGCCGGGCTCTTGACCGGCGACTCGGGGACGAACAGCCGCGTCATCACCATCGCGAAGATCACGACGACCAGCGCGAGCCAGAAGATCCACTCGTAGGCGAGGTTGTCCACGATCAGGCCGCTCAGCACCAGGCCGGCGCCGCCGCCGATGCCGAACGTCGCGCTGATCAGGCCGATGGCCGTGGCCACCTTCTCGCGCGGGAACTCGTCCCGGATGATCCCGAAGGCGAGCGGGAAGACCGCACCGCCGATCCCCTGGATCGCGCGCCCGGCGACGAGCAGCCCGATCGAATGCGAGAGCGCGGCCACGAGCGAGCCGAGCGCGAAGAAGCCGAGGACGATCAGCAGCACGCGCTCCTTGCCGAACATGTCACCGAGGCGCCCGGCGATCGGGGTGGCGACCGACGCGGTCAGCAGGTAGATCGTGAGCACCCACGTGACCGAGGTCGCCGTGGTGCCGAGCTCGTGCTGGATCTCCGGCAGGGCCGGCGCGACCATCGTCTGCGACAGCGCGTAGGCCAGCGCCGAGACGGCCAGCACCAGCAGCGTGGCGTTGTGGTGCTGGCGCGGCTCTGCGTCCGTCACAGCTGCTCCACCGCCTCGGCCAGCCGGCCGAGCAGGACGGTCGCCTGCGCGCGGTCGTCCTCCGACAGGCTGCGGTAGATCTCGCGGCGCTTGGCCGAGATCGCCCTGCCCTTCTCGCGCACGGCGCGGCGGCCCTTGGCGGTCAGGCGGACCGTCACGACCCGCCGGTCGGCCGTCGAGTGCTCGCGCGTGACGATCTCCTCGCGCTCCAGCGAGTCGAGCATGCGCGTGGCGGTGGGCCCGGCGACGCCGGCCGCGACCGCGGCCTCGCCGCACGGCAGCTCTCCCCCGGCGACCGCGATCGGCGCCACGAGGTGGTACTGGGCGAGCGTGAGCCCGCCCGAGCTGTCGCGCGCGGCGCGGCCCCGCGCGCGGCGGGCCGCCGCGAAGAACTCGTCCCATGCCTGCTCGAAGGCTTCCGCGGCGGCGGGGGACGCGGTGCTCGCGGTGCGGGTCATGCTCTTTAGCCTAGCGATCTATTAGGTAGCTAACTAAGTTGGGCGCGGGGCCGCTAAGGAGTGCCTAAAAGTTCGCGCCCGCAGGGGTTTCCGCACCTAACATCGGGGCATGCCCAAGCCGCGCGTACTGGTCGTCGAGGACGACCGCGAGATCGCCGACGTCCTCCGCCGCTCCCTCCGCATGGAGGGATACGACGTCCGCACGGCCGGCGACGGCGTGGAGGCCCTCGACGAGGCGGTCGTGTTCGAGCCCGACGCGGTGGTGCTGGACCTGGGCCTCCCCCGGCTCGACGGCGTGGAGGTGGCCAGGCGGCTGAGGGCCGAGGGCGACGTCCCGATCCTCATCCTCACGGCGCGCGACGGCGTGGACCATCGCGTGGAGGGCCTCGACGCCGGCGCCGACGACTACCTCGTCAAGCCGTTCGAGCGCGCCGAGCTGCTCGCCCGCATCCGGGCGATGCTCCGCCGCAGGCCGCCGCGCGGCAGCGCCTTCCTGACCCTCGCCGACCTCCGCCTGAACTCCGACACGCGCGAGGTCTTCCGCGGCGAGCGCACGGTCGACCTGACGGCCCGCGAGTTCGAGCTCCTCGAGTACCTGATGCGAAACGAGCGCCTTGTCGTCTCGCGCGAGGCGCTCCTCGAGGAGGTCTGGGGCTACGCGCCGTTCAGCGAGACCAACACGGTGGACGTGTTCGTATCGAACCTACGCCGCAAGCTCGAGGCCGGCGGCGAGGAGCGGCTGCTCCACACCGTGAGGGGCTCCGGCTACGTGCTGCGCCAGGCGCCGCCGCAGGCATGAAGGCCCTGCGCACCCTCCCGATCCGCTTCCGCCTGGCCCTCATCTCGGCCGGCCTCACATTCGTCATCCTCATGCTGTTCGCGCTGCTGGTCGGCAAGTTCGCCGCCGACCAGGTGCGCGACTCGTTCGACGACGACCTGCGCCGCACGGCGGCCGACCTCGAGCAGCGGCTGCCGCTGACCCAGGGCGGCATCGCGCAGTTCTTCAGCGACGAGAGCGTGGAGGCGGCCTCCTCCGGCGACGCGGTCATCCGGCTCGTCTCGGTCGACGGGCAGATCTACCATGCGAGCTCCGAGCGCGAGGAGATCGGGCCTCCGCGCCAGGGCATCCACGACCACACCCACTTCCGCGTGGCGACCCGCGTGCTCCGTGACCCCGCCGGCCAGCCGGTCGGCTTTCTCCAGTACGCGAAGCCCCGCGACCACATCGACAGCACCATCGCGCGCATCCGCTTCCTGCTCGGCCTGGGCGTCGTCGGCGGCGCCGTGCTCGCCTTCCTCTTCGGCCTCGCCCTCGCCCGCCGCGCCATGGCCCCCATCGCCAACCTCACCCAGGCGGCGCGCGAGATCGAGCGCACGCGCAACCCCGCCATGGAGCTGCCGCAGCCCGAGGCCGACGACGAGGTGGCCGACCTCGCCCGGACGCTCGAGAGCATGCTCCACGCGCTCGACGCCTCGCGCCGCGAGACCGAGGGCGCCCTCGCCCGCCAGCGCGAGTTCGTGGCCGACGCCTCCCACGAGCTGCGCACCCCCCTCACCAGCATCCTCGCCAACCTCGAGCTGCTCGAGGCCTCCCTCCACGGCGACGACGCGGAGACCGCGGGCGCCGCGCTCCGCTCGAGCCGCCGCATGCGCCGCCTCGTCGGCGACCTCCTCCTGCTGGCCCGCGCCGACGCCGGCCGCGAGGGGCTGCGCGAGCACGTGGCCCTCGCCGAGATTGCCCGCGAGGCCGTCGCCGAGGCCACCTCCGTCGCGGCCGACCACCGGCTCGTGCTCGACCTCCCCGAGCGCGGCCCGGTCATCGACGGCGTGACCGACGACCTCCATCGCCTCACGCTCAACCTCGTCGAGAACGCGCTCGTGCACACGCCGCCCGGCACGCCGGTGACGGTGCGGGTCGGCGAGGCGGCCGGCCAGGCGGTGCTGGAGGTCGAGGACGCCGGCCCCGGCATCCCGCCCGACGCCCGCGAGCGCATCTTCGACCGCTTCGTGCGCGGCCAGGGCGAGACCGGCGGCGGCAGCGGCCTGGGCCTCGCGATCGTGCGGGCGGTGGCGCAGCGCCACGGCGGCTCGGTCGAGGTCGGCGAGGGCGGGGCTGGCGGCGCGCGCTTCACCGTCCGGCTGCCGGTGACCGGCGCCTCGCCGCCTCCGGACGCCGCCGCGCGGGTGCACGAGCCGGACGCCGGATCGGCTCCCCCGCCCGATCCCGCCACGCGCGCCGGGTAGGTGGGCCGGCACCTGATCTGCGCGCCCTACGACGACGGGCGCCTCGACTGGCGGATGGGCGCCGGCGCGCGGCTGATCGCGAGCGAGGCCGGCCCGGCGGCCGAGGCGATCGACGACGTGGACCCGGACCGCCCGCCGATCGGCCGCGCCTTCGACCTCGCGGCCAGGCTGTCGGCACACGTGCGCGAGGCGCGCGAGCGCGGCGACCACCCGGTCGTCCTCGCCGGCAACTGCAACAGCGCGCTCGGCACGGCGAGCGGGCTCGACGGACGCGTCGGCGTGGTCTGGTTCGACGCCCACGCCGACTTCGACACCCCCGACGACAACGAGTCCGGCTTCTTCGACGTGATGGGCCTGTCGATCCTCACCGGCACCGGCTGGAGGGCGCTGCGCGAGACGATCCCGAGCTTCCGCCCGGTCCGCGAGGAGGACGTGGTGCTGGCCGCGGTGCGCGACCTCGAGCCCTACCAGCGCGAGCGCCTGGAGCGCTCGGCCATCACGGTGGTCCCGGGCCGGGTCGAGGCCGGGCCGTTCGAGGCGGCGGTGGACGCCCTCGCCGGCCGGGTCGACTCCGTGTACCTCCACATCGACCTCGACGCCGTCGACCCGAGCGACGGCCGCGCGAACCAGTACGCGGCGCCCGGCGGCCCGCCGGCGGCCGACCTGCTCGCGCGCGTGGAGCTTGTGCGCGAGCGCCTGCCGGTCGGGGCGACCGCCCTGACCGCCTACGACCCCGAAGCCGACCCCGAGCGCAGGGTGCTCGCCCTCGCGCTGGAGCTGCTCAGACCTCCACCACCACCGGAAGCACCATCGGCCTCCGCTTGAGCCGGTCGTAGACGAAGCGCTGCACGTCGTCGTGCAGGTGGTTCTGGATCAGGTCGACCTCCGAGATCGACTCCTTCGCGGAGCGAGCGAGCGACTCGTCGACCGCCATGCGCAGGTCGTCGAGCAGGTCGTCGCCGGCGCCCTCCAGGAACGGCACGCCGCGGAAGATCAGCTCCGGCGGCGCCACCGAGCGGCCGTCCTGCTCGGACACGGTCGCCACCACGATGAAGATCCCGTCCGCCGACAGCATCCGGCGGTCGCGCAGAGCGACGTCGTTCACGTCGCCCACCTCCATGCCGTCCACGAAGATCATCCCCGCCTGCTCGCGCTCGCCGAGCCGCGCGCCGGAGGAGTCGATCTCGAGCGGCACGCCGTTGGCCGCCACGAACCCGTTCTCGGCCGGCACGCCCAGCGTCTCCGCCAGCTCGCGGTGCAGCCGCATCCGCCGGTAGTCGCCGTGGAACGGCATCACGTAGCGCGGGTCGGTGAGGTTGATCATCATCTTCAGCTCCTCGGCGTAGCCGTGGCCGGACGCGTGGATCGGCGCGTCGCGCGCGGTCACCACGTCGGCGCCGAGCTGGTAGATGCGGTTGATCGTCTCGTTCACGGCCCGCTCGTTGCCGGGGATCGGCGTGGCCGAGAACAGCACGGTGTCGCCCTCGCGCAGCTCCACCTGCGGGTGGTCGCCGTGGGCCATCCGGCGCAGCGCCGACAACGGCTCCCCCTGGCTGCCGGTCGAGATGACCACGATCTTGTGGTCCGGGAAGCTCTCGATCTCGCGCACGCCCACGAGCATCCCCTCCGGGATGTCGATGTGTCCGAGCCCGCGCGCGATGTTCACGTTCTTGCGCATCGAGCGGCCCACGAGCGCCACCTTGCGGCCGTCGGCGGCAGCGGCGTCCACCACCTGCTGCACGCGGTGCACGTTCGACGCGAAGCACGTGACCACCACCCGCCCGCGGCAGCGCGCGACCGCCTCCGTGAGGTGCGGGCCGATGCTCGACTCGGACAGCGCCACACCCGGGCGGTCGACGTTGGTCGAGTCGCCGCACAGCAGCAGCAGTCCGTCGCGGCCCAGCTCGGCGAGCCGCGCCATGTCGGCAGGATGCCCGTCGACCGGCGTCTGGTCGAACTTGTAGTCGCCGGTGATGAGCGCGGTGCCGAGCTCGCAGGTGATCGCCATCCCCATCGAGTCGGGGATCGAGTGCGAGAGCCGGATCGGCTCGACGCTGAAGGGCCCGGCGTCGAAGGTCTCCCCCGGCCCGACGTCCACGAGCCGCACGGAGTCGGCCAGCCGGTGCTCGTCGAGCTTCGAGCGCACGAGCCCGACCGTGAGCGGGCCGCCGTAGACCGGCGGGCTGTGGTCGGGCCCGATCTCGCGCAGCAGGAACGGCAGCGACCCGACGTGGTCCTCGTGCCCGTGCGTGAGCACGATCGCCTCGATGTCCTTCGCCCGGTCGCGCAGGTAGGCGAAGTCCGGCAGCACCAGGTCCACCCCGAGCTGGTCGGGCGTGGGGAACATGAGCCCGGTGTCGACCACCACGATCCGGTCCTCGTACTCGACCACGGTCATGTTCTTGCCGATCTCCCCCAGCCCGCCGAGGGGGAGGATGCGAAGCGTGCCGCTCAAACCGTGCTGAGGAGCCCGTAGCGCTCGAGCATCGCCCGCACCTCGGCCTCCTCCTCCTCGGAGAGGTCGACCATCGGCAGGCGGAACCCGCCGACCTGGTGCCCGGCCATCCGCAGCGCCGCCTTTATCGGCATCGGGTTGGTGGTCACGGACAGGGCGCGGAACGCGTCCTCGAGCGAGGCGTGCAGCTCCTGGCGAGCGTCCGGCTCCTCCACGATCCGCTTCATCTCGTTGCCGAACAGGTGCGACGCGACGAGGATCCCGCCAGTGCCGCCCAGGTCCATCGTGCGCGCGAGCACGTCGTCGTTGCCGGCGAGCAGGTCGAGCCCGTCGATCGCCTCGAGGTTGTCGTTGTTGGCCTGCTTGACGGCCTGGACCTCGGGGATCGTCTGGGCGAGCTCGCGCAGCAGGTCGTTCGGCACGTCCACCACGCACCGCGACGGGATGTTGTAGGCGATGATCGGCCTGTCCGTGGCCTCGGCCACCGCGCTGAAGTGGGCCACGATCCCGCGCGGGTTCGGCTTGTTGTAGTAGGGCGTGACGACCAGATGGGCGTGCACCCCGATCTCGGTGGCGCGCTCGGTCAGGTGGACCGTGTGGGCGGTGTCGTTCGAGCCGGTCCCGGCGATCACGAGGGCGTCGCCGCACTCGGCCACCGCCAGCTCGAAGAGGCGGCACTTCTCCTCGTCGTCGAGCGTCGCGCCCTCGCCGGTGGTGCCCGCCACGACCACCCCGTCCGACCCGTTGGCCAGCAGGAAGTGCATGAGCTCCACGGCCGCCGCCTCGTCGACGCGGCCATCGGCGTCGAACGGCGTGACCATGGCGGTGAGGACGCCTCCGATCGGCATCGGGCGAGGTTACCGCGCTGACAGGCGGGTAACTGCCGCGGCGCCGCTTTTCCCGCGGCGTGAACGGCGCGTCATAGAATTCCCCCCGCAAATGAGCACCGCCCACGTCGACTACAGCCACCGCTCGACCGTCCAGAAGCTGGGCATCCGCGAGGGCGACCGGGTCGAGGTCGCGGGCGACGTCGGGCCCGGCCTGCGGCGCGACGTGAAGGAGGTCACCGGCCGCGGCCTCGTCAAGAGCGGCGAGCTGGACGGCGCGATCGTGCTCGTCGAGTCCGTCGAGGAGGCCGAGGGCTGCCTCGATCGCTACCGCCCCCGGCTGCGCGACGACGGCTACCTCTGGCTGATCACCTGGAAGCGCGGCCACGACGCGTACATCAACCAGATGCATCTGGTGCCCCCGGCCAAGGAGCGCGGCCTTATCGACAACAAGACCTGCTCCGTGGACGAGGAGCGCTCCGCGATCCGCTTCGTGGTGCCGCGCGCGCTGCGCCGCAAGGACGGCGACGGCGCGGCCGGGAACGGCAAGGGCTAGCCGCCCGGCCCGTCAGCGCGGCTTGCGCGCCGGGCCACGGGCCCCGCGCTTCCCGCAGGCGCTCTCCACGGGCGTGTAGTCGCCATCGGCGCGGGCGCGGTAGAGCTCGTGGCTCTCCACCACGTTCCCGCTCTGGGCCACGATCGGCGGCAGCATCACGCCGCCGTTCTCGTGGTAGTCGGGGTCCGGGTGGCCCGGGCGCACGCAGTTGGACTCGAAGCGGTTGCCGCGGCCGGTCAGGTTGTGCGACTCCGCGTTCCAGCGCACCACTGAGTTCGAGATCAGGTTCCCGCGCACGGTGTTGCGCGAGCTCGAGTTCGAGAAGATCACGCCGCTGCCATTGCCGTCGATCGTGTTGCGCAGCACGCTGACCCGGTGCGCCGACGGGTAGAGCTGCACGCCGCGGTCGGCGTTGCGGAAGATCACGTTGTCGCGGATCAGGCCCCCGACGGCGTCGACCACGTAGATGCCGTGGTGGTGGTTGGTCGGCGGGCGCAGGCCGCAGTCGTGGATGCGGTTGCGCTGGATCACGAAGCCGTCCGGGCGGCCGGTGCGCCAGGTCCGGACCGAGATGCAGATGCTCTTCGAGTGCGTGATGTCGCTGTCGGAGATGACCACGCCGGGGCCGTTGATGGTCGGGCTCGGCAGGCCCTTGCGCCCGTAGGAGCCGTCGAGCGCCAGGTCCACGAGCTTCGAGCGCCGCCCCTCCATCACGATCCGCCCGCGCCAGAGCGCCCGCTCGCCGGGCGAGCTGCGCAGCGTGACCTTGCGCTTGCGCACCAGCACCTCGGGCTGCGTGTAGGTGCCGCCGCGCAGGCAGCCGGTCTCGCCGGCGCGCAGCGCGCCGGCGAGCTTGCCGGGGCTGCGGACCGGGTCGCGCGGGGCGCCCGAGGCGCGGTCCCCGCCCCACGGCGCCGCCATCCGGTCGCAGATCCGCTCGGCCTTGGCCGACGGCGGCGCCGGGGCCGGCGCGGGAGCCGGCTTCGGCTCCTCCCGCGGGGGCTGTGACGGCGGCTGCTGCTGGGGCGGCGGGCCGGAGCCGGGATCGATGTCCGGGAGCCCGGGCACGAGCGGAGCGCCGAGCGCCAGGACGGCCACCACGATGAGCTTCAACCCTGCCATGCGTCTCCTGTGGACGACATCCGTGTCTCCGTGCCAGAGGGTACCCGGGAGTGACGCACGTCCCACTCGTTTCGACTTGGTTCGAATATGGTCGAACCATGCTGGTCAGACTTCAAGACGGACTAAGGGTCGTCATCCGGGAGATCCGGCCCTCCGACCGCGGGCTCCTCGAGCACAGCCGCGAGCGCTACTCGGACGAGAGCATGCGCCGCCGCTTCCTCGGCCCCAAGCCGCGCCTGACCAGCACCGAGCTGCGCTACCTCACCGAGGTGGACGGCACCGACCACTACGCGATCGTGGCCGTGCCGGTCGACGACCTCGGCTCGATCGTCGCCGTGGCCCGCTGGGTCCGGTTGGCCGGCGACCCGACCACGGCCGAGGCGGCGATCATCGTGGCCGACGAGCTTCAGGGCCACGGCCTGGGCAAGCGCCTCGCCCACGAGCTGGCCGACGCCGCCCGCGACCGCGGCATCCGCCGCTTCACCGCCTCGATGCTGACCGACAACAGGGCCGCGCTCGCGCTCATGCGCACGCTCGGCGACCGGCTCGACTCCCACTACGAGGAGGGCTACCGTGAGGTGGCCACGGAGATCGCGGCCTAGCCGTTCCCGCTAGGGCGGGCAGCTTCCAGCCCGCGGCGTGACCTCGACGCACACGTGGAAGCGTCCGTTCGAGCCCGTCTCGTAGGCGAGGGCGTTCGCGTTCGCGCGCAGGAAGGAGGACAGCTCGCCGCCCTGGACGCGGTTCTCCTGGATCGGCACGCCGCGGACGATCGCGCCGGCGCCGCCCTCGAGGGAGGAGGCGAACGGGTACTCGTCACAGCTCGTGAGGTCGCCCTCGCTGCGCGCGCCGGTCTTCGGGTCGAGCACCCCGTCGGGCGGGCCGGGCTTGCGGCCGTTGTAGAAGAGCTTCCCGCCGCAGGCGGCCTTGCGGTTCTCGGTCGAGACGCTCTTCCTCTCCTTGCTCGAGAAGGGCGCGTAGACCAGGGTCGCGGGCGCGCCGCCGGGATAGAGCTCGTAGTCGCGCGTGGTCTTCCCGACGGTCACCGCGGGGGTCCGCGTGAATGGGTCCGTGCGCGAGATGGCTGCCGCGATGTTCGCCGCTATGCATGGCGTGGTCGAGCGCTTCACCGTGAGGACCGGCAGGTCGCTTGCCGCCGGGGGCGCGGGCGGCGGGGCCGATCCGAGCCCGGGGCTCAGCGTCGCGATCGCCTTGCAGCCCTGCACGTCTCTCTGGATCTCCACCGCCGAGGCCGCCGCCCTCGGCGTGCCCGGTGCGACCGGCTTCGGCCGCGCGGCGGGGGCGGGGCGCGGTTCGGCGGGGGCACGGCGCGCGCTCGGCGCGCCCTCCACCACCACGGCGCCCTTCGAGCAGTCGCCCACCCGCGGTCCGCTGCCGTTGGCGAGCACGGCGTATGGCACGTAGCGCCCGGGCGCCACGCCTGCGGTGTTCCACTTGAGCTTCCAGGCGCCCTTGCTGACCTTCACCCGCGAAGCCAGCAGCGTGCCCGGCGACTCCGGCACCAGCTCGCCGCCGCGCTTGACGCACGCGGCGCTCGCGGCGTACACCGACACCGCGGCCTTCTTGGACCCGTCCGCCAGCTTGCCCGCGAGCGTGACGCTCGGCTTGGCGGGGGTCGCCCGGAGCGTCTTGCCCTTGGCCGGCGCCGTGACCTTCAGCCGCGGCAGCGGCTGATTGCCGGAGGCCTGGAAGCGGTAGGAGCCCGCCTTCACGCCGTCCACCTGCGCGGACCAGCGCCCCTTCGGGGGCTCGGGTAGGTACACGGACAGCGCGCCCGGCGTGCGGCTGCGCACCACGAAGATCCGCGCGGCCAGCTTGCGGTCGAGCTTCCGCCCGCTCGCCGGCTTGACCGAGAGCGCCGGATCGCCGCCCTTGCGCGCGGTCGCGACGATCCGCATCCCGCCCGGAGCGGTGAGCGTCAGCTTGGGCGCGCCGCTCTTCGCGTCGACCACCACCATCGTCTGGGACTGGCCCGCCGGGATCGAGAACGCGTGTTTCCGCGACTTCTTCTTCGCGGCGCCCGTGACGCGGTTCGAGCGCGCCGCCCCGAGCGTGTACCCGTCGACGTTCTCCTCCGTGTAGTGCCCGTTGCGGTCGATGAAGATCGAGCGCCGCACCGACTCGTCGCGGTCGCCGAAGATGCTGCGCACCTTGAGCGTCGCCTCGAGCCGGCCCTTGACTCCCAGGGTGCTCTTCCCGGCCGGCGTGGCGAAGCGGCCGATCTCGGCGTAGAGGCTGCCGCTGCCCTGGATGTCCGGCAGGAGCCACCCGCTCGTGCCCGCCGAAAGCGTGCCGTTGGCGGCCGCGTCGAGGTAGGTCTCCCCGCCGGAGCTCACGATGCTCCCGAGCGCCTCGAGGCGCAGGTCGGCACGGGCGCGGAAGAAGCGCCCGCCGTAGTCGACGTCCGCCTCCGCGGCTCCTGAGAGGAAGACCCCGGTCCCCGGCCGCTGCGCTAGGTGCGTGCGGCTGAGGGCGTCGCAGACGGCGTCCGGCTCGGCCACCAGCCGGGCGCAGATCTCCCCGTACGCGCGGATGTAGCCGAAGATCGTCGCGTTCTTGAACCCGACGGCGAAGTTGCCGTTGGTCGACGCGGTGGCGGAGATATCGCCGGTGAAGGCGAACCCGTTGTCGGCGAGCGTCTCGATCCCGGCGCGCAGGCCGAACGTGTAGCTCACGCCGTGGATCGTCCCGTCGGCGTCGCGCCGCGGGTTGTCCTGGGTGCTCTCGACGGAGCCGCTGAGGCCCGTCAGCGCGAGCCCGGTCTGCCCGAGCGGGATCCGCCGGTCGGTGGTGATCGACAGCCTCGCCTTGTGGAGGAAGGCGGCGTTCCCGCACGGACCCGGCGCCGGGGTGCACTCGATCGATTCCACCTCGACCTCCGCCCCGGCCTCGAACAGCGGCCGCGTCCCGCCCTCGATCCGGACCTCCCCGAGCCCCTTCAGGCTGAACCCGCCGCCGGG
The DNA here is from genome assembly GCA_036386455.1 of Thermoleophilaceae bacterium. GTDB lineage: Bacteria > Actinomycetota > Thermoleophilia > Solirubrobacterales > Thermoleophilaceae > AC-37. Next base: position 14,357 of record DASVVS010000118.1, read on the forward strand.
CTTGAAGACGAAGCCGAGGTCCGCCTTGACCTTCGCCCGGCCGGCGAAGGTGAACTCGACCACGCCGCGAGCGCTCTCGACCCCGAGCTCGTGGGTGGTGGAGTCCCAGGTCAGGCCCGTCGCCTCGAGCGTCGCGCCGCCGAGGTACGGCGGCAGTGTCAGCTTCGCCTTCCGGATCGAGATCCCGTTGGGCGTGAGCCGCGCCTCCTCGAAGCTCGCGGTCATGTCGCCGATCGTTATCTCAGCCCCCGTGAGCTCGCCGCTCACTCCGCCCGGGCCGACTTCGAGGTTCCTGCCGCTCAGCGCCGCGCCGCCCATCAGCCCCGGCAGGCCGACCTCGAACTCGCCGGCCTTCAGCCCCTCGGCCGAGAACTGGACGGCGCTGGCCTCGAGGGAGAGCTTGTCGAAGAGGTCGAGCTGGACGCCGCCGGCGCTGCCGCGGAAGCCCTCGCCCACGTGCAGGTCCTCCACCAGTCCCTGCGTCTTGAAGCGCGGCACGTCGAACCAGCCGGTCCCGATCCTCAGCCCGTCGTGGTCGAGCGTGTTCTCGTAGGCGCCGAGGCTGAACCCGCCGGCGTTCAGGTTCAGGTCGGGCAGCACGACCGGCAGCCGCAGGGCGCCCACGCTCTCGAGCGGCAGCGCGTAGTCGGTCGGGTTGTTCTTCGGCATCGAGACCTGCCAGCCGGACGGGGCGGTGACGGTGACGCCCTTGATCCCCTTGGTCAGCGCGTCCTCGGACGGGCAGCGGGCCTCGAGCTTCCAGCCGAGGACCTCCTGGCTCAGGCGGCAGCCGCAGGTCGGGCCGGTGGCGGCCGTGGTCATCGCGCGGGTGGCCGAGCTGGAGCCGCTCGCCGGCGCCTCCACGTCCCCGCACCCGCTTTCGCCCGGCGCTCCCGGGGGCGTGACCGCACCGGCGCTGCCGGCGGCTCCGTTCGACGGGTCCTGGCCCCAGCCGCCGCCGCGTCCCCCCTCGGCGGCAAGCAAGCAGCACCCGCCGGCCGTGCCCTCCGCGATGTTGTCGGTGTAGGCGTTGCCGCTCTCGGTGAACGGAGTCGCGCTGTAGATCGCGCCACCGAGCCCGTCGCCGCCACGTCCGTGGTTGCCGGCATCGCCGCCGTCGCCGCCATCGCCGGGCGTGCCGGTCGCCCCGCCGCCGGCACCGCCGCTGGCGCCTTCCCCGCCGCGCCCGCCGGAGCCACCGCCCCCTCCCTGCGCGTGGTTGCGCGTGAACGTCGAGCGCATGACCGTGAGCCGGCCCGCGTTGTAGATCGCACCCCCGAGCCCGGCGCCGCCGCCGGCGCCGTCGCCGCCGTCCTGGCCGTCCTGGCCGTCGGCGCCGTTGCCCCCGTTTCCCGACCTGCAGGACGAGCAACCCCAAGCGGCCGAGCCGCCGTAGCCGCCCGAGCCGCCGCTCGAGTTCTTCCCGTTGCCGCCGTCTCCGCCGGAGCCGCCCGAGCCGCCCCTCGCGATGTTGTCGGCGAAGGTGGAGTCCTCCACGGTCAGCGTGCCCGCGTTGTAGATCGCCCCGCCCTGGCCGCTAGCTGCCGAAAGGCCGTTACCGCCGTCGCCGGAGGTGCCGGAGGTCGCGCCGTTCCCTCCCGGCGCCCCCGACCCGATGAAGCTGTCGCCGCCCCCGCCGCCGTTTCCACCCGAGGCGTGACTGCCGCCGTCGCCGCCGCGGCCGCCGTCGCCGCCACGTACCTCGTTGCCGCTGAACGTCACCTGCCTCAGCGTCACGGTCGCCCCGGCGGCGATGTACATGCCGCCGCCCTGAACGTCCTGGCCCTGCGTCTTCGCCTGTTGGCCCGGCCCGCCCGGCGTGGCGGGCGTGCCGTCGCCTCCCGCCGTGGGCGGGCTGCCGTCCGTGCCCGGGGTCCCGTTCTTGCCCGCGATGGCATGCTTGCCGCCGGCCCCTGCCACTCCGGCCGCCGAGCTCCCATCCAGTAGCCGCGACGTGATCGTGCCCTCGATCCCGAGCCGGCTCAGCGTCACGGAGCCGCCGGTGACGTGGATGACACGGCGGCCCCGGATCCAATAGCCCTGGAGCTTGACGTTCCGGCCGCCGCCGTCGAGCGACAGGGTCCCGCCGGAGACTACGAGTGGCGTCTGAAAGCTGATCCATCCGTCGCACGCGAAGACGTACGACCCACCCGCGCTCACCGCCGCGCGCACGCCCGCCTCGGTGCAGTTCGTGATCGGCGTGGGAGCCTGCGCCGCGGCGGGGCTCGCGGTTGCGAGCGGAAGCCCGGCTGCGAGCCCGAGCAGGACTCGGCGAGCGAAGGCTTGGCGCACTGCGCGACACTAATCCGCTCGACCACCCCGTGTCTGCCCCCCCAGATGGGGGGTCCCAGCGACGCGGCTAGCCGCCCTCGCCGTGGTCGATCGGCGGCTCGACGTAGACGTCCGCCTGCCTGAAGTCGGTCTGCCCGCGGTTGTCGGTCACGGTCAGCACGACCGTGTACGGCTGCTCGCGCGGCGTGAACGTGTGGGTGGGGTTGCGCTCGTCCGAGAACGTGCCGTCGGCGAAGTCCCAGCGCCAGGCGACGAGCTCCGCGCCCTGCCCGGCGTCCGAGAAGTCCTCGAAGGCGATCTGGGTGCCGTCCTCGGAGACCACCGTGTAGTCGAACGAGGCGCTCGGACGGTATGCCGGCGACGCCGGCCCGGTGTGCTGGTAGACGACGGTGCCCGCCGGACCCGGGCGCTCGAAGGCGCCGATGGCGAACACGGCGTAGCAGTAGCTGCCGGGGCCCGGGAAGCCGCTCTGGTCCACGGCCGACTGGGACTGGCCGGGAGTCGCCTGCTCCCAGGCGACCTCGGTCGCCTGCTTGTCGCCGGCGCCCGCAGGGCAGGTGTCCTGGCGGCGCAGCACGCGGATCTGCTGCGGCTCGCCGCCCTTCGGCGTGGTCCAGCTCACGCGGACGCCCGTCGTCGGCACCTCCTCGTCGAAGCCGCCGCCGTCCTCGAAGTAGACCGCGGTCACGCCGGTCGGGGCCCCGGGCGGGCTGGTCGAGTCGCAGAACTCGGGACCGACCTTGCCCACCTTCCCGCCGAACAGGGCCACGCCGCCCCGGACGTCGTCGGGCTCGAGCACGCGGCAGCGGAACTGCCACGGGTCCTTCGGCGCGGGGCACCCGATACCGACGGCCGGCTGCATCACGGCGCACTTCTTGGTCTCGTGGTCGAGCCCCATGATGTGGCCCATCTCGTGGGTCATGATCGTGGTGGCGACCCACTCGTTCTCGGCCTTGGTCTGGCGGAGCTTCTTCATCCCCGGCTGGATCTCGATCAGGCCGCGCTGGCCGCCGAAGTAGGTGGCGAGCCCGGCGCTCGGGATCTTGCCGTTGACGCGGATCAGCACCCGCGCGCGGCTCTTCGAGGTCTTCTTCCAGCGCGCCTTGGTGCCGCTCCTGTTCCAGGCGGCGGCCGCGGCCGCGACGTTCTTCGAGTACGCCTTGCCGGTGGAGTCGTAGTACGTGATCGTGCGCGACGGCCAGCGGTAGTTCAGGCGCTTGTACGCCTCGGCGGACGGCGCGACGACGAGCGCGGCCAGCAGCGCGCAGGCGAGGGCGAGTCGCATCGCAACGAGCCTATGCGGCGGACGGCGAATCCGCCAGTGCCCTACCGGCCGCGGGCGCGGCTAGAGCGGGATCACCGCCCCGATCGCGGCCCCGGCCGTCGCCGCGAGACCCACCGCGATCACGGCGGCGGTGAAGCTGACCGGCTCGCCCTCGGGCGCGGGCTCTCCCGGCAGGGGTGGAAGCTCGGAGTACGGCGGCGGGTCGTACTCGGACGCCAGCTTGACCTTGATCTGCTTCATGCGCGGATCCGCGACGAGGTCGTCGAAGACGCGCCGGAAGCGGGCCATCGCCTGCTCGACGGGAGACGCCCCGGCCGCGCCGGCAGGCCCGTTCTCCGCCTCGTCCTTCTCCAGGTGCTCGATGACCAGCGCCCCGATCGCCTCCACGCTCCGTGGATAGCTGTTGAAGATGTGGGCGGTGTTCGCGAGCAGGTCGGTCACCGTCTCGCGTGTGGTTGGAACTGCGGCTGCTTCCATCGTCTGCTCCTCTGATCGGGTCGCTGGGAACCTAAACGGCAGCCCGTCAATACGCAAACCCACCGAAGTGGTAGAACACACCTGACTTGTTCGAGCACCTCTCCTCCGCGCCCGACGGCGCGCCCCGGGCGGCGGGCGTCGACTGCGCGGGCGACCCGGTCGCGGCGCTCAAGGCGATGTTCGTCGACACGATCATGGGCCGGCGGATCGCCGCCGGCCAGGATCCGGCGCTGCGCCCGGTGTTCCTCAAGCCGCACGGCGTGGCCGGCGGCACGTTCACCGTGCGGCCCGGCCTGCCCGAGGAGCTGCGCGTCGGCGTGTTCGCCGGCACGAGCTACCCCGCGTGGGTGCGGTTCTCCTCGGACACCCTTCCGAGCGTGCCCGACCTGGGCACCACGTGCGGGATCGGCCTGAAGCTCTTCGGTGTCCCCGGGCCGAAGCTCCTCGAGCCGGACCAGGACTCGGTCACGCACGACTTCCTGCTCCAGAACCACGACGTCTTCTTCGTCGACACCGCCCGGGACATGTGCGAGTTCACGGAGGCGGGCGTGGTGCAGGGCGACTACGGGCCGTACCTCGCCGCGCACCCGCAGACCGCGCGCGTCCTCGGCGAGATGAGGAAGCTCGTGGGGAGCGTGCTCACGACCAACTACTGGAGCGTGCTGCCGTACGCGTTCGGCCCGGACCGCCACGCCAAGTACAAGCTCGTGCCCGCGGGCCCGTGGGTGGAGCCGTCCGTCCCGGGCCTGTCGACGGACGACCCCGGCTACCTCCGCCGCGACCTGCGCAAGCGGCTGCTCGACGACGAGGCGACCTTCCACTTTCACGTGCAGCTGCGCACCGATCCCGACCGGATGCCGCTCGACGCCGCCACCGTCCGCTGGTCGGAGAGCGCGAGCCCGCCCGTGCACGTAGCGACGCTGACGCTGCCGCGCCAGGACATCGACGCGGACGGGCAGGCCGAGTACGGGGAGAACCTGTCCTACAACCCGTGGCACGCGCTGGCCGAGCACGCGCCCGAGGGCAGCATCGCGCTGGCGCGCAAGGCCGCCTACCAGGGTGCGGCGAAGCTGCGCCGCGAGCACAACGAGGTGCCGCTCGACGAGCCGACCGAGCCGCGGCCCGTCGCCGTGAACCCCGAGGCGGGCGACCGGCGCGTCGTGCGCGCGGCGATCCACCCCTCGATCGGGATCGCGCGCGTGGGCGACAGCGAGGACGAGTTCTACATCGGGCCGGAGACCGACCGGCCGGTGCCGATCCCGCCGGGCGACCTGAAGGACGCCACCGGGGCGCTCAAGCGCCAGGCCGCGCGCTTCCGGATCTACGGCTACAACGCCGCCGGCGAGCCCGTCGCCGAGCTGACCCCGGAGACCGCCGAGATCGAGTGGCGCGTGCACGTCGCCAACAAGAAGGCCGCGTGGTACGAGTTCCAGCTCGCGCTCGACATCCCCGAGGCGGCCGGCGCCGACCCGTCGAAGCTCCGCAACGCCGGCGTGACCGGCGCCGACCGCGCCCAGCTGGCCATCGACCCCGGGCCGCGGACGATCAGCGGCGTCAACACGTCCGGGCAGCAGTTCAGGTTCGACTCGGGCGCGTTCTTCGGCACGCCGGTCTACCTGGGCGAGCTGCGCACGGACGAGGCCGGCAGGCTGGTGTTCCTCGGCGGGCACGGCAAGGCGGCGTCGAGGGACGGCTCCCCCGCGACGACCTTCGCCAACAACGACGGCTGGCACGACGACGTGTCCGACGGCCCCGTGACGGCGACGGTGACCGTCGACGGGCGGCCGGTGCCGGTCGACCCGGCCTGGGTCGTCGTCGCCCCGCCCAACTACGCGCCGGAGATCCTCACCGTGCGCACGATGTACGACCTCCTCTTCGACACCTACGTCCAGGCGGGCGTCCTGCCCTTCCCGGACCGCATCTCGTTCATGCGCGACGTCTTCCCGATCTTCGAGCGCATGTCGCGACTGGGCTGGGTCAACCAGGGCTTCTCGGACAAGTTCGGCCCGCGCGCGCGGGAGAACTTCCTCGACCCGGACTACCTGAGCCAGCTGGCGAGCGGCCGGCCCGAGCACCAGGAGCTGCGGAACATCGTCTACACGACGTTCCGCGACTGGGGCCGCGACGGGGAGTCGCCGGTCCCGTGGCCGTGGATCTACGGCGACGCGATGAGCCTGCCGCCGACCTCGCCGCGGCAGCACCTGACCCTGTCGCCGACTCAGATGCGCATCCTCGCCTTCTGGGCGGCGGGGCTGTTCGACTCCGACTTCGACCCGGCCGCGCTCCAGCCCGTCGAGCTCGACCAGCTGCCGCTGGAGCGCCGCCCGGCGATGCTCGACCGGGCATCGCTCGACTTCTGCCTCGCGGACGCGTTCCACCCCGGCTGCGAGATGACCTGGCCGATGCGCCATCCGACCATGTACATGTCGCCGTTCCGCCTGCGTCACCGGCCGGTCGACCGTCCCGAGCCGAGCGCCGGGACCCAGCTCACGCCGGAGACGGTGGGCCGGATCGAGGGTCCGCTCTACGGCCAGTCGCCGGGCTCGATCACGCGCTGGATGGCCGTTCCGTGGCACACCGACACCGCGAGCTGCCGGTCGGGCTACTACCTGGGCTACGGACCCCGTTACGACCCCTACGTCCCGACCTTCTGGGCCGCGCGCGTGCCGAACCACGTCCTGACCGAGGACGACTACGAGATCGTCATGGACGAGTCGCGCCCCATCGGCGAGCGGGCGGCGGCGTTCGAGCGGCGGGCGTTCTGGCTGCGCTGGCTCCCCGGCGGCTACACGGAGCAGATCAACGAGATGATCACCGATTTCGGCAAGCTCGGCGTGGTGCAGACGCGACCCGCGCCGGCCGACGGCGCATTCGGCCCCGAGCTGCTCGTGGAGACCGACGTGACCTTCGAGGAGGACGTCCACCCGCGGCGCAACCTGCTGACGCTGCACGTCCAGGACGCGCGCGACCCGGAGCTTGCGGAGACCGCCATCGCGGCGGCCGTGGATGCCGTCCCCGAGGACGACGACCACATCACCGCCGGCTACATCGAGAAGGTCGACCGCTTCGGGCACTCCCGGCCGCGGTAGCGAGCGGGCGGGCGTGCGGGCCCGTGAGGTCGACGTGGTGGTCGCCGGCGCCGGCCCGGCGGGGACCGCGGCGGCGATCGCCCTGGCCCGCGCCGGGCGGCGGGTGCTGCTGGCCGACCCGCTCGATGCGCCGCTCGGCGAGCTGAAGGTCGGCGAGACCCTGCCGGCGGTCGCGGGCGCGGTGCTCCGGGACCTCGGGCTGCCGGACGTGGAGAGCGCCGGCGTGGCGATCCCCAGTGCCGGCACGAGCGCGGCGTGGGGCACCGGCGGGCCGCTCGAGAGCGACGCCGTCGCCGATCCCCACGGCCGCGGCTGGCACCTGGACCGCACGCGCTTCGACGCCTGGCTGCGGGAGGAGGCGCGCGCGGCGGGCGCGGAGCTGTGCGCGGGACGCGTCGCGCTGGAGGGTCGCGCCGCGCCGGAGGGCTCCGCCACGCCGGAGGGCTCCGCCGTCGTGCGAATCCTCGGGGGGCCGGAGCCGGCGGCCGTCGCGTGCCGCCGGCTCGTGGACGCCACCGGCCGCCGCGCGGCGGTCGCGCGCGGGCAGGGAGCGCGGCGCGAGCGCGGCGATCGTCTCGTGGCGCTCTACGGCGCCGTGTCGACCGCGGCCGAGGACCGCGACACGCGCACCCGTCTCGAGGCGATGGCCTCCGGCTGGTGGTACAGCGCGCTCGTCGGCGACGGCCGCCGGATCGTCGCGTTCCTGACCGACGCGGACCTCGTGGAGCCCGGATGGCGCAGCTCCGACGGCTTCCGGGCGGCGCTCGGCGCCACCTCCCACATCGTGCCCGCCGGCGACCCGGCGAAGCTCGCCTTCGGGCCGGCCACGACCGCCGCCCACGGCTCCCGGCTGGCGCCCGCCGCGGGCGACGGCTGGCTCGCGGTCGGCGACGCGGCGCTGGCGTTCGACCCGCTCTCCTCGCAGGGCATCCTCAACGCCCTCGTGACCGGCCTCCAGGGCGCCGCGGCCGTGGACGCCTCCCTGCGCGGCGACACGGACGCGGTCGCGGCGTACGAGGAGCGGCTGGCCCGCGTGTGGGCGGCGTACGAGGTCAACCGCTCCCGCGCATACGCGCTCGAGTCGCGCTGGCCGGATTCGCCCTTCTGGGCGCGGCGGAGGGTCGCCTCCGCGACGCTCGGCTAGAGCAGGTTCTCGAGCCCGAACGTGGGCGAGCGCTCGAGCGTGCCCACCTTGCGGACCGCCAGCAGCACGCCCGGCATGAACGACGTGCGGTCGATCGAGTCGTGGCGGATCGTGAGCGTCTGCCCCACGCCGCCGAAGATGACCTCCTGGTGGGCCACGAAGCCCTGGAGCCGGACCGAGTGGATCGGCTCGTGCACGTTGCCGCCGGCCTCGCGGATCAGGTCGGCCGTGCGGGCGGCGGTGCCCGACGGCGCGTCGAGCTTCTTGTCGTGGTGCAACTCGACGATCTCGCACTCGGGCATGTGCTTGGCGGCGAGCTTGGCCGCCTCCATCATCAGCACCGCGCCGATCGCGAAGTTGGGCGCCACGAAGAGGTTCGCGCTGCCGACGCCCTCGAGCTGGTTGAAGTCCGCCCCGGTCGTGCCCATCACGCAGTGCACGCCCGCCTCCAGGCAGAGGCGCGCGTTCGACAGGCAGACGTCGGGCTGGGTGAAGTCGACGATCACGTCGGCGTCGCCCAGCACGTCCTGCAGCGACTGCTCGAGCAGCGGGTCGGCCTTGCCGACGAGCGACATGTCGTCGGCGCCCTCGACCGCCGCCACCACGGCCTGCCCCATCCGCCCGGCCGCGCCGGAGACCGCGACGTTTATCACGCCGCCGCCAGCGCTCCGTTCACAGGCTCGAGCGCGCGCCGGAAGGCGTCCTCGCCCTCCCCCACGCCCGCGGCCGACAGCTTGTCCGGCGCGAACAGCTCGGCCGCGAGGGAGGAGACGTCCTCGACCTCCACGGCGTCGATCGCGGCGATCATCTCGTCGAGCGTCAGGAGCGGCACGTCCATCAGCACCGATCCGCCGAGGCGGTTCATCCGGCTGAGCGTGGACTCGAACGACAGCACCATCCGGCCCTTGACGTTCTCCTTCGCGCGAGTCAGCTCCTCCTCGCCCACCGGCTCGTCCACCACGCGGCGCAGCTCGGTGCCGATCACGTCCATCGCCTCGGCCACGTTGTCCGGGCGCGTGCCCACGTAGAGGCCGACCTGGCCGGAGTCGGCGTAGTGGCTCGCGTACGAGTAGACCGCGTAGGCGAGCCCGCGCTTCTCGCGCACCTCCTGGAAGAGCCGCGACGACGACGACCCGCCGAGCAGCGTGTCGAGCACGCGCAGGGCGAAGCGGCGCTCGTCGTGGCGGGCGATGCCGGGGCCGCCGAGGCAGAGGTGGTACTGCTCGGTCTTCTTCTCGTGGAAGGCCGCGCGCGGCGGGCAGACGGTGGGCGCGGGCTCGGGGCCGTCGGCCGTCCCGTCGGCGGCGGTGAAGAAGCGCTCGGTCAGCTCCACCAGCCGGTCGTGCTCCACGTTGCCGGCCGCCGCCACGACCAGGTTGGGCCCGACGTAGCGGCTGTCGTGGTAGGCGGCGATGTCGGGTATCGGCACGTTCCCCACCACCTCGGCGGTGCCGATGATCGGCCGGCCGAGCGGGTGGTCGCCGTAGATCGCCCGGGCGAGCACGTCGTGCACCTTGTCCGACGGCTCGTCCTCGTACATCGCGATCTCCTCGATCACCACCTGGCGCTCGGAGTCGATGTCCGGGTACGACGGGCGCAGCACCATGTCGGCGAGCACGTCGTAGGCGCGCTCGAGGTGCTGGTCGAGGAAGCGCGAGTAGACCGAGGTGGTCTCCTTGCCGGTGCCGGCGTTGGCCTCCGCGCCCATCCCGTCGAAGGTCTGGTCGATCTCGAACGAGCTGAAGCGATCGGTCCCCTTGAACAGCAGGTGCTCGAGGAAGTGCGAGATGCCGCCCTGCTCGGGCGTCTCGTTCCGCGAGCCCGTGCCGATCCACAGCCCGAGCGCGATCGACCGCACCGACGGCAGCCGCTCGGACACGACCCGGACGCCCGAGTCGAGCCGAGTGAGGCTGTGGCCGCCGGTGGTGCTCAGTGCTCTGGCTTAGCGCTCGTCGCGGGCGTGGCTGCTGCTGCGGGAACCGCGATCGCCGCCCCGGTCGCCGCCGTTGCCGCCGCCGTCGCCGCCGCCGCGCGGGCCGCGGTCGCGGTCACGGCCGCCGCGTCCGCCGCGGTCACGGTCCCGGCCGCCTCCACGGCCGCCGCGATCGCGGTCGCGGCCACCGCCGCCTCCGCCACCGCCGCCGCCCGTGCCGACCGAGGCCAGCTCCTCGGGCGACTTGCCGGCCACGTCCGGATCGTCCGCCAGGCGCAGGCCGATCCGGCCGCGCTCGCGGTCGACCTCGACCACCTTGACGGCGATCTCGTCGCCGCGGTTGACCACGTCCTCGACGGTGTCGACGCGCTCACCCGGCTTGATGTTCGAGATGTGCAGCAGGCCGTCGGTGCCCTTGGAGAGCTCGACGAAGGCGCCGAACGTGGTCGTCTTCACGACCTTGCCGGTGAACTCGTCGCCGACCTCGACGTCCTTGGTCATCGAGCGGATCCGCTCGATCAGGGCGTCGCCCTGCTCGCCGTTCGACGCGTAGACGAGGACGGTGCCGTCGTCCTGCATGTCGATCTGGGCGTCGTACTCCTCCGACAGCGCGCGGATCGTCTCGCCGCCCTTGCCGATGACCATGCCGATCTTGTCGGTGTCGATCTGGATCGAGGTGATCCGCGGCGCGTAGGGCGACAGCTCGGAGCTGGGCTCGGAGATGACCTCGTTCATCTTGCCGAGGATGAACGTGCGGCCCTCCTTCGCCTGCGAGAGCGCGTCGCGCAGGATCTCGAACGTGACGCCCGTGATCTTGATGTCCATCTGCAGCGCGGTGATGCCCTGCTCGGTGCCGGCGACCTTGAAGTCCATGTCGCCGAGGTGGTCCTCCACGCCCGCGATGTCGGAGAGCACGACGTAGTCGTCGCCCTCCTTGATCAGGCCCATCGCGATGCCGGCGACCGAGCCCTTGAGCGGGACGCCCGCCTGCAGCAGCGACAGGGTCGACCCGCAGACCGACGCCATCGACGACGAGCCGTTCGACTCGAGGATGTCCGAGACGACGCGGATCGTGTACGGGAACTCGTCCACGTTCGGGACGACCGGCACGAGCGCCCGCTCGGCGAGCGCGCCGTGGCCGATGTCGCGGCGCTTGGGGCCGCGCATGAAGCCAGCCTCACCCACCGAGAACGGCGGGAAGTTGTAGTGATGGAAGTAGTGCTTGACCGTCTCGAGGCCGAGCGTGTCGAGGCGCATCTCCTCGCGCGTGGTGCCGAGGGCGGCCACGCTGAACGCCTGCGTCTGGCCGCGCGTGAAGAGCGCGGAGCCGTGCGTGCGCGGCGCGATGCCCACCTCGATCGAGATGTCGCGGATCTCCTCGGCCGCACGGCCGTCGGGCCGCTTCTTGTCGACCGCGATCCGCCTGCGGATCGTCTCCTTCTCGAGCTTGTCGAAGGCGAGCTGGGCCGCGGCGCGCTTCTGCGCGTAGTCCTCGGCCTCGGGATCGCCGGCGAGCGCCTCGATGGCCGCGGCCTCGACGGCCTTGGTCGCGTCCTGGCGCTCGAGCTTGTCGTGCACCTGGGTCGCCTCGTCGAGCTTCGCGCCGAACTGCTCCTTGAGCTGGCCGAGCACGGAGTCGTCGATCTGCGGCGCCTCCAGCGTGACCTTCTCCTTGCCGACCTTCTGCTGCAGCTCGCGCTGCGCGGCGCATAGCTTCTTGATCTCGCCGTGCGCGATGTCGAGCGCGTCGAGGATGACGGCCTCGGAGACCTCCTTGGCGCCGGCCTCGACCATCAGGATGGCCTCGTCGGTGCCCGCGACCACGAGGTCGAGGTCGCTCTCCGGGATCCACTCCTCGTCGGGGTTGACGATGAAGCCTCCGTCCTCGTCGAGGCCGATGCGCACGGCGCCGACGGGGGTGTCGAACGGGATCTCCGAGATGATCAGCGCGGTGCTCGCGCCGTTCATGGCGAGGATGTCGTACGGGTGCACGTGGTCGACCGACATCGGGATGGAGACGAGCTGCGTCTCGCGGTGCCAGCCCTTCGGGAAGAGCGGGCGCAGGGGGCGGTCGATCATGCGCGCGGTGAGGGTGCCCTTCTCACCGGCACGGCCCTCGCGCTTGAAGAAGCTGCCGGGGATCTTGCCCGCGGCGTACATGCGCTCCTCGACGTCCACCGTCAGCGGCAGGAAGTCGACGTCGCGCTCGTTGCCGGCGGTCGCGGTGCCCAGCACCATCGTGTCGCCGGCCTGTACTACTACGGAGCCGCTCGCCTGCTTGGCGAGCTTGCCCGTTTCGAACGAGATCTCGGTCCCGCCGATCTCGACGGAGACCCGGGTCACGTCCTGACTCATGAGGATTCCTCTCTCGCCGCCTCCGGTTGGCGGCTATTGCCTTGATCGCTTCGAAAAGAAGTTCGGGGAAGGCTAGCAGCGGGTTTGTGCCCGGAGCGGGCGGGTACGTCGGCTCTCTGCGATGAGCACGAAGCACCCGACAGAGCGTGGCGGAGAGGGTCACAGCGCCTTCGACACCTTCTCCGAGCGCGCCTCGAATCTGACCAGCTCGCCCTTCTTCTTCGCGTTCTGCGTGCTGCTGATCGCGGCCTGGGTAGCGAGCTACGTATTCGACGCCGGAAGCACCCTCCAGCACATCCTGGAGGCGAGCATCTCGTCGGTCACGCTCTTCCTGCTGGCCCTCCTGAAGAACTCCGAGCTGCGGGCCGAGCAGGCGATCCAGGAGAAGCTCGACGCGATCGCCGCCGCGATGCTCGAGCAGGAGGAGGGCGAGGCCCGCGAGGCCCGGGAGCACCTGCGACACGCCATCGGAAGGCACGACGAGGTCTAGCGCCGGTAGCGCTGCGCCAGCATCCGCAGGAAGTCGTGCGGGAAGCCCATCTCGATGGCGCTGGCCTCGTCGAGCCGGGCCAGGTGGTCGGGCGAGAGCTCCACGCCGGGCGCGGCCAGCGAGCCGCGCAGCTGCTCCTCGCTGCGGGCGCCCACGATCGGGATGACCGTGGCGCCCTGGTGGGCCAGCAGCCAGGCGAGCGCCACCTGCGCGGGCTCCGCTCCGGCGTCCTCCGCCACCTCGCCGACGGCCGCGGCGATCGCGTGGTTGCGCTCGGTCATGCGGCGGTCGCCCTCGTCGAGGCGCCCCTCCCCCGCTCCGCCCGCGTACTTGCCGGTCAGCAGGCCGCCGGCCAGCGGGCCCCAGGCGAGCACGGCGAGGTCGAGCGCGGCCGCCATCGGCACGAGCTCGCGCTCCACCGTGCGCTCGGCCAGGCTGTACTCGATCTGGAGCCCGACGAACGGGGTCCAGCCGCGCAGCTCGGCCATCGTGTTGGCCCGCGCGACCGCCCAGGCGGTCACGTCCGAGACGCCCACGTGCAGCACCTTGCCGGCCCGCACCTGGTCGTCGAGCGCGCGCATGATCTCCTCGACCGGGGTCGAGAAGTCCCAGACGTGCACCCAGAGCAGGTCGACGTAGTCGGTGCGCAGGCGGCGCAGGCTCTGCTCGAGCGAGAGCACGAGGCTCTTGCGGTGGTTGCCGCCGGAGTTCACGTCGCCCGGCCGGATCGGCGCCGTGTACTTGGTGGCGAGCACGACGTCGTCGCGCCGCCCCTCCAGGAACTCGCCGAGGTGCTGCTCGCTCTGCCCGCCCGCGTAGTTGTTGGCGGTGTCGACGAAGTTGCCGCCGGCGTCGAGGTAGGCGTCCAGGATCCGCCGGCTCTCGTCCTTCTCGGCGCTGATGCCCGACCCGTCGCCGAAGGTCATGGCGCCGAGGCACAGCTCGCTCACCTGCAGGCCGCTGCGGCCGAGTCGCTTGAGGCGCATCGCGGGGAAGCCTACGCAGAGCGGACGGGGTGGCGCAGGAGGAGCTCGCGCCAGCGCTCGCCGACCGCCGGCCACGCGAGGTCCGGGGAGTTCGCCAGCTCCCGGGCGCGTGCGCCGAGGCGCGCGCGCTCCGCCGGGTCCTCGTAGAGCCGAGCGAGCGCGGCCGCCACGTCGTCCGGATCCACGAGCCCACTCCCGTCCTCGCCGGGCGCCGCCGCCGGCACCAGCAGCGCATGGCCGGGCCACAGCTCGGCATGGGCCCCGAGGTCGGGGAGCACCTGCGCCGCGCCCGTCGCCCCGTGCTCGAACGGCACGAGGCCCCAGCCCTCGGCCGACGCGGTGCTCAGCCCGACGTCGCAGGCGTTGTAGACGAGGTTCAGCCGCTCGTCCGAGACCTCCGGACGAGTGCCCGTGTGCGGGGTCATGAGCAGCCGGCCGGCCACCCCCAGATCGGCGGCGAGCGCCTCCACGTCGGGCCCCAGGTCCCGTGCGCCCATGTGGAGGTAGAGGTACGCGTCGGGCCGCTCCGCCGCGAAGCGCGCGAACCCGCGGAGCGTCAGGTCCACCCGCTTGCGGCGGATGTTGCGGTTCGCGTTGAGGACGACGAACGCGTCGTCGAGCTCGGGACGGCCGGGGAACAGGCTGCGGCGTGCCGCGCGACGGTCGAGCGGGCGGAAGCGGTGCACGTCGATCGCGTGCGGCACCACGGCGAGCTCCGGCATGGGGTCCAGAGCCGCCTCCGCCACGACCTCACGTGCGGCGTCCGTGTAGAGCACCGCGAGGTCGGCGCCGGCGAGCTGCGGCGCCGACCACTCGCTGGCGGGCGTGTACGTGACCACCCGTACCCCGGGCCGCCGCGCGCGGTAGGAGTCGAGGGTGTGCCGGTTCGCCGCGTGCAGCGCCGGGTCGTGGTTGAAGAGCACGACGTCCGGCCCCTCCTCCGCGAGGACCCCCGGGAGCATCTCCTCGCCATGGACGCCCCCGGGGTTCGCGTAGACCGGATAGGACCGGCGTGGCGGCGGGCGCTCGCGGGCGTCGACGGCGAGCAGCGCGACGTCGCAGTCCGGAGCGAGCTGCGCGAGCAGCCCCTCCATCACCCGCGAGTAGCCGCTCGGCAGCGCCGCCTGCCCGACCGCCAGGAGCCGGGTGCGCATCGCGCTAGTTGTTGTGGACCGTGACGCTCGCCTGCGCGGTGACGGGGGAGTTGCCCTTGAACTGGAAATCCTCCTCACCGAGCCCGTACTGATAGGAGCTCCCGCCGATCAAGACGTACGCGGACGGGAACGAGACCCAGCCGACCTCGCTGCCCGCGTCGGAGTGCATCGTCCAGTTCTGGACGAGCGGTCCAGCGCCGATGTTGAGCAGCTGCTGGAGCATGAACGACGTCGGCGGGGCGTTGTTGTCCCAGCCGTAGCTCGCGAGGATCACGAACTGCGTCTCGGGATTGCCGGCCGCGAGCAGGAACCGCCCGATGCTGTTGTACGTCCACTGGTAGGTCTGCGTCCAGTATCCGGAGTCGCTCGCGAAGAGCGGGAAGTACTGGTTGACCCGGATGTTGGCGGGGTTGGTCAGGTCGCTCGTCGAATCGAGCACGATCAGCTGCCAGCCGCTCGAGTTGGTCGGAATCCCGCGCGACGGCGTCGGGAACGGATTGCCGTTCATCGTGATCTTCGGGACCGTCGGCGGGGTGTTGAACTTCGGGATCTGCTGAGAGGTCGTCGAGACCTGGAACGTGACTTCGGATGGCCCGGCCATGGGGCGGCTCCTCGATTCGGGGTATGCGGCGCATACTCCTCGACGGGGACTTACCGGTCAAGCATCCGTAGCCGCTCCAGCAATCCCGGCGCCGGCACGCCCGGGTGCGCCTCGCCGTCCACGAACAGCGTCGGCGTGGTCATGACGCCCGCGCGGATGCCGCTGCGGAAGTCGCGCTCCACGCGGGCGGCCGCCGCCTCGCCGCGGCGGTCGGCCTCGAAGCGGTCGAGGTCCAGGCCGAGGCGCTCCACGCGCGACCACAGGTGCGGGTCGTCCAGGCGGCCGTGGTCGGCGTAGAGCGAGTCGTGGAACTCCCAGAAGGCCCCGTCGCCGCCCTGCAGCGCCACCGCCTCGGCCGCGGCGGCCAGCACGCGCGCCCGCGGGTGCTTCGAGACGACCGGGAAGTGGCGGAACACGCGCCTCACGGGCAGCCCGGCCACCAGCGCGTCGGCCTGGGCGCAGTACGGGCACTGGTAGTCGCCGTACTCGACCACGAGCGGACCGTCGCCGCGGACGTGGTCCTCCGGGCCGGGCGGCGGCGGGCCGGCCGAGCCCAGGTCAGGCGGCGGCGTGTGTATCGAGGGCGTCGAAGATCAGGTTCGCGCCCGGGACCTCGAGCGGCGAGGGCGAGCGGTAGGACCACTCGACCGTGCCGTCGGGCCCGATCATCACGAGGCAGCGCCCCGCGACCCCGTGGGACTCGGCCCAGACGCCGTACGCCTTCGCGACCTCGCCCTTCGGGTGGAAGTCGGCCAGCAGCGGGATGCTGATCCCGAGGTGGTTCTGAAAGGCCTTGTGGCAGAACGCGCCGTCCACCGAGACGCCGTACATCTCCGCGCCGCGCTCGCGCAGCTCGCCGAGCACCTCCTGGTACACGTTGAGCTGGTCGGTGCAGACCGGGCTGAAGTCCGACGGGTAGAAGACGAGCACGACCCGCTTGCCGCGCAGCGACTCGAGGCTGACCTCGTTGCCGTCCTGGTCCGGGAGCGAGAAGTCGGGCGCTGGCGTGCCTGGCTCGATGATCGGCACGGTCCGCCCTCGAGAGCTAGCGGCGGAGGCCGAGTTCGGCGATCAGAGCGCGGTAGCGGTCCAGGTCCTTGCGACCGAGGTAGTTCAGGAGCCGGCGGCGCTGGCCGACGAGCATCAGCAGCCCACGGCGCGAGTGGTGGTCGTGCTTGTGCTCGCGCAGGTGCTCGGTGAGGTGGTTGATCCGCGCCGTGAGCAGGGCGATCTGGACCTCGGGAGACCCCGTGTCGGTCTCCGACTTCCCGTGCTTGGCGATGATCTCGCGCTTGGCCTCGATGGTCAGGCTCATGAGCGGCGGAAGGGTAGCGGAGGGCGGAGCACGCGGCTAGCGCGCCGCCTGGCGGCCGGCGATCTCCCGCGCCTCCTCCACGTCGCGTTGCATCTGCTCCACGAGCGCGTCCACCGAATCGAAGCGCTTCTCGCCGCGCAGCCGCTCCGTGAAGGCGATCCGCAGGGTCTGGCCGTAGAGGTCGCCCTCGAAGTCGAGCAGGTAGGCCTCCACGAGCAGCCCGCGGCCGGTGTCGAACGTCGGCCTGACCCCCACGTTCACCGCCGCCGGGTGCCCGTGCGCCCAGGCCGCGTACACGCCGTGCCCGGGGACCGCCAGGTGCGGCTCGGGCACGAGGTTGGCCGTTGGCATCCCGAGCGTGCGCCCGCGCTTGTCGCCGTGCACCACCTCGCCCTCGAGCATGAACGGCGCGCCCAGGAGCTCCTGCGCGCGCCCCATGTCGCCCACGGCCACGAGCCCGCGGATGTGCGTGGACGACACCGTCTCCCCCGCCACCTCCACGAGCGGCACCACGCGCGTCTCGAACTCCGGCCGCCCCGCCAGCATCCGCGCGTCCCCCTGCGCGCCCTTCCCGAAGCGGAAGTTCTCGCCGATCGAGACCTGCTCCACGCCGAGCCGCTCCACCAGCTCGCGCTCGATGAAGTCCTCGGCGCTGCGCTCGGCGAAGTCGCGGTCGAACGGGATCACCACGAGCTCCTCCACCCCGAGCCCCGCGATCAGGTCGCGCTTGATCGGGAACGAGTCGAGCAGCTTGGGCAGCGCGTCCGGCGCGATCACCGCCAGCGGGTGCGGGTCGAACGTAACGACCGTGTCGCAGCCCTCGATCACCGCGCGGTGGCCGAGGTGCACGCCGTCGAAGGTGCCGATCGCCAGGCGGCGCGCGCGGCCCCCGTCGCGGCGCCCGGCCTCGTGCAGCGGCGTGACCTTCATCGCGGGAACACCACGTAGGGCTTGAGCACCTCGCCGTCGCCGCGGGCGATGGCGAGCAGGTCGTCGCCGTGCACGACGCGGACGGCCTCGCCCTCTGCGCCCGACGACGTGGAGAGCCCGTTGCGGACCGGCTCGACCCGGTCGGCCGGCACCTCGGCGGCCGGCAGGAACGCCAGCGCCTCGGCGAGCGGGACGAAGCGCCCGGCGTCCTCGAGCCGGAAGTCGCCGACCGCGGTTCGCTCGAGCTCCTCGCAGTAGGCGTCGCCGAGCGCGGCCACGAGCTGGCGCACGTAGGTGCCCGACGAGCACTCGATCTCGAAGGCGGCGCGGTCGTCCTCGTGCCAGAGCAGCTCGGCGCGGTGCACGACCACGCGCCGCGGCTCGCCCTCGACCGCCTCCCCGCGCCGCGCGCGCTCGTACAGCCGCTCGCCGCCGACCTTCACCGCCGAGTAGGCGGGCGGGCGCTGCATGGTCTCCCCGACCGGGATCCTGGGGGCCTCGGGCACGCGCCCAGTATGAGTGAGGACGCCGTCGCGGTCCCCGGTGTCGGAGGTCCAGCCGAGCCGCGCCACCGTCCGGTAGGTCTTGGGCAGCGCCATGAAGAAGCGCTGCGCCCGCGTGGCCTGGCCGGTGAGGATCAGCAGGAGGCCGGTCGCGAACGGGTCCAGCGTGCCCGCGTGGCCGACCTTGCCGCCGTGCTCGCGCCGCACCTCGGCCACCACGTCGTGCGAGGTGACGCCCGCCGGCTTCGCACGGAGCAGGACGCCGTTCAGAGCTGCGCGCTGACCTCGCTGCGCAGGCGCTCGATCAGCTCCGGCACCGCGACGTCGGTGGTGAAGCCCGCCGCCTGCCGGTGCCCACCGCCGCCGAACCCGCGGGCGATCTTCGAGACGTCTACACGCCCGTTCACCGCGCGCAGCGAGACCTTGCGCCGCCCGCCGTCGTCGAGCAGCTCGCGCACCAGCCCCGCCACGAGCGTGCCCTCGACCTGGCGCATGTGGTCCACGATCCCCTCGGAGTCCGACTCCTTCGACTCCGTGAGGCGGAAGTCGTCCTGGGTCAGGTGGGTGAGCGTGATCGCCCCGTCGTCGAAGCGCTGCACGGAGGCGAGCGCGCGCGCCAGCAGCTGGATGCGGCTGAACGGCAGCCCCTCGTAGAGCCGCTGGTGGACCTCCTGCGGGGCCACGCCCGCCGCGATCAGGGCCGCCGCCATGGAGTGCGCCGCCGGCGTGGTGTTCTCGAACATGAACTTGCCGGTGTCGGTCACGAGCGCGATGTAGAGCGCCTCCGCCAGCTGCTTGTCGACCTCCACGCCGAGCCCCTGCGCGAGGTCGAACAGGATCTCGGCCGTGCACGAGGCGTGCCCGACCACCAGGTTCACGTCGCCGAAGCGCGTGTTGTCGTGGTGGTGGTCGATGTTGACGATGCGCACCTCGCCGTCGCGCAGGAAGTCGACCGGCATCCGGTCGATGTTCCCGCAGTCGAGGAACACCACCAGCCGCTCGAGAAGGTCGTCGGGCGGGTCGTGGAGCGCGTCGTCGAACGGCATGTGGCGGTACTCGTGCGGCAGCGGGAACTGGTCGCCGCGCATGTACATCACGACGTCCTTGCCGAGCCGCTCGAGGATGATCTGCATCGAGCGCAGCGAGCCGAGGGCGTCGCCGTCCGGGTTCTCGTGCGTGGTCAGGAAGAGCTTGTCAGCCCGACGAAGCTCGTCGAGCACCAGCGATCGGTCGTCGCTCATCGCTCGGGCTCGTCCGTGACTTCGGAGATGAGTCGTTCGATGCGCATCCCGTGGTCTATCGACGGGTCGTGCACGAATTCGAGCGTCGGGGTGCGCTTCATACGCAATTCGGCTCCCACCTGGGACTGCAGGAAGCCGGCGGCCGAGGTGAGGCCCTGCAGGCCCTCCTCGCGCTCGACCTCGTTTCCGAGCACGCTGACGAACACGCGCGCATGGCGGAGATCCGGACTTGTATCGACACCCGTCACCGTTACGAAGCCTATGCGGGGGTCCTTGAGATCTCCCGCGATGTGGTTGGAGACGACCTCCCTGACCGCCTCGTTCACCCTGCGCATTCGCGCCGCGGGCACTTTAGCTCAGCACCTCGTCGGCGGACAGGATCCCGCGCTCGAAACGGACACCCTGGGGGTATTGCGCGAGCACGTAGCGCTCCAGCTTGTCGCCGGCGGTGGCGACGACCCCGCTGTCGCGCCCCACGAGCGCCGCCGTGAGAGTGGCCCGCTGCCACAGGTCGTGGTGCTCGGTCTCCGAGACGGCGGCGCCGAAGCGCCGCTGGAGCTGCGCCTTCAGGGACACGATCTCCTTCCGCTTGCCCTTCAGGCTGCCGTTGTCTGGGAAGTGCAGGTGAATCTCGACGAGACAGACGAAGCTCACTCGAGCTCGCGTTCCACCTGACGGGTCTCGAACGCCTCGAGCACGTCGCCTTCCTTGATGTCGGCGAAGTTCTCGAGCACGATGCCGCACTCGTAGCCGCCCTGGACCTCGCGGACGTCGTCCTGGAAGCGGCGCAGGGAGTCCACGCGGCCGGTCCACACGACGGTGCCGTCGCGCACGAGGCGAACGTTGGCGCCGCGCCGGATGGTGCCGTCGCGGACGTAGCTGCCCGCGATCGTGCCCACGCGCGAGGCGCGGAAGGTCTGGCGCACCTCGACGGTGGCGACCATGTCCTCGACCTCCTCGGGCGCGAGCAGGCCCTGCATGGCCGACCGCAGGTCCTCGACGATCTGGTAGATCACGCCGTAGGTCCGGATCTCGACGCCCTCGCGGGTCGCGACCGCTCGCGCCTCGCCCACCGGGCGGACGTTGAAGCCGATGATGATCGCGTTCGACGCCGCCGCGAGCATCACGTCGGACTCGGTGATGCCGCCGACGCCGTCGCGCACCACGGCGACCGTGACCTCGCCCTGGGGCAGCCGCGCGATCTCGTCGGCGAGCGCCTCCAGCGAGCCGGCCACGTCGGCCTTCACGATCAGGGCCAGCTCCTGCAGGTCGCCCTTCTGGGCGCGGGCGAAGACGTCCTCGAGCGAGACGCGCACGCCCTGGCGGCGGGCCAGCGCCTCGGCCTTCAGGCGGGTGGCGCGCTCGCCGGCCTCGGAGCGGGCCTTGCGCTCGTTCTCGGCCGCGCGCACGCGCTCGCCGGCCTCGGGCACGTCGTTGAAGCCGAGCACCTCCACGGGCTCGCCGGGGCGGGCCTCCTTCACGCGCTCGCCGCGGTAGTCGTGCATCGCGCGCACGCGGCCCCAGCTGGCGCCGGCCACGAGCGCGTCGGTGGTGCGCAGCGTGCCGCGCTGGACGAGGACCGTGACGACCGGGCCGCGACCGGGGTCGAGGCGCGACTCGATGACCGTGCCCTGCGCCGGCGCGTCCGGGTTGGCCTTGAGCTCCTCGAGCTCGGCGAGCGTGACGATGTTCTCGAGCAGGTCGTCGAGGCCGTCCTTGGTCTTGGCCGAGACGTCGGTGAACTCGGTGTCGCCGCCCCAGTCGGCCGGCGTGAGGCCCTGGTTCGCCAGCTCGCCGCGGACGCGGTTCGGGTCGGCGCCCTCCTTGTCGATCTTGTTGACCGCGACCATCACGGGCACCTCGGCGGCCTTCGCGTGGTCGATCGCCTCGACGGTCTGCGGCATCACGCCGTCGTCGGCGGCCACCACGATCACCGCGATGTCGGTGACCTTCGCGCCGCGGGCGCGCATGGCGGTGAAGGCCTGGTGGCCGGGCGTGTCGAGGAACGTGATCACGCGCTCGCCGTGGTGCACCTGGTAGGCGCCGATGTGCTGGGTGATCCCGCCGGCCTCGCCGGAGGCGACCTCGGTCTCGCGGATGGCGTCGAGCAGCGAGGTCTTGCCGTGGTCGACGTGGCCCATGATCGTGACGACCGGCGGGCGCTCGACCAGGGCGGCCTCGTCCTCCTCCTCGACCTCGGTCAGATCCTCCTCGACCTCGTCGGCCGCGTGGACGATCTCGACCTTCTTGTCGAACTCCTCGGCCAGCGTGACGATGGCCTCCTCGCTCAGCGTCTGCGTGAGCGTGGCCATCTCGCCGAGCTGCATGAGCTTCTTGATCACGTCGGCGGCGCTGAGGCCGAGCGACTCCGCGACCTCCTTGACAGTCGCGCCGGACTGGATCTGCGCCGGGGGCGCCTCGACGACGACCTCGGGCTGGCTGAAGTCGGGCTCCACCCACGGCGTGCGCCGGCGCCGGCCGCGGCCGCGGCGGGCGGGCTGCTGGGGCGGCGGGGGGCCAGACGGGCGGCGCGATGCCTGGGAGTCGATCACCACGCGGCGGCGCCGGCCGGCACCTCCGCCGCCTCCGCCGGGGGGCGCCGCGCGCTGCGGGCGCTGCGGGCGTCCTCCGTCGCCTCCGGCCTGGGCTCCGCCGCCGTCGCCCTGAGGAGCGCCGGGCTGGCCGCCCTGAGCGCCGCCGGGGCCGCCCTGGCCGCCCTGGCCTCCGGAGCCCTGGCCGCCGGGACCCTGGCCGCCGCCGGAAGCGGAGCCGCCCTGGCGCTGGCCGCCCTGGCGCTGGCCACCCTGGGCCGCGGCGCCTCCGGAGCGACCGTCGCCGCCGCGCCCGTCGCCGCCTGCGCCGCGCCCGTCGCCGTCGCCGTTGGCCGGCTGCGCGCCCGGGTTGAACGCTCGGGCGATGTCGCCCTCGTCCACGCTCTGCGCGGCGGTCTTCACGTCGAGACCCGCCTTCTGGAGGATCGCGATGACCTCCTTGCTGGGGATCCCGCGCTCCTTGGCTATTTCGTGGACACGTCGCTTGGCCATGTTGGGTCGAGTAAGTCTAGGGGGTCGTCGGGGGTGGAGATCGGTGCGCGGAAGGAGCGGTCGAAGCCCCTGCGGGCCACCGCGGCTCTAGCGCAATCCGGGTCGGGATGCAGGTAGGCGCCGCGACCGGGGCGGGATCCGTCCGGGTCCGGCGCGAGGCCCCGGCCCTCGCGCACGAAGCGCCGCAGCTCGGCCTTGGGCGCGGAGCGCCCGCAGCCGACGCAGCGACGCTCCGGGGCGGCTAAGTCGCTTCCTCCGCGGGCGCGGCGCCCGGGGTCGGCTCGTCGGCGGCGGCGCCGTTGCCACCCGTGGCGGTGGCGTCGCCCTCCGTCGCGGGGGTGTCGCCCGCGTCGCTGTCGGGCGTCGGCGGCGGCGCGGCGGCCGAGCTCTCCGGATCGGGCGACTCCGCGGCCGCGTCGGCCTCGGCCGGCGGCTGCTCGACCGCCGGGTCGCCCGTGTCGACCTCGTCCGCCGCGGCGGAGCTCTCCGGGTCCGGGGTCTCCGCGACCGGCTCGTCCTCGGCGGGCGGCTGCTCCTCGGAGCGATCCTCCGGTGCCGGCTCGGCAACCGGCTCCTCGGCCGGAGCGGCCTCCTCCGCGGAACCGGTCTCCTCCGCCGGAGCATCCCCGGCGTCGGCCGGCTCGTCTCCGACCGGCTCGTCCCCGGCCGGCTCGTCCCCCGCCGCGCCCGGCACCTGGTCGCCCTCCTGGTTCTCCAGGTCCTGATGGGCGGGCAGGCCGCAGTAGCGCGAGCCCGGCAGCGAGGCGTTCGGGCAGCGGCGACCGTTCGACATGATCGCGGCGCAGCGCCCCGAGGTCTCCTCCTCGTCGAAGGACATCTCCGCCTCCTCCTGCGCGAACTCGGTCTCGGAGCGGATGTCCACCCGCCAGCCGGTGAGCCGCGCCGCCAGCCGCGCGTTCTGGCCCTCCTTGCCGATCGCCAGCGAGAGCTGGTCGTCCGGCACGACGACGGTGGCCTGCTTGGAGTCGTCGTCCACGAGCACCTCGCGCACGCGCGCGGGCGAGAGGGCCTTGGCCACGAAGCGGGCCGGCTCCTCGTTGAACGGGATGATGTCGATCTTCTCGCCGCGCAGCTCGGACACGACCATCCGCACGCGCGAGCCGCGAGGGCCCACGCAGGCGCCGACCGGGTCGACGCCGCTGGCGTGCGAGACGACCGCGATCTTCGAGCGGTAGCCCGGCTCGCGCGCGACGTTCTGCACCTCCACGAGGCCGTCGGCGATCTCCGGCACCTCGAGTTCGAACAGCTTGCGGATCAGCTCGGGCGAGCGGCGCGAGACGATGATGCTCGGCCCCTTCGCCTGCGCGGAGACGTCGGTGATGACGGCCTTCACGCGCTGGCCGTGGTCGTAGCGCTCGTTGTCGACCTGCTCGGACTTCGGGAGCAGCGCCTCGACCCGCTCGCGCAGCTGCACGAGCGTGTAGCGCGAGTCCGACTGCTGGACGATGCCGGTGATCAGCTCGCCCACGCGGTCGCGGTACTCCTCGTACATCATGTCCCGCTCGGCCTCGCGGATCCGCTGGAGGATCACCTGCTTGGCGGTCTGGGCGGCGATGCGGCCGAAGTCGTCGGGAGTGACGTCGCGCTCCTCGATCTGGTCGCGGAACTCCTCGAGCTTCTCGAGGTCGAGCTCGGGCTCGGGCGGCTCGCGGCGCTCGCCGGTCTCGGGGTCGACGAGCGGCTCCTCGATCTCGACCTCGACCAGCACCTGCTCCTCGATCTCCGGCGGGATGAGCAGCTCGTACACCTTGAAGTCGGCGGTCTCGCGGTCCATCTCGACGCGTGCGTACTGCGCCGCGCCGGGCTGCTTCTTGTAGGCGGACAGCAGGGCGTCCTCCAGCGCGAGCATCAGGCGCTCGGCGGAGATCCCCTTCTCGCGCTCAAGGACGTGGACTGCCTCGACTATCTCCTTCGACATCTCCTCATCCCTCCAGCAGGTTGCCGCGTTTGACGTCCTCGTAGGGGATCGTGACGACCCCCTCGTCGGCCGCGACCGTGACCTCGTCCTCGGTCGCGCCGACCAGCTCGCCGGTGAAGCTCCTGCGGCCCTCGTGATCCCCGCGCGTGCGTACGCGCACCCGCCGGCCGACGAAGCGGCGGTAGTGATCGGGCTTGCTCAGCGGGCGCTCGGGACCGGGCGAGGAGACCTCGAGCGAGTACTCGGCGAGCAGGTCGCGAAGGTGGGAGGTGACCCGCTCGCACAGAGCGAGGCTCACCCCTTCGGGGTGATCGACGAAGACCCGCACGCGCTCGGCGCCGATGCGCTCGGCCAGCAGCACCTCGACCTCGGGCTCCGCTGTGCTGAGTCGCGTCTCGATCTCGGTCTGTATGTCTCTCTCCACTCTCGGTTCCGGCCATTAAAAAAGGCGGGCTGCGAAGCCCACCTCCAGGTGCGGCGCCGCGCCGCAGATGAAAGTCCTAGCTGCCGCGAGTATAGCTCGGCAGCTGGCGCAACTCCGGGCCGGCGGAACGGTTGGAGGAGCGTGCTCCGGGGGGTGGTCAGCGCGTCGCCAGCGGCCTTGCTCCTGCCGGCCGTGCCGGCTGCCGCGCACGACTCGCTGGCCCTCCGCGGCGCCGATCACCCGCGCGGCGACGGCCCCGATCGAGGCGGGACCGCATCCTTTGCGCCGAGCACGGGTTGATTGAGCCATGCGCGTTGGACTCGCCGCAGCACTGATCATCGCCCTTGCCGCAATCGTCGGGTGGGCCGTTCCGGGCGCCGCCCACGACTCGCGGGCGCCGAAGAACGCCCACCACCACTGGCTGCCGAACGAGGTGTGGAGCCACAAGCACTGGGTCCCCTACGACGAGAGCGACCTGTACGCCGCGCTCGGCATCGACACCCGGACGCTCTTCGAGTGGATGGCGGACGACCACCACACGGTCGCGCAGCTCGCGCGCCGGCGCGGAGTCGACCCGGCGACGCTCGCCAAGCGCCTGATGGCCCCGCGCCGGGCGTCGCTCACGAAGACCGAGTACCGCGTCCTGCTCGACCGCGCGCAGCGGACCATCACCGAGGGCCACCTCGCGCAGCACGTCTTCTTCCACGTCTTCCACGGGTCGCACCTGAACGGTCACGAGACCGGCCACATCGTGGACCTGTTCGGCGTCGACCGCCCCACGTGGAACCGCCTCCGCCAGAAGGGGCTCAGCCCGTACAAGATCGCGCGGCGCAACGGCAAGTCCACCGACGCCGTTCGCGCGCACGTGATCCAGTCGCTGCGCGACGAGTCGGCGCGCGGCGTGCGCGAGAACGCGACCACGCAGGCCCAGGCCGACCGGATGCTCGCCCGGCAGCTGCGGGTGGTCGACTGCTGGCTCACGCGCCCGCTCGCCAAGAACGATCCGGAGAACCCCTTCGGCGACACGTGGGGCTGGCACGGCCCGCACAAGCGCGGCACGCGCAACGGCACCTTCAACCAGAAGACGCCGCGCGGATGCTGGGCGCCTCTGCCTGAAGCCTGAGCAGCCGCATCACCTGCTCGGGCTCGTGCTTGATCTGGTGGTGGAGCAGGCGCAGCCGATTACGGCGAGCACCTATGTGCATGTGATCGCGCTCTATGTCTCGGCGTTGCTGGAGCGTCGTGCGGTGGTATCTCAGGCTGTCGCACTCGACCACCAGGTTCGCCTCCGGGAAGTAGAAGTCCACGCGGTGGGGGCCGAAGCGCTTCTGGGACTCCGGTTTGCCCAGGCCAGCCGCCTCCGCCAGGGGTAGGAAGAGCCGCTCCAGCTCGGACTCGGTGAGGACGAACGTGTCGCGGTCGAGGATCTGCGTGAGCACCGGCACTCCGGGCTCGCCGCGGCGGCCGTCGAGCGCTTCGCGAAGGGTGTCGGCCCGTAGGAGGTTGCGGGCGTCGGCGGCGTTGATGAGGCGCTCGGCCTCGTCCCGGGTCGCTCGGGCGGCAAGGTCGATGACCGTGCGGAGCGGTGACGTGACCGGGATGCCGCGCTCGCGTGTGATGTCCCTCTGCGACAGGGCGCGGCGGTGGACCGCGATGCCCTTGCGAGCCCGGCGCTGCTGAACGGCGGGCACCGACACATGGATATCTCGCCCGCGCGGCCTCCAGATGCGCCATAGGTGGCCCGCGCTTGGCCCAACCAGCACCGATTCCTCGCCGCAGGTGAGCAGCGCCGCGCGAAGACGGCCGAACTCAGTGAGCTCCGGACGCCCGACCACGTACACCCCGCGCCATTCCGTGCGGTGCAGCTTCCCGCTGGCGAGCAGGTGCTTGATCGCTTTGTCGGTGCAACCGATCCCCAGCAGTTGCGGCCTCGAGACCGCGCCGTGCTGCTTTCGCGCGAACTCGAGAACCCGTTGCCACATCTTGGCCCCCATATGGGACCAAAGGTCACAACCGCGAAAGTTCGCCCCCCTCGTCCGGTGGGTCAGGTCTCCACGAGCACCGTCACCGGTCCGTCGTTCACCAGCGACACGGCCATCCGGGCGCCGAAGATCCCGCCCGCCGCGCCCAGGCCGTCGCGGACCCGCTCGTACAGCGGCTCCGCCTGCTCCGGCCGCGCCGCGTCCACGAAG
Source organism: Thermoleophilaceae bacterium (assembly GCA_036386455.1). Classification (GTDB taxonomy): domain Bacteria; phylum Actinomycetota; class Thermoleophilia; order Solirubrobacterales; family Thermoleophilaceae; genus AC-37. Next base: position 41,751 of record DASVVS010000118.1, read on the forward strand.
CTCGGCCGGTTGCCCTTGCGGGTGTCGCCGTAGAGCGTGAAGTTGCTGACGCAGAGGATCGCGCCGCCGGCGTCGGCGACCGAGCGGTTCATCCGGCCGCCGTCGTCCTCGAAGATCCGCAGCGCGAGGAGCTTCCGCACGAGGCGGTCGGCCTCGTCCGGCCCGTCGGAGGCGCGCACGCCGAGCAGCACCAGCAGCCCGGGGCCGATCGAGGCGACCTCGGAGCCGTCGGCGGAGACCGACGCGGACGAAACTCGCTGAACCACGGCGCGCATGCCGCCCGTACATTGACCTAATCGCTGCCGTCGACGTCATAGACCGGTACCTCGACTCCCTGCCCGGCGAGGTGCGCCGCCTCGCGCACGGCGAATGGGGCATCACGCTGGCGGCCGAGACCGCCGGCGGCTGGCCGTGCGACGTCGGCATCCGGATCGACGACGGGCTCCTGAAGGTGCAGGCGTTCGCGCACCCCGCGCGCGAGGACCTCGACCCGCGCGTGCTCCTCCAGTGGAACCGTCAGACGCGCCTGGTGCGCATGGCCCTCACGCGCTCAGGCGACGTCTGGGTGATGGGCGACCTTCCCGTGCAGGCGGTCGACGAGCGCGCCGTGGACCGGCTCCTCGGGCTGGCGGCTGAGGGCGTGCTCGCCGTGCGCGGCTACGCGCACGCCCTCACCCAGCCGCCGGAGCCGTCCGGGTGGCTCAGCGCAGAACGGTGACCGTCTCGGTGTCGGTGCTCTTCAGGCACCACTCGGCGCCGCTGTCCACGGTCAGGCTCGCCGCGTAGGTGCCCGGCCGCGCGTAGGTGTGGCGCACCTGCTTGCCGGTCGCGCCCGTTCCGTCGCCGAAGTTCCACGTGTAGGTCTCGATGTAGCTCGGGCAGCCGATCTGGAACGTCAGCGGGCTCGACAGCGAGCCGTCGAAGGTCGTCGCGACGGCGGTGACCGTCGGGTTCGGCAGCACGAGCATGTTCGCCGAGATCGCGCTCGCCGCGCTCGGAACCGCCAGCGCGGCGGCGAGCGTGACGGCCAGTACGAGCTTTCTCATCGGTCTCCCTCGGTTGGTTGCCGAGCGCGTATACCCCGCCTCAGCGAACGCTGAACGACCGGCTGTTCTTGCGCGAGACGCGGCGCTCGAGGTTGCCGCTCTGGTCCACTCCGGTCACCCGCAGGCGGTAGCGCCCGCGCGGGATCTTGACCGTCCTCTTGAGCGTCCACTCGATCTTGCGCGTCTTCAGGTTGTACCTGCCCTTCGCGCGCAGCTTCGTGGGCCGCCCGCAGGAGCGCCGCTTGCCGAGCCGCCCGGTGGCCTCGACGAACCGGCACTTGCGGCCCTCGCGCTTGGAGACCGAGACGGTGACGGCGAGACCGTTGAGGGCCTTGGCGGCCGAGGCGTCCTTGCAGCCACGATCGGCGGTACGCCCCCGCACGTAGAGCCGCTTGCGCCCGACCCTGGTGCTCTTGGTGCTGATCGACGAACGCGGAGCGGTGCCATCGGCGCACGAGCTGATCAAGCCGGCGACGTCCTGCAGCTCCGGAGGTGTCCCGGGTTGGATGGAGCGGGTGGCGACGACGACGGTGGGCCCCACGTTCCCCTGGTCGTCGACCGCGCGGATGTTGAGGTACCGCGACAGCGTCCCCCCCAGCCCGATTCCCTCGATCAGCCCCGGCCCGGCGAGATCGTCGCGCCGCTTGACCACCGGGATCGGATCGCCCTCCTCGAACGTGGCCCCCGTCAGCGGCCGGTCCGACTGCACGAGCTCGTAGCCGGCGACCTTGCCGCACATCAGGTCGTCGCCCGGCGCGCGCAGCGTGATCCCCGCGGTGAACAGCTTCACGTCCAGCGGCCTGCCGGGACCGACCGCGTCGCGCGAGTAGTCGCCCGAGTTGGCCAGGTCGTGGTGGAAGCGCGGCCAGGACCCGAGGGGTCGCGCGCCCGCGCCGCACGGCGGCGCGTCCGTCGAGTAGGCCAGCAGCGCGCCGCCGCGGGTGGCTGCCACCACCACGCGCCGGGCGGCCGGGTCGCTGTCGAGCGTTCCGAACGTCCCGATCAGCGGGTTCGCCACCGTCCAGTCGGAGGTGAGCTTGGGGAAGCCGCCCACGGCCTGGCCGCTCCCGTCGAACGCCTGGAGGTCGAGGTGGGCCGAGGCGGCGACCACCTCCTCGGAGGCGCCCGCGTCGACGTTCGCCACCGACGGTCCGGTCAGGAACTGCAGGTCGTTCATCCGCGCCGGGAAGCCCTGCCTGAAGCGCCCGCTGGTGGGGTCCCACGCGGCCAGCTGGTCCTGCCCCGTGGTCTGGTACTCCGGCAGCAGCACGTCGAGCGCGCGGCCGAGCCCGGCGACCGGGCCGAGCAGCGAGACCCCGCCGCCCACGTCGCCGAACGCCGGGTGCCCCACCGCCGGGAACGCCGGGCGGTCCGCGGCATTCCCGGTGCCGCCGTCGGTGTCCATCGACACGTCGCGGCCGTTCTGGCGCCCGAGGCACGAGGTCCCGTCGCCGTTGAAGACGTACGCCACTCCCGTGTTGCCGAACGCCCCCACCTTCGACCCGCCCCCGCCGCTCGGGCACTGCACCGGCGCGATCGCCGGCGCGCCCGTCACGCCCTCGCCCACGACCGGCAGGAGATGCGGCTGCAGCAGCGCCATCTTCGCCGGCCAGCCCGGCACGATCCAGTCGCGCGAGGTGAGGCTGCCGTCGCGCTCGCCCTCCGGCTTGATGGCGAACAGGCGCGTGTTGGCGTTCGCCAGCGCGCCGGTCTGCGCAGCCGCCTGCGCGCTCGCGGCGTTGTTGCCGCTGATGTTGGTCCCGCCCTCGTCGCCCTCGCCCGCGAGGTACTCCTCGTTCGTGCCGACGACGATCTCGGGCCGCCCGTCGCCCGCGATGTTGCCGAGCGCCGGCGTGTCGATGATCGCGCCCTGCAGCATCCCGTTGACCGCGTCGCCGGACGAGCCCGTCTTCGAGTTGTCGAACGTGACCTGGTGGGTGCGCGGGTCGACCGACTTGACCTTGCCCGGGTCCACGACCAGCACCGGATAGCCCGCGACGCCCGACCCGTCGTGGTTGAAGGCGTACACGTGCCGGTCCATCGCGGCGGCCACCACCTCGAGCCGCCCGCCGTCGTCGCGGTCGAGGTCCACCGCGACCGGCGAGGCGATGAAGCCGCGCTGGGTCCGGTTGCGGGCGCCGACCCGCGCGTTCTCGAACGGCGACTGCGGCTTGCCGGAGTACGCCACGTCGGACGAGCGCTTCCAGAGGAGCTTCCCGCCCGCCGACCAGGCGTAGAGCTTGCCCTCGAAGTCGGTGACCACCACCTCGTAGACGCCGTCCCGGTCGAGGTCCGCGATCGCGACCGACGAGAGCACCGCCCCGTGCGAGGTGCCGGCGGCGACCTCGCGGCTCGTGAACGCGCGCCCGCCCGCGTGGAGTGGCAGCGGATCCGTGCGCACGGGCCAGCCGGGCAGCTCGGAGCCGTCGCGGCGCATCGCGTGCACCCACCCGTCGGCGGTGCCGAAGACCAGCTCGTTGCGGTTGTCGCCGTCGAGGTCGGCGAACGCCGGCGAGGACTCGCCGTCGCTCGGCAGGCGCTTCGGGAAGCCGTCGAGCATGCTCTGGTCGCGGTGCAGGAAGAGGTTGCGGCGGTCCTCGCCGGTCGCGGTCACGCCCGGGTTCTCCTCGGCGCTCGTGGCCACCACTCGCACCACGAACCCGTACGGCTCCGCGTTCGGCCGCCCGTTCGAGGTCTGCCCCGCCCCCTGCCCGGTCTCGGGTCCGCGGAAGTCGCCGGCGTCCGGCGGGAAGCGCTCCTTCAGCGCCGCCACGTCGAGCGCCGCCACCGTGCCGTCGATCGGCTCGGTCCGTGACTCGCCGTTGCAAACCGGCGACGGCACCTCGGCGAAGTCCCCCGGCGGCGAGTCCGTGGTCAGGCGGTTGTTCGGATACGAGCCCGGCGCCACGTAGACCCGGCACGAGTACTTCGCCCCGCGCGCCCACACCTGAGCGTCGATCTGGGCGGTCGGCTTGGCCGGGTCCACCTGCGAGAACCACTCGGGCGAGGCGATCTCGACCTCGGGCGGCGTGAGCCCGTCGGCGGCTCGCCGCACCGCCCGGAAGGTGTTGATGCGGCCCCAGCCGTAGAACTGGTCGTGCCCGAAGCGCGCCGGGTAGCTGCGGCTCGCGGGCGGCGAGACGACCGGCCGGTTGCCGTTCACCTGCTGCTGGAGCGCGAGGTTGGGGTCCGTGCAGCCCGGCGCGGGCGACGGCGAGCACGACGGCTCGGGCTGCGGGCCGAGCACGGTCTGGTTGAAGTTCACGTCGTCGGGCTGGGTCTGCCCGTCGAAGCTGCCCGAGGCGATGATCTGCCTGACCTCGTTCGCGCTGAGCGGGCACGGGCTGCCGTCGACCCGCCTGCAGGTCGGGTGCGGTCTGAGCTTGCCCTGCTGCACGCCGTTCAGCGCCGCGCTCAGCACGAGGCCCGCCATCCCGGACCCCACCCCGACCGCGTCGGACGAGCAGCTCGTGCTCGGCACCGCGATCGCGATCTTCGACGAGAAGTTCGTGCAGCCGTTGAAGGTCAGGTACGAGCGCGGCGACTGGGCGGGCACGCCCTCCACGTCGAAGTACTTCGTGACCGAGTTGGTGATGACCGTGTGCTCGTGGCTCGAGGGGTAGTTGTGATGCTGCGCCGCCTCGTCGGCCGCCGACGCCATCACCACCACGCCGTGGTTGTACGCGTAGTCGATCGAGCGCTGCCCGAGCTGCGTGTTGTTGAGCGTGCCGAGCGCCTCCTGGATCACGAGCGCGCCGTTGTCCACGGCATAGATCACCGCCATGCCGAAGCGGTTGTCGTCGGCGACGAACGAGTCGCCCACGCGCATGTGCATCGCCATGCAGTTGGGGCAGGTGCCCGCCCACTGCACGTCGTTCCCCACCTCCGCGCTCGAGCCCTCCGCCTCGCCGGTCCCATGCTCGTACTGCACGTCGTCGTAGGGGTCGTTGTCGTCGTCGAGGTAGTCCCAGCCGACCATGTCGTCGGCGAACCCGTTGCCGTCGTCGTCATCGCCGTCGCTGAACGCGATCAGCACGTCCTGGGGGTCGAGCAGCGACGGGTTCACGTTGCGCGGCATGTCCTTGCGCAGGCGTGAGTCGCAGGCGTAGTCGAGGAGGTTGAAGACGTTGTCGCCGTTGGCGTCGTGGGCGTCGCCGTAGGAGCCGCAGCTCACGCCGCCCACCAGGTCGGGGCCGGAGTGGTTGGGCCGCGGCAGCTCGCCACGGTTGAGCCAGGTCTTGAAGCGAAGGTCGGCGTTCTTGGCGTCGTTCCACTCGAAACCCGAGTCGAGCACGGCGATCCTCACGTCGGGCCGGCCGGTCGTGACCGTCCAGGCCGTGTCGCGCGTGGCGTCGACATCCGCCACGTGCGCTCCGCGAATCCCGAAGAGCTCACGCGGCTCGAGGTTCACCGGGAAGTTGTCCGCCTCGGGCGAGGCCGAGAACTTCCAGACGTTCTCCTCGCGGTCGTCGAGATCCTTCGGGACCTTGCCCTTCGGTGTCTTCAGGGTCGTGAAGTCGCGCTTGTCGCCGCCGGACTCGCTGTACGGGAACTCGGCGCGGGCAATCGTCGCGGCGCCGGCCAGGACTGCGACCGCTGCGACTACGGCGATTAGAACGTGGCGCACCGCTGCTCCCCCCCGGCGGGAGCATAGGCGCCGCGGCCGAGGCCGCGCCTCAGGCGGCGCGCAGGCGGTCGCGATAGACGCGGTAGTCGGCCCGGTCGGGCCGCAGCTGGGCTGCCAGCGCGAGGTGGCGGCGCGCCTCGTCGCGGCGG
>DASVVS010000119.1:0-119024 GCA_036386455.1 Thermoleophilaceae bacterium
GCTCGAGCGGGTCGGCGTCGACCTCACCGAGCGCGCGCGCTCGGGCGACCTCGACCCCGTGATCGGCCGCGACGACGAGATCCGCCGCGTGATCCAGGTCCTCAGCCGGCGCACGAAGAACAACCCCGTCCTCATCGGCGAGCCCGGCGTCGGCAAGACCGCCATCGTCGAGGGCCTCGCCCAGCGCGTGGTCTCCGGCGACATCCCCGAGTCGCTGCGCGACCGGCGCGTCATCGCGCTCGACATCGGCGCGCTCGTGGCCGGCGCCAAGTACCGCGGCGAGTTCGAGGACCGGCTGAAGGCCGTGCTCAAGGAGGTCGCCGAGGCCCAGGGCACGGTGATCCTGTTCATGGACGAGCTGCACACGATCGTGGGCGCCGGCGCCGCCGAGGGCGCCGTGGACGCCGCCAACCTGCTCAAGCCGATGCTCGCCCGCGGCGAGCTGCGCGCGGTGGGCGCCACGACGCTCGACGAGTACCGCAAGCACATCGAGAAGGACGCCGCGCTCGAGCGCCGCTTCCAGCCCGTGCACGTGGAGGAGCCGAACACCGAGGACGCGATCGCGATCCTCCGCGGCCTCAAGGAGCGCTACGAGGTGCACCACGGCGTGCGCATCCAGGACAGCGCGATCGTCGCGGCCGCCGTGCTCTCCCAGCGCTACATCGCCGACCGCTTCCTGCCCGACAAGGCGATCGACCTGATCGACGAGGCCGCCTCGCGGCTGCGCATCGAGATCGACTCGATGCCGACCGAGATCGACGAGGTCGAGCGCCGCATCCAGCAGCTCGAGATCGAGCTGCAGGCGCTGAAGAAGGAGCGCGACGACGCGTCGGTCGGCCGCCGCGAGGCGATCGACCGCGAGCTGGCCGAGCTGCGCGAGCGCTCCGCCGGCATGAAGGCCCAGTGGCAGTCCGAGAAGGAGGCCATCGAGGCGATCCGCGAGACAAAGGAGAAGCTCGAGGCCGCCCACCGCGAGGCGGAGCGCGCCGAGCGCGACGCCGACCTCCAGCGTGCGGCCGAGCTGCGCTACGGCGAGATCCCCGAGCTCGAGCGCACCGTGCGCGAGCAGGAGGCGCGGCTGTCCGAGCTCCAGTCCGTCTCCACGATGCTCAAGGAGGAGGTCGACGACGAGGACGTGGCCGAGGTCGTGGCCAAGTGGACCGGCATCCCCGTCTCCAAGCTGATGGAGGGCGAGGTCGAGAAGCTGATCCAGATGGAAGCGCGGCTGCACGACCGCGTGGTGGGCCAGGACGAGGCGGTCGACGCGGTCTCGAACGCGCTGCGCCGCTCGCGTGCCGGGCTGCAAGACCCGAACCGCCCGATCGGCACGTTCCTCTTCATCGGCCCGACCGGCGTCGGCAAGACCGAGCTGGCCCGCGCGCTCGCGGAGTTCATGTTCGACTCCGAGCAGGCGATGGTGCGCATCGACATGTCCGAGTACATGGAGAAGCACTCCGTCTCGCGGCTCGTGGGCGCGCCGCCCGGCTACGTCGGCTACGAGGAGGGCGGCCAGCTCACGGAGGCGGTGCGCCGCCGGCCGTACAGCGTGGTGCTGCTCGACGAGATCGAGAAGGCCCACAACGACGTCTTCAACATCCTGCTCCAGGTGATGGACGACGGGCGCCTGACCGACAGCCAGGGCCGCACCGTGGACTTCAAGAACGCGGTGCTGATCATGACCTCGAACATCCCCGGCGGTCGCGCCGGCGTGGAGGGCCACTTCAAGCCCGAGTTCGTGAACCGCCTGGACGACATCGTCGAGTTCGGCCAGCTCACCCGCGAGCAGATCGGCGCGATCGTGGACATCCAGGTCGCCAAGCTGATCGAGCGCGTGCGCGACCGCGGGGTGGAGGTCGAGCTGACCGGCGACGCCCGCACGCTGATCGGCAACCTGGGCTACGACCCGACCTACGGAGCGCGCCCGCTGAAGCGCGTGATCCAGAAGCAGCTCGTGGACCGCCTGGCGCTGGCGCTGCTCGAGGGCCATTTCGCGGCGGGCGACACCGTGATGGTCGACGCGCGCGACGGCGAGCTGGTCTTCGAGCCGGTGCGCGCGGCCGCCGAGCCGGCGGCTGCGTAGAACGTCGCGCGTTCGTAGCGCGATTGAGCGCTTGGAAGTTATTGTCTGGTTATGGACGTCGGCGTTTACATCGACGGCTACAACCTGTACTACGGGGCACGCGGGCTCTGTGGAGGGAGCGTGCCGGGGTGGCGCTGGCTCGATCTTCGCGGCTTGGCGTCGAGCCTCGTTCCTCCATCATGGAGTGGGGCCGCTATCACGCGGCTCGTTTACTGCACGGCTCGCATTGACGCCGCCGAGAATCCGACTGGCTACGCGGAACAAGACATCTATCTCAAAGCGTTGCAAGGCTCAGGGTCGGCAGATTGGATCGAGTACGGCTACTACGTGTCGAGGGTGAAGAAAGCTCCGCTGGCCGTCGAGGGCCCGCAGGGCCGTCCTGTGCTGACCCGTTCAAACTGGCCAGTGATGATCCGCGACGGCGCTGATGCCCCTGTTCCGGGAGCGTCATTCATGGTCAAGCACGCACGCCGTGAGGAGAAGGGCTCGGATGTCAATGTGGCGGCACACCTCTTGCTCGACGTGCTGACGCCGAACGTCAATGCCGCGATAGTGGTTTCGAACGACAGTGATCTGCGCTTCGCAGTCAAGGAGGCGCGTCCTCGCGTGCCTGTGGGGACAGTCAACCCCTCACGGAACTACACGGCAGGGGCACTGAAAGGTGCCCCAACCGACGGCGTGGGGGGCCACTGGTGGCGGAAGTTGACGAGGGGCGACATCACCAGCAATCAACTGCCGGATCCGGCAGGCGGACATGCGAAGCCAGCCGGTTGGTAGCTGTTGAAGTCCGTCCGACCTGCCGATACTATGTACGTCATACCACCCGGCCCCTCGTGGGCCGGGTCTCTTTTTTTCTGAGGCCTTTGCTACGGGGGCTTACGAAGCGGCTGCGTAAGCAACCGCTCAGTTCGGCGGGTCCCGCCGGTCATATCGTCCAGTGACGATGACCACCGAGCCCGCCATCCGCCTCCGCGGCGTCAAGAAGAGCTTCGGCCCGATCACCGCCGTGGACGGGCTCGATCTCGACGTGCCGCCCGGCATCTGTCTCGGCCTGCTCGGGCCGAACGGGGCCGGCAAGTCCACCACGATGCGGATGCTCACCGGGCAGGCCATCGCCGACGCGGGCGAGATCACGGTTCTCGGCCACCAGCTCCCGCGCGAGTCGAAGGACGCGCGGGCGCGGATGGGCGTCGTGCCGCAGCTCGACAACCTCGACGTGGACGTGACCGTCGGCGACAACCTCGCGATCTTCGCCCGGCTCTACCGCGTGCGCGACGTGCGCGCCGCGATCGACAAGGGCCTCGCCATCGCTCGCCTCGCCGAGCGCGAGGGCGACCCCGTCGACAAGCTCTCCGGCGGCATGCGGCGCCGCCTCCTGCTCGCGCGCGGGCTGATCCACTCGCCCGAGCTGCTGCTGCTCGACGAGCCGACCGTCGGCCTGGACCCCCAGATCCGCACCGAGCTGTGGACGCTGATCGACGGCCTGCGCACCGAGGGCAAGACGATCCTCATGTCCACCCACTACATCGAGGAGGCCGAGCGCCTGGCCGACGAGGTGGCGGTCATGGCCAACGGGAAGGTCCTCGCCCGCGGGAAGCCGCGCGACCTGATCGCCGAGCACGCCGGCCGCGAGACAGCCGAGTTCTACGGCCCGCCCGCGCGGCTGGCCGAGGTGCGGGCGCAGGCCGAGGCGCAGGGCCTGCGCGTGCGGCCGGCCGGACCCGCGGTGGCGATCGTGGGCTCCGAGAACGCCGGCGACGAGGCGTTCCCGGCCGAGTCGATCCGCCGCGCGGCCACGCTCGAGGACGTCTTCGTGCTGCTCACGGGGGAGGAGGCGGAGTGACCGGGCCGGGGGGCCGGATGAGGCGCCTGGACCCCGCCGCGATCGCCGGCGTGATGAGCCGGGAGATGGCCAACTACCGGACGATCTGGAAGTCGATGACGTTCTCGAGCGTGCTCGAGCCGATCGTCTACCTGCTGGCGTTCGGGCTGGGCCTGGGCGCGACGATCGTGGACAAGGTCGAGGGGCTCGAGTACGTGGAGTTCGTCGGCACCGGGATGGTCGCCACGGCGGTGATCTTCTCGAGCGCGCTGCCGGCGATGTTCGGCGTCTTCGTCAAGCACCACTTCCAGCGCACCTACGACGCGATCCTGGCCGCGCCGGTCGACGTCGAGGAGCTCGTCACGGCCGAGATGCTGTGGATCGGGATCCGCGCCGGCGTCTACGGCACGTTCCCGCTGCTGGCCGCGATGGGCTTCGGCCTCGACCCGGCGCCCGGGATGCTGCTCGTGCCGCTGTTCAACTTCATCACCGCGCTCGGCTTCGCCGCGTTCGGCATCGCGGTGGCCGGCACCGTCGAGAAGATCGACCAGTTCAACTACGTGACGACGCTCTTCGTCACGCCGCTGTTCCTCGTAGCCGGCACCTTCTTCCCGATCGGCCAGCTCCCCGAGGGCTTCCAGATCGCCTCGCAGCTCAACCCGCTGCACCACCTGGTCGAGCTCGTGCGCCACGCGAGCTTCGGCTTCGAGGCGACCGACCCGCTGCGGGTGCTGGCGCTGCTGGGCCTGGCGATCGTCCTCTGGCGCGTGGCTATCAGCCGGATGACGAAGCGCCTGATCGACTAGCCGCCCGGCTAGCGCCGGCGCAGCCGCGTGAGCATCCGCGTCGGGTCCTGCCCGCCGAGCTCCTCGGCCCGGCGCCCCACGGCGCGCGCCTCGCGGCGCTTGCCCAGGTCGCGGAGCACGAGCGCGAGGCCCTCCATCGCGGCGACCGTCGCCGGGTGGCGCTCGCCGTAGACGGAGCGGCGGGCGGCCACGAGCTGCTCGTAGACCACCCGGGCGGCGGACGGCATCCCGCCCTGCGCCTGCATCGCAGCGAGGTTGCCCATCGCGTGCAGCGTGTCGGGATGCTCGGCCCCGTTCGTGCGGTGTCGCACGGCCACCACGGCCTGCGCCAGCTCGTGGGCGCGCGCGCGCTCGCCCTGGTGCCACAGGGTGGCGGCCAGGTTCGACATCGCGGTCAGCGTCTTCGGGTGCTCCTCGCCGAGCGTCGCGCGCGCGTGCGCGAGCAGCTCCGTGTGCAGCTCGCGGGCCGACTCGAGGTCGCCCTGCGCGCCGCGGATCTCCGCGAGGTTGTTGAGCTGCGTGTAGCCGGCCAGCGTGGGCGCGTCGTCCATCAGCTCGCCCACGCGCTCGTGCAGCTCGCGCGCGCGGTCGTGCTCGCCGAGCTTGTGGAGCGTCGCGCCCAGGTTGCTCATCGCCTGGATGGTCATCGGATGCGTCTCGCCGAGCAGCCGGGTCCGCGCCTCGAGCACCTCCTCGTGCAGCACGCGGGCGGCGCGCTCCTCGCCGAGCGCGGTCATCACCACTGCCAGATTGGACTTCGAGGCGAGCGTCTTCGGGTGCTCCTCGCCCAGCACGCGGCGCCGCGTCTCCAGCACCCGCTCGTCCAGCACGCGGGCGCGGCGCAGGTCGCCGGCCGCGAAGTACGACCGGGCGAGGTTGTTGGTCATCGTCAGCGTTCGCGGGTCGTCCTCGCCGAGGTCGCGCCGCGCGCCGGCGAGCGCCGCCTCGCGCAGCTCGTGCCCGCCGCGGGGGTCGCCCTGCTCCTCGAGGATGATCGCGAGGTTGTTCATGGAGCCGAGTGTGTCCGGATGCTCGATTCCCTGAACGCGAACTCTCACGTCGAGCGCCTCCTCCTCGAGGCCGCGGGCCGCGACGGCCTCGCCCTGCGCGAGCAGGACGGCCGCGAGCTGGGCGTTCGCCTCGGCCAGGGCGAGCTCCGAGGGGCGCGGCGCGGCGCGGGCGATCTCCAGGGCGCGCTCGGCCAGCGAGCGGGCGCCGTCGCTGGCGCCGTGCGCGGCGATCAGGTAGGCGGATCCGGCGACGAGTGCGAACGCAGCCGCGTCGTGGGCGACGCTCAGGCGCCGGGCGTGCGCCGCGGCGGTGACCACGTGCGGCAGCAGGGCGGCGCAGAGCGGCCAGCTCGCCGCGTCCTCGACGGCGAGGTCCGAGGGGAAGACGTCGCGCACGAGCTCCATCGCGACGGCCGCCATCCGGGCCGCCTCGTCGTCGCCGAGCTCGGAGCGGACCGCCTCTGCCGCGTCCTCGGCCAGCGGCTCGAGCGGCTCGCCCAGCAGCTCGGAGGGGAGCGGCTCGGCGGCCAGGAACGCGCGCACGTATGTCCTCGCCTCAGGCAGGGCGTGCTCGAGCGCTTCGAGTCCGGGGCCGCCGGTCGAATCCATGTATGGCGAGTCGGCGCGCGATGCGGATTCCTTGAGCACGGGCGGCGTAGTAGCGTGCGCCCGGAAGCAGCCCCGCCACCGGAGGAAGGCCTTGCCCACGTACGTGATGCTCACCACCCTCACCCCCGAGGGAGTCCAGACGCTCAAGAACAACCCGTCCCGGATCCTCGAGGTCAACAAGGAGGTCGAGCAGCTCGGCGCCTCCGTGAAGGCCCAGTGGGCGGTGCTCGGCCAGTACGACTTCGTGAACGTGATCGAGGCGCCCGACGAGAAGACCATGGCGCGGGTCTCGCTCGAGCTCGGCTCCCGCGGCACCGCCCGCTACGAGACGCTCACCGGGATCCCGGTCGAGGACTTCATAGCCACGCTTTGACGAAGAGGGTCCTCGTAGTCGGCTCCGGCGGTCGCGAGCACGCGCTCGTGCGCGCGCTGCTGCGCAGCCCGCAGCACCCCGAGGTGCTGGCGGCGCCCGGCAACGCCGGGATCGCCCGCGACCGCATCCCCCTGGTGGACGTGCCCGTCGACGACATCGACGGCCTGGTGGCCGCGGCGCGCGACGAGCGGGCGGACCTGGTGGTCGTGGGTCCCGAGGCGCCGCTGGTCGCCGGCCTGGTCGACGCCCTCGCCGAGGCCGGCATCGCCGCCTTCGGCCCGACCGCCGAGGCCGCCCGCATCGAGGGGTCGAAGACGTACGCCAAGGAGCTGATGAAGGCGTGCGGCGTGCCCACCGCCTCGTACATGGTCCTGCGCAGCCGCGAGCAGGCCGAGGCGCAGATCCCGTGCGCGTCCTACCCGGCCGTGCTCAAGGCCGACGTGCTGGCCGCGGGCAAGGGCGTGATCATCTGCCAGACCGAGGCCGAGGCGCGCGACGCGATCGACCAGTTCTTCGGCCAGCGCCGCTTCGGCGACACGGAGGTGGTGCTGGAGGAGTTCCTCGACGGCGAGGAGCTCTCGCTGCTCGCGCTCTGCGACGGCGTGCGCGCCGTCCCGATGGCGCCGGCCCAGGACTACAAGCGCATCCGCGACGGCGACGAGGGCCCCAACACCGGCGGGATGGGCAGCTACTCGCCCGTCCCCGGCTTCGACGAGGACCACGCGCGGGCGCTCGCGCTGGCCGTGCACCAGCCGATCGTGGACGAGCTGCGCCGCCGCGGCACCCCCTACCACGGGGTGCTCTACGCGGGCCTGATGATGACCGCGGCCGGCCCGAAGGTGCTCGAGTACAACTGCCGCTTCGGCGACCCCGAGACGCAGGCGATCCTGCCGCGGCTGCGCTCCGACCTGCTCGACCTGCTCGAGCGATCGGCGCGCGAGGGCGGCCTCGAGGGCGTGGAGATCGAGTGGTCGCAGCAGTGGGCGGTCACCGTGGTGCTGGCCTCGCGCGGGTACCCGGAAAGCTCGTCGAAGGGCGACCGGATCGACGGTCTGCGCGGCCTCGACGCACTGAACACGGAGGTGCTCCACGCGGGCACCGCCGAGGCCGAGGGCGGGCTGGTGACGGCGGGCGGGCGCGTGCTGAACGTGACCGGCCTGGGTGACGACCCGGAGGCCGCGCGGACGACCGCGTACGTGGCGGCCGACCGGATCGAGTTCGATGGAAAGCAACTGAGACGCGATATCGCCGCACGTGCGGTGGAGAGGGTGGGTGCATGAGCGAGGCGGCTGTTCCGGATCCCGGAGCGATCACCGAGACCGAGGTGCAGGACGAGTTCGAGGAGCTGGACGTGGACGCGCCGCTCGTCGGCATCGTGATGGGCTCGAAGAGCGACATGCCGGCCATGGAGAAGGCGAGCGTCTGGCTGGAGGAGCAGGGCATCAAGTCCGAGACGCGCGTGATGAGCGCGCACCGCGACCCCGACACCGTGGCCGACTACGCCAAGAACGCGCAGATGCGCGGGCTGCGCGTGATCATCGCGGGGGCCGGCCTCGCGGCCGCGCTGCCGGGCGTGGTGGCGGCGCACACGCAGCTCCCCGTGATCGGCGTGCCGCTCACGAGCTCGACGTCGGTCGCCGGCGGGCTCGACGCGCTGCTGGCGATCGCGCAGATGCCGCCGGGTGTGCCGGTCGCGTGCGTGGGCGTGGACAACGCGCGCAACGCGGCGGTGCTGGCGGCGCGCATCCTGGGCCGCACGTAGCTCCGCAACCCCGGCCTCGCGCCCGGGTTCTGAGCGGCGACGACGACAGGGGGACGGGATGAAGAGGACGATCGTGGCCGCGGCCGGCGCGGCCCTGGTGGCGGGTGCGATCGGCGCCGGAGCGGCGCCGAACACGAAGGACCCGACCTCGCGCTGCGTGGTGCCGGGCGCTCAGCCGATCACCGCCAACGAGGACGCGCGCGTGTACGGGCTCGAGCGCGAGTTCGCCAGGGACACCTCCCGCACGGCCATCTACGCGTGCTCGTTCCGCACCGGCAGGAAGGTGCCGCTCGGCACCGCGGCGGTCGCCGGCGGCGATGCGGACGAGGACGTGCCGGTCCGCTACATCCGCAGCATCCGACTCACCCAGGACTTCAACGACGGGAGCGGGGCGGGCGTGGCGTTCGTGGACACCGACTGCACCAAGGACCCGTGCCGGTTCAGGGTCGTCGTCAAGTCGCTGCGGACCGGCAGGACGATCATGCGCCGGGCGGCCGGGAGCGGCTTCGACCTCATCGCGCTCTCGCGCCCCACCGACCAGGACGGCTTCGCGCTCGCCTGGCTCGAGACGAGCCCGCCGGGCGGCGGCTGCCCCTGCCGCGTGCACCTCGTGAAGGACTCGGGCGACAAGGTTCTCGACGAGGGCGCCGACATCGACTCGGACCTCTTCGGCGAGGTCGCGAACGACGGGCCGGGGATCGTGCGGTTCTCCGGCACGAACGAGTTCGTGTGGAAGCGCGGCGGCGTGATCAGGTCGGCCAGCTTCAACGACTGACGGCCGAGCCGCCGCCGGGCTACAGCTAGGCCGGTACCGACTGCGCCACCGCGAACGGCGGTGGGCCCAGCAGCTCCACGGACCCGTTCCGCTCGGCCGACGCCTGGATGCGCGGGATGTCGAGCGGCCCGTCGGGCGGCAGCTCCGCCGCCGCGGCCGGCTCGCCCGCGTCGCGGAAGAACTGCTCGGCCTCCGCGGGTCCCGGCGTGAGAAGGGTCAGGAAGCGCACCGTCTCCGACGCGACCACGAACGCGTGCGGCGTACCGCGCGGGATCGAGAGGAACGCACCGGGGCCGGCGCTGACCTCGCGGCCGTCGACGTGGGCGAGCAGCTCGCCGTCGAACACGTAGAAGCTCTCGTCCTCACCCGGATGCCGATGCAGCGGCGTGGCCTTGCCGCGCCGCGAGAGCATCTCGAACAGGACGAACGCCCCGTCCGTCTCGGCGCTCGTCGCCTTGAAGGTGATCAGTGAGTTGTTGAACCAGAGGAGCTCGCCGTCTCGCTCCTCGCGCATGACCGTCATCTCGGACCTCCCCGCCATTGCCGTCCGTCATGAGACTACACTGATCATGATGAGCAGTCAAGTCTCATATGAGCAAGGCGGCCGGAGCCGGCAGAAGGCCCGCACGCGCGCGGCGCTGATCGACGCCGCTCGCGAGCTCCTCGGGGAGGGCGTCAATCCGACCGTGGAGGCGTCGGCCGCACGGGCGGGGATCTCGCGTGCCACGGCGTACCGCTACTTCCCGAACCTGCGCAGCCTCCTCGCGGCCGCGCGCCCGCAGCTCGAGGCCGTGTCGCTGCTGGGCGACGAACCGCCCCCCGACCCGGCCGCCCGTCTGAGGATCGCGGTCGACGGGCTACTGAGCATGACGCTCGAGTCCGAGGCGGCCCTGCGGGCGATGCTGAGGCTGTCGCTCGAGCCGGGGAGGAGCACCGGCGACGACCTCGCGTTCCGTAGCGGCCGGCGCATCGGGTGGATCGCGGAGGCGCTCGCGCCCCTGCGCGAAGAGCTGGCGGCCGGCGAGTTCGACCGGCTGGTGACCGCGATCGCCACGGCCGTCGGAATCGACGCGCTCGTCTGGCTCACCGACGTCGCCGGGCACTCGCGCGAGGAGGCGGCGGAGCTCATGCGCTGGTCGGCCCAGGCGCTGCTGCGCGGCGCCCTCGCCTAGCCCGGCGCCCTCCTACTTCGGTGCCTTGACCTTGACCTTCTTCTTGGTCGTGCGCTTGGCGCCGGCCGAGTCCTTCGCCCGGATCTCCGCGGTCACCTTGACGCTGCGCTTGCGGCGCACCAGGGCGCGCCCGGCGGAGGTCAGCTTGATCTTGGCCGTGCCCTTCTTGCCGCCCGCGATCTTGAACTTGCCGCTGCCGATGCTCTTCGTCTTGCTGGCCGCGCCGCTCAGCCTCAGGCTGCTGGCCGGCACGAGCAGGCGGACGCTGCCGCTGCAGGTGCCGGCGTCCGCCGGGCAGCGCAGGCCCATGCTCACGCTCCCCGAGCTGCTCATCGTCGAGGAGCTGCTGGTCATGCTCATCGACGGGCCGGAGCCGGAGCCGCCGCCGGAGCAGTCGGAGACGGCCTTGGTGGACGCCGCCTTCGCCGAGTACTGGGAGCCGTTCGTGCCGCTCCAGACGACCCAGCCCTCACCGGTGAACGAGCGCTGAGCGACGCGCGGCGCCAGCGCGTCGGTGTCGCAGGCGATCTGCCTGTTAGCCCGCCACTCGGTCTCGTTCGGCAGGCGGTAGCGCAGGTAAACGCCGTGCGCGAAGTACACGAACGCCATCCCCCCGGCCGCGTCCTGGTACAGGTCGGCGCCGTAGTCGACCATGTCGTCCGTCAGGGCGAGGGGGGCTCCGAACCCGCTGCCGTTCCACTCGCGCAGCAGCCACTTGCAGGTGAAGTCGCCGCAGTCGCCGGTGCTCGCGAGGAACAGCCCGGCGTGGCCGGAGGCGAGGTCGGGCTTGCGGCCCGCGCCGACGGGGGTGGGCGGGCCCCAGGCGGCGGCGTCGTTGTAGTCGCCTCCCGAGGGACCTTTGCGGAACAGGATGTTGCCGTCGGAGCCGCCCTCGTTCATGACCGCGACGGGCGTGTTCGGGTCGGCCAGCCCGATCGAGGCCGACCGGAGGCGGTTGCTCGGCCAGTCGAACAGCTGCGCGCGGGCGCTCGTGGATCCGCCGAGTGGGGTGGCCTGCGCGTAGAAGCCGGTCCCCAGGTCGCCCTGGATCGAGAAGATCGTGTCGCTGCCCTCCGGCCGCACGCTCTCGCGCGAGCTGGCGTGCGTGTCGGAGTCGCTCCCGACGTCGCGAACCTCGGGGAAGGTCGTGCCGTTGTCATTCGAGATGTGGGCGCGGATCGTCCCGTTCTGCTCGCGCTTGACGACGACGACCTGCCCGCCCGGCCGCGTGAACACCTGCGGCTGGCCGTAGCTGTGGGTGCCGAGGTCGAGCCGGTGCGAGCACTCGTTCCCGAAGTGGGCGACGCGGCAGTAGTGGAGCGCGTCCGTGCTGCTGGCGCCGTCGTTCACGTCCGGGCCCTCGTTCCAGACGATGTGCCCCGTGGTGGTCTCGGTGTCGACCGCGATCGAGGGCTGGCCGCCCTTCGCGCTCAGGAGGAAGGTGGGTCCGGCGGCCGCCGGTGCCGCCAGCGTCAGCGCCGCGATCGCGGCAGCCGCCGCCACGGATGAGAGCCCCCCTGCCCGCATACGGCGCGGCAGTGTGCCAGAAGCGGTTACCCCATTTCAAGGGGTCCGTCGCGACCTGGCGCGTCAGTAGTCTCGACACCGTGATCGCGCGCTACACGCGGCCGGAGATCGGCGCCGTCTGGACCGACGAGGCCCGGATGGAGGCGTGGCGGCGGGTGGAGGTCGCCGCGTGCGAGGAGATGGACGGCCCCACGCCCGAGGACCTCGAAGGCATCCGCGCCGCCACCTTCACGGTCGAGGCCGTGAACGAGCGCGAGAAGGTGACCGACCACGACATGGCGGCCTTCGTGGACGTGCTCTCGGAGTCCGCCGGGCCGGGCGGGCGCTGGATCCACTTCGGCCTCACGAGCTCCGACGTGCTCGACACCGCGCTGGCCCTCCAGGTCCGCGCCGCCGGCGAGATCGTGCTGCGCGGAGCGCGCGAGCTGCGCTCCGCGCTCGTCGCGCGCGCGAGAGAGCATCGGGACACGCTGTGCGTGGGGCGCACCCACGGCGTGCACGCCGAGCCCACCACGTTCGGCGTCAAGCTCGCCGGCTTCGCCTTCGAGGCCGACCGCAACCTCGGCCGGCTCGAGCGCGCGTTCGAGCAGGCGTCGGTGGGGGCGATCTCGGGGGCGGTCGGCACCTACGCCGCCACCTCGCCGGACTTCGAGCGGCGCGTGCTGGAGCGCCTGGAGCTGCGGGCGGAGGAGGTCTCGACCCAGGTGGTCGCGCGTGACCGGCACGCGGAGCTGGTGGCGGCCATAGCGCTCGCCGGCGCCGGACTCGAGCGCTTCGCCACCGAGATCCGCCACCTGCAGCGCACCGAGGTGCGCGAGGTCGAGGAGCCGTTCCGCGCCGGGCAGAAGGGCTCGTCGGCGATGCCGCACAAGCGCAACCCGATCGTGTCGGAGCGGCTCACCGGGATCGCGCGGCTGCTGCGCGGGTACTCGCAGGCGTCGACCGAGAACGTCGCGCTGTGGCACGAGCGCGACATCTCGCACTCGTCGGTCGAGCGGGTCACGCTGCCGGACGCGACGATCCTGATCGACTACGCGCAGTCGCTCGCCCTGCGGGTGGTCAACGGGATGACGGTGCGCGAGGACCGGATGCTCGCGAACCTGGAGGCGACTCACGGCGCCCTGTACTCGCAGCGCGCGCTGCTGGCGCTCGTGGAGTCGGGCCGCACCCGCGACGAGGCCTACCGGATCGTGCAGGAGCACGCGCAGCGGGCCTGGGACACCGGCACGCATTTTCGCGAGCTGCTGGCGGCCGCGGCACCGGAGCTGGACCTCGACGCGATCTTCGACCCGTCGGCCTTCGTGCGCCACGCGCACGAGATCGTGGGGCGGCTCGAGGCGCTGGAGCCGGAGCCGAGCGAGCGCGTGGCGCCCGCGACCGCCTAGACGCCGGCGACCGCCTGGCTAGACGCCGATCATCCGCGGGTGGTCGATCGCCGGGCAGCGGTCCATGACCACGTCGAGCCCGGCCTCCTCGGCGCGCTTCGCGGCCGCCGGGTCGATCACCCCGAGCTGCATCCAGACCGCCTTCGCCCCGATCGCGATCGCCTCGTCCACGTGCGCGCCGGCGAGCTCGCTCCGGCGGAAGACGTCCACCACGTCGACCGGCTCGCCGATCGAGGCGAGGTCCGGGAAGCAGTCCGGGTGCTCGTCGCAGGCGTTCGGGTTGACCCGGATCACGCGGTAGCCGCGGCTCTCGAGGAAGCTCGCGACGCGGTTCGAGTCGCGCATCCGGCTGGGCGACCAGCCCACCACCGCCCAGGTCCGGTACTCGGTGAGGATCTTTCGCGCCAGTTCTTGGCTCACGCGCCGAGCATACGCCTCGCTCTTTGCGCGAATCCGCCCCCGGTGGCGACCACTCCCCGATCTACACTCGCCCCATGAGCACAGCCGCCACGCTCGAAGGCCACAAGCTGCTCGCCTCAGGCAAGGTCCGCGAGATCTACGACGAGGGCGATCGCCTGCTTATGGTGGCCTCCGACCGCATCTCCACATACGACGTGATCCACCCCACGCCGATCCCCGGCAAGGGCGAGGTCCTCACCGGCATCTCGGCCTTCTGGTTCGAGCGGACCGGCCACATCGTCCCGAACCACGTGGTCTCGTACACCGAGGGCGTGCCCGAGGAGGTGCGCGGCCGCGCGATGCTGGTCGAGCGCCTCGAGATGTTCCCGGTCGAGTGCGTGGTCCGCGGCTACATCACCGGGTCGGGCTGGAAGGACTACCAGCGCACCGGCGCGGTCTGCGGCGTCGAGCTGCCCGAGGGCCTGGTCGAGTCCGAGCAGCTCCCCGAGCCGATCTTCACCCCCGCCACGAAGGCGGAGGTCGGCGACCACGACGAGAACGTGACCTTCGACCAGGCCGCCGAGATCATCGGCGACCGCCCGCTCCTCGAGGAGCTGCGGCGCCTGTCGATCGAGCTCTACACGTTCGCCTCCGAGCACGCCCGCAGCCGCGGGATCATCCTCGCCGACACCAAGTTCGAGTTCGGGCGCGACCGCCAGGGCCGGATCGTGGTGGGCGACGAGGTGCTCACCCCGGACTCCTCGCGCTTCTGGCCGGCCGACACCTACGAGCCGGGCAAGGGGCAGCCGTCGTTCGACAAGCAGTACGTGCGCGACTGGGCCTCCGGCTCCGGCTGGGACAAGTCGCCCCCCGCGCCCGCGTTGCCCGACGACGTGATCGAGGGCACCCGCCAGCGCTACCGCGAGGCCTACGAGAAGATCACCGGGGAGCCGTTCGAGGCGTGGCTCAAGCGCGCGTCCTGATCCGGCCGAAGGAGGGGATCCTCGATCCCCAGGGCCAGACGGTCGAGCGCGCGCTGCCGCAGCTCGGCTTCAGCGGCGCCTCGCACGTGCGGATCGGACGGCTCGTGGAGCTGGAGGTCGACGACCCGAGCCAGCTTCCCGAGATGTGCGAGAAGCTGCTCGCCAACACGCTGATCGAGGACTACGAGGTGGAGATCCTCTCCGCGGACGGGCGCGCGTGAAGTTCGGGGTCCTGCGGTTCCCCGGCTCCTGTGACGAGGTCGACGCGCTCATGGCCTGCCGCCGCTTCGGCGACGCCGAGATCCTGTGGCACCAGGACCGGGACCTGAAGGGCGTCGACGCGGTGGTGGTGCCCGGCGGCTTCTCCTACGGCGACTACCTGCGCGCCGGCGCGCTGGCGCGGTTCTCTCCGGTGATGGAGGCGGTCGCCGACTTCGCGCGCGACGGCGGTCCCGTGCTCGGCATCTGCAACGGATTCCAGGTGCTCACGGAGGCCGGCCTGCTGCCGGGCGCGCTGCTCGACAACGCGGGCCTGAAGTTCGTCTGCCGCCAGGTGGACGTGATCGTGGAGCGGACCGACACCGGCTTCACGCGCGCGTGCGAGGAGGGTGAGCGGCTGTCGATCCCCACCAAGCACATGTCGGGCCGCTACTACGCCCCCGACGGCGAGCTCGACCAGCTCGAGGCGAACGGGCAGGTGGTCTTCCGCTACGCGTCCGGCCAGAACCCGAACGGCTCGCTCCGCGACATCGCCGGGGTGTGCAACGAGGGCCGCAACGTCGTCGGCCTGATGCCCCATCCGGAGCACGCGGTCGATCCGGTCCTCGGGTCCGCCGACGGCGCCAAGCTCTTCGCGGCGGAGCCCGTCCCCGCGTGAACCCGTCCGCCACCGCCGAGCCGCGCCACCGCCAGCTCGGGCTGACGGACGCGGAGTACGACCTGATCGTCGACAAGCTCGGCCGCGAGCCGAACGAGGTCGAGCTGGCCGTGTTCAGCCTGATGTGGTCCGAGCACTGCGCCTACAAGCACTCGAAGAAGCTGCTGCGCACGCTGCCCACGGAGGGACCGGCCGTGGTGATGGGCCCGGGCGAGAACGCGGGCGCGGTCGACGTGGGCGACGGCATGGCGGTCGCCTTCAAGGTCGAGTCGCACAACCACCCGAGCGCGGTCGAGCCGTTCCAGGGAGCGGCCACCGGCGTCGGCGGGATCCTGCGCGACGTGTTCGCCATCGGGGCGCGGCCGATCGCGATCCTCGACTCGCTCCGCTTCGGCGAGCTCGACTCGCCCCGGTCCCGCTACCTCCTGGAGCGCGCGGTCGCCGGGATCGGTCACTACGGCAACTCGATCGGCGTCGGGACCGTGGGCGGCGAGGTCTACTTCGAGGGTCCGTACGAGCACAACTGCCTCGTCAACGCGATGTGCCTCGGGATCGCGCCGCAGGAGCGCCTCACCCGCAGCGCGGCCGCGGGCGTCGGCAACCACCTGGTGCTGATGGGCGCGCTCACCGGCCGCGACGGCATCGGCGGCGCCTCCGTGCTCGCCAGCGCCGAGCTCGACGAGGACGACGAGTCCAAGCGCCCCAGCGTCCAGATCGGCGACCCGTTCGAGGAGAAGAAGCTGCTCGAGTGCTGCCTCGAGCTGCTCGACGCGGGCCTGCTCGAGTCGCTCCAGGACCTCGGGGCGGCGGGCCTCTCCTCGAGCTCGTCGGAGATGGCCTCGAAGGGCGAGGTCGGGATCGACATCGACGTCGCTCGCGTGCCGCTGCGCGAGGAGGACATGGAGCCCTTCGAGATCATGGTCTCGGAGTCGCAGGAGCGGATGCTGTGCGTGGTCGCGCCGGAGCGGCTCGACGCCGTGCTCGGGCTGTGCGCCAAGTGGGAGGTCAAGGCGACCGCGATCGGCACGGTCACCGACTCGCGCCGGCTGCGCGTGACGTGCGGCGACGAGGTGGTGGGCGACATGCCGGTCGAGGCCCTCGTGGACGACTGCCCGCTCTACGACCTCGAGCCGGAAGAGCCGAGCGAGCCGGTCTACCCGGCGCCCCGCGCGCGCGTGAAGGAGGACACCCCGGCCGAGGAGCTGCTGCTCGCGCTGCTCGGCTCGCCGAGCCTGGCCAGCAAGCGCTGGGTGATCGAGCAGTACGACTCGCTCGTCGGCTCGCGCACCGCGCGCCGGCCCGAGGCGGCCGACGCCGCCGTGCTGCTCCTCAAGCAGGAGGGCGAGGGCGGGGCGCTCGCGGTCTCGATCGACGGCAACGGGCGCCGCGTGGCCTGCGAGCCGTACGCCGGCACCGTGGAGACCGTGCTCGAGTGCGCGGCCAACCTCGCCGCGGTCGGCGCCGAGCCGCTCGGCCTCACCAACTGCCTCAACTTCGGCAATCCCGAGAAGCCGCACATCGCGTGGCAGCTCTCGGAGTCCGTGCGCGGGCTGGGCGACGCCTGCCGCGCGCTCGGCGTGCCGGTCGTGGGCGGCAACGTCTCGCTCTACAACGAGGGCGCCGAGGGCCCGATCTACCCCACGCCGGTGATCGGGATCGTCGGCACGCTGCCGGACCCGCGCCGCGCCGGCCGGATCGGCTTCGCGGGGGAGGGCCACGCGATAGCGCTGATCGGCGCCTTCATGCCGGGGCTCGCGGGGTCGGAGGCGGCCAAGCTGCTCGGCCGCCCGCTCGAGCCGCTGCGCACCCCGGATCTGGCCGCGCACGCGCGCACCCAGGCGTTCGTCCGCGAGGCCGTCCGCTCAGGCCGGCTCGCGTCGGCCCACGACGTGGCCGACGGCGGGATCGCCTGCGCCGTGGCGGAGTCCTGCATCGCGGGCGGGATCGGCGCCAGCGTGCGCTGGGGCTACGCCGAGCAGGCCGAGCCGGAGGACCACCGCGCCATCCTCTTCGGGGAGGGTCCCGGCGGCTTCGTGGTCAGCGGCACCCCCGACGACCTCCGCGAGCTGGCGGCCGAGGCGGGCGGCGTGCCGTTCGTGAGTCTCGGGACCGTTGGGGGGAACCGGCTGGAATTCGCCGGTTCCGATGCTAGGCTCGCCCTGCCGGTCGAGGCTCTCCGATCCGCTCACGAGCAGGCTCTCCCCCGGCTCCTTCAGTGACCCCTACGGACCCAATCCAGTTCCGTGACGGGCCGCGCGACGAGTGTGGCGTGTTCGGTGTGTACGCGCCCGAGTCCGAGGTCGCGAGGCTCGCGTACTTCGCGCTGTACGCGCTCCAGCACCGCGGCCAGGAGTCCGCGGGGATCGCCACCTGCGAGGGCGGCGAGCTCATCGCGCTGCGCGAGCAGGGCCTCGTGTCCCAGGTCTTCGACGAGTCCAAGCTGCGCGCGCTGCCCGGCGGGCACGCGATCGGCCACGTCCGCTACTCGACCACCGGATCCTCGGCCTGGGCCAACGCGCAGCCGATCCACCGCTCCGACCACCACAACGTCGCCCTCGCCCACAACGGCAACCTGATCAACGCGGTCGAGCTGCACGCGGAGCTGGGCGAGCGCGGCGTGCGCTTCAGCTCCACCTCGGACTCCGAGATCATCGCGGCGCTGATCTCGACCCACCCGGCCGACTCGGTGGCCGACGCGATCGAGGACATCCTGCCGCGGCTCGAGGGCGCGTTCTCGACGGTCGTGATGACCACCGAGGGCGTCTACGCCTTCCGCGACGGCGCGGGGCTGCGGCCGATGGCGCTGGGCCGGCTCGGCGACCGCTACTGCGTGGCCTCGGAGAGCTGCGCGTTCGACATCATCGGCGCGGAGTTCCTGCGCGAGGTGCTGCCGGGCGAGATGCTGGCGCTGACCGAGCGCGGGATCGACACGCGCCAGGTGATCGAGTCGGACCGCCGCTCGTTCTGCGTGTTCGAGCACATCTACTTCGCGCGCCCCGACAGCCAGCTCGAGGGCCGCCGCACCCAGGTCTCGCGCACGAAGATGGGCGAGATCCTGTGGCGCGAGTCGCCGGTCGAGGCCGACCTCGTGATCGCGGTGCCGGACTCCGGCAACCCGGCGGCGAACGGCTACGCCCAGGCATCGGGCATCCACAAGGACGACGGGCTGATCAAGAACCGCTACGTCCAGCGCACGTTCATCCAGCCCGGCCAGGAGCTGCGCAAGCACGGCCTGCGGATGAAGTTCAACCCGCTGCCGGAGGTCGTCGGCGGGCGGCGCGTGGTGGTGGTCGACGACTCGATCGTCCGCGGCAACACCACCCGCCAGATCATCGGGATGCTGCGCGACGCGGGCGCCAGCGAGGTCCACCTGCGGATCTCGGCGCCGCCGATCCGCCACCCATGTCACTACGGGGTCGACATGTCGACCCGCCAGGAGATGATCGCCCACGACCGCTCGGTCGACGAGGTCGCGCGCGAGCTCGGTGCCGACTCGCTCGCCTACCTCTCGCTCGAGGGTCTCTACGAGGCGATCGGCTCCACCCGCGAGACACACTGCGACGCCTGCTTCACCGGCGACTACCCGCTCGAGCGCACGGAGCGCGGGAACGGGAAGTTCGCGCTGGAGGAGCTGGCGGTCGTGAACGCCTGACGGCCCGGGTCGCTGGCGCACGTACACTCGCGCCCGGTGGGTGAGGGCAGCGAGTGGATCCGGAACGCCGGCGCCGCGCTGGGTGTCGTGGTGGCGCTGGCCGCCGTCATCGGGGTCCTGTTCGCCGCGGGAGTCCTCGGATCGGACGATTCGGCCGAGTGCGATCCAGAGCGCCCGTTCCAGCGCACGCCTCCCGCCGGCATGGCCTACGGCTCGGCCACGCCAGAGCTGACCGATCGCTTCATAGGACACGTCCGCGGGGCCGGCGCGGAGGACTTCGGCCAGGACGACATCGAGATCCGGGTCGTGCTGCGCGCGGGCGCGTATCTCGGGAACGCGACGTCGATGCGGGTTCCCGGGGACATCACGCCGGTACGGCTCCGTGACTACCTGAGCGCCGAGTTGTCGAAGGAGAGCGAGGGCGGGAGTGCACGCGACCTCGAGCTCGACGGCAAGCTGGTGAAGCTCGTCCGGATGAAGGTCGAGGACACGGAGGTCGTCGGGGTCATGGGAGCCGCCGGCTGCCGGTTCGTGATGATGCAGGGCATCGGCGAGGCGGACGTGGTGGCCGCGGCGCGGACGCTTCTCGCAGAGGACTAGGCGGGCCGAGCGCCGCCGGGTTACGCTGCGCCGATGGAGCGCGCGCAGCTTCCCCCGGGCCCGCGGTTCGCTCCGCTCCAGGCGCTGCTGCTCGCGCGCGACCCGATCGCCTACCTGGAGCGCCAGCGGGCGCGGCACGGCGACGCGTTCACGATCCCGGTGCCCCTGTTCGGGAAGATCGCGTACTTCGCCCATCCCGACGCGGTGAGGGATGTCTTCCGCGGGGATCCGGCGGCGCTCCACGCGGGGGAGGCGAACGAGGGACCGCTCGGCCCCGTGCTCGGCACGAACTCGGTGATCGTCCTCGACGACGAGCCGCACATGCGCGAGCGCAAGCTCCTGCTGCCGCCCTTCCATGGCGACCGGATGCACGAGTACGCGGCGACCTTCGAGGCGGCGGCGGCCGAGGAGGTGGCGCGCTGGCCGGTGGGCGAGCCGTTCGCGCTGCGGCCGCGCATGCAGGCGCTCTCGCTCGAGGTGCTGCTGCGCAGCGTCCTCGGCGTGACCGACCCCGGGCGGCTCGCGGAGTACCACCGCCGCGTGTCGCACATGATGAAGGTGAGCAACGCGATCGTCTGGGTGCAGGCGCTGAGGCGCGACCTCGGGCGGTGGAGCCCGTGGGGGCGGTTCGTGCGCGCGCGGGCGGAGTTCGACGAGCTCGTGCACGAGGAGATCGACCGCGGCCGGGCCGATCCCGCGCTCGCCGAGCGCGAGGACGTGCTCTCGCTGCTGCTCCAGGCGCGGCACGAGGATGGCAGCCCGATGTCGCGCGAGGAGCTGCGCGACGAGCTGGTGAGCGTAATCCTCGCCGGCCACGAGACGACGGCGACCGGCCTGAGCTGGTTCTTCGAGCGCGTGCTGCGCCACCAGCACGTCGAGCGGCGGCTGCGGGACGAGATGGCGGCCGGCGAGGAGGCGTACCTGGAGGCGACCGTGCGCGAGGTCTTCCGCGTGCGCCCGCCGTTCTTCGACGTGGTCCGCCGCACCACGCGGGACGTGGAGATCGGCGGCTGGACGATCCCGGCGCGGACGTTCATCGGGCTCTCGATCGTGCTCGTGCAGCGGCGGGCGGACGTCTACGAGGCCCCGCTCGAGTTCCGTCCCGAGCGCTTCCTCGGCGAGGCGCCCGGCGGCTACACCTGGATCCCGTTCGGCGGCGGCGTGCACCGCTGCATCGGCGCGGCCTTCTCGCTGCTCGAGATGAAGGTGATCGCGGGCACGATCCTCCGGCACGCGCGGCTCGGCGTTCCGGACGGGCGGCCTGAGCGCGCGAAGGCCCACCACGTGATGCTCGCGCCCGCGCGCGGGGCGCGGGTGGTGCTCGAAGAGCGCGTCGATCCCGCAACGTCCGTTACGGAATCGCAACGGAGTCGCGCGGCCGCGTGAAATAGCGCCCACTCCCGCCGATCGGGCCGGTACCTTGGCCCGGTGGACCTAGAGGGTGCTCTACAGCGGTATTTCGGCTTCGGCGAGTTCCGTCCCGGGCAGGGCGAGGCCTGCGCCGCCGCGGTCGCCGGGCGCGACGTGCTCGTGGTCATGCCCACCGGCTCGGGCAAGTCGGTCTGCTACCAGCTCCCCGCGCTCCTGCGCGACGACCTCACCATCGTCGTCTCGCCGCTCGTGGCGCTGATGCAGGACCAGGTCGACGCGCTGCGGGCGCGCGGCCTCGGCGAGAGCGTGGCCGTGATCAACGCCCAGCAGGACTCCTCGGCCAACGCCGCGGCGCTCGAGGCCGCCCAGCGGGGCGAGCTGCGGCTGCTCTACGTGGCGCCCGAGCGGTTCTCCTCGCCGGGTTTCTTCGAGCGGCTGGCGCAGGCGCGGATCGGCCTGTTCGTGGTCGACGAGGCGCACTGCGTGTCGCAGTGGGGTCACGACTTCCGCCCCGACTACTTCCGGCTCGCCGCCGCGGCTCGCAAGCTCGGGGCCGCGGGCATCGTGGCCTCCACGGCCACCGCCACCCCGCAGGTCGCGGCCGACGTGGTGCGGCGGCTGGCCCTGCAGGACCCCGTCCGGGTCACGACGGGCTTCGACCGTCCCAACCTCGCCTTTGCGGTCGCGCGCCCGGCGCCGCACGAGAAGCGCGCGATGGTGGTCGAGGCGCTCCGGCGCGAGGGCGCGCTGCCCGCGATCGTCTACGCGGGCACCCGGGCCAGCTCGCAGGAGCTGGCCGCGGAGCTCACGGAGGCGCTGGGCGAGGAGGCGCTGCCCTACCACGCGGGGCTCGACCGCGACCGCCGCACCGCCGTGCAGCGGCGCTTCCTGCGCGACGACGTCCGGGTGGTCGTCGCCACCAACGCCTTCGGCATGGGGGTGGACAAGCCGAACGTGCGCACGGTGCTGCACTCCAGCGTCCCGGCGTCGCTCGAGGCGTACTACCAGGAGGCGGGCCGCGCGGGCCGCGACGGCCAGCCCGCCCGCGCGCTGCTGCTCGCCGAGAACCGCGACAAGGCCCTGCACGTGCACTTCATCCGGCGCGACGAGCTGAACGAGGACCAGCCCGAGAAGATCGTGGCCGCGCTCGAGCGCGACGCGATGTCCGACGGCGCGCTGCCCGGCATGTCCGAGCCGCGCTACGACATCGACGCCGGCGACCTCGCCGACGCCGCCCGCTGTCGCCGCGATCACGTCGCGGCGCTGATCGGGCACCTCGCGCGCGCGGGCGTGATCGTCCCGTCGCCGGCGCCGCCGGACCGCGTGGCCGGCCGCCTCGTCGCTCCGCTCGGCGGCCGCGAGCGCGCCCTTTGCCGCTCGTCGATCGCGGACGCCGGCCGGGCTCGCTGGCGCCAGTACCGCGAGGTCTGGGCGTATGTCGAGAGCGAGAGCTGCCGCCGGCGCACGATCCTGCGGCACTTCGGGGACGACTCCGAGCCGACCGCCGGCACGGGACCCGACGGCGCGCCGCTGCCGTGCTGCGACGCCTGCGGGGCGGCGGACCTGCTTCCCGAGCTGCCGCGGGTGGACACGCACGAGGCGATCGCCTCGCTCGACGACGCGATCCTGTCGGTGGCGCGCACGGCCAAGCCGGAGGTCGGGCGCACCACCTGCGCGGAGATCATCCACGGCGCCCGCACCAAGAAGATCGAGCGCAACAGCTACGACGGCCTGCCGGCCTACGCCACCGCGTCGCACATGCGCCGCGTCGACATCCTCGCGCGCGTGGACGAGCTGATCGAGCAGAGGCGGCTCGAGACCTCGAAGGGGCCCTATCCGGTGCTCCGCGTCATAGCCGCGTGAGCATGCGCGTCGCGGTGCTGGTCTCGGGCGAGGGCTCGAACCTCCAGGCGCTGATCGACTCGGTGCACGCGGACGGAGCCGTCGAGATCGTGGGGGTGGCGTCGAACAACCCGGGCGCGTACGGCCTGCGGCGCGCGGCGTCGGCGGGGATCGCGACCGGGGTGTTCCCCACCGCCGAGTACACCGGCCGCGCCGACCGCGACGACGCTCTTGCCGCCTGGCTCGAGAGCCTCGACGTCGGGCTGGTCGTGCTCGCCGGCTTCATGGAGCTGCTGGGGGAGGGGTTCGTGAGGCGCTTCGCGGGGCGGATCGTGAACGTGCACCCGTCGCTCCTGCCGGCCTTCCCGGGCGTGCGCGCGATCGAGCAGGCGCTCGACTACGGGGTGCGCGTGATGGGGGTGACGGTGCACTTCGTCGACGAGGGCGTCGACAGCGGGCCGATCATCCTGCAGGAGGCCTTCGACCCGGTCCCGTATGCTCGTGACATCGAGGCGGTGGAGACACGCGTCCACGAGATCGAGCACCGGCTGCTGCCCGAGGCCGTGCGCCTGATCGCGGCCGGACAGGTGAAGATCGATCCGGCCGAGCCGAGGCGCGTGAGGGTCGATGGGCACGACTGAGGGCGCGGCCCGCGAGGTCGTCCAGCCGGGCGCGGTGCGCGTCCGCCGCGCGCTGCTCACGGTCTCCGACAAGCGCGGGCTGGTGGACTTCGCGAAGGGCCTGGCGGAGCTCGGCGTGGAGATCGTCTCGACCGGCGGGACGGCTCGCGAGCTCGAGAACGCGGGCATCGAGACCCGCGCGATCGACGACTACACCGGCTTCCCCGAGATCCTCGACGGGCGCGTCAAGACGCTGAATCCGCGTATCTACGCGGGACTGCTCGCGGTCCGGTCGAAGCCCGAGCACGTGGCCACGCTCGGCGAGCAGGAGATCGAGCCGATCGACCTCGTCTGCGTGAACCTCTACCCGTTCGAGCGCACGGCCGCGGCCCGCGGCGCCTCCGTCGAGGAGATCGTGGAGAACATCGACATCGGCGGGCCCACGCTGATCCGCGCGGCGGCCAAGAACCACGGCTTCGCCGCGGTGGTCACGAGCCCGGAGAGCTACGACGCGGTGCTCGAGGAGCTGCGGATGAGCGACGGCCTGCTCTCGGAGCAGACGCGCGAGGCGCTGGCGATGGACGCCTTCGGCTACACCGCCCGCTACGACGCGGCGATCGCGCGCTGGTTCTCCGAGCGCGAGGACGACTTCCCGGCGCTCTACCCGCGCGTCTACGAGAAGGTGCTCGACCTCCCGTACGGCGAGAACCCGCACCAGCGCGCCGCCTACTACGCGCAGGCGAACGCCCGCACGCACCTGCTGTCGATGGTGTCGAAGCTGCACGGCAAGGAGCTGTCGTTCAACAACCTGCTCGACCTCGACTCGGCGCGCCGGCTCGCGCACGAGTTCGAGGTGCCGGCGGCGGTGATCGTCAAGCACAACAACCCGTGCGGCGCGGCGGTGGGCAGCACGCCGCTGGAGGCGTTCGAGAAGGCGCTCGCGTGCGATCCGGTGAGCGCCTTCGGCGGGGTCTTCTGCTTCAACCGCGCGATCGGCGTGGACGTGGCGGAGCGGCTCAACTCGATGTTCGTCGAGGTCGTGATGACCAAGGGCTACGAGGAGGGCGCTCTCGACGTGCTCTGCCAGAAGGAGAACGTGCGCGTGCTGCACGACGCCGAGCGCCGCCGCGAGCCCACCTCGGACCGGGACATGCGGCGCGTGCGTGGCGGCCTGCTGGTGCAGGACCGCGACGAGGACGTGGAGATGCGCGACGAGATGCAGGTCGTCACCGAGCGGCACCCGAGCGAGCAGGAGTGGGGCGAGATGCTGTTCGCCTGGAAGGTCTGCAAGCACGTGCGCTCGAACGCGATCGTGCTGTCGAAGGACCTGGCCTCGGTGGGAGTGGGCGCGGGGCAGATGAGCCGCGTCGACTCGGTGCGGCTCGCTGTCGACAAGGCTCAGTGCCCGCTCCAGGGTGCGGCGCTCGCCTCCGACGCGTTCTTCCCCTTCGCCGACGGGCCGCAGGTGGCGATCGAGGCGGGCATCACGTCGATCATCCAGCCGGGCGGCTCGAAGCGCGACGAAGAGGTGATCGCCGCCTGCGACGAGGCCGGCGTCGCGATGGTCTTCGCCGCACGCCGGCACTTCAGGCACTGAGCCCGCGCAACCTCGCACGGCGCGCGATTCCCGCACTCCGCCGGCGGGCGCGGCTGCTGACCTACGCGGGCCGCTCGGTGGAGTGTCCGTGCTGCCAGCGTCGCTTCCGCACGTTCATGCGGCCGGACCCGAACCTGCTGAACGCGGTCTGTCCGTGGTGCGGCAGCCACGTGCGCCACCGGGCGCTCTGGATCTACCTGGAGCGGCGAACGGACCTGCTGACCAAGCCGACCCGCCTGCTCCACCTCGCACCCGAGCACGTGATCGCCGAGCGTCTGCGCGCGCTGCCCCACATCGACTACCTGAGCGCCGACCTCGAGGAGCCGGCGATGGAGAACTGGGACCTGACGGACGTCCCGCACCCCGGCGACTCGTTCGACGCGATCGTCTGCAGCCACGTGCTCGAGCACGTGCCCGACGACCGCGCGGCCATGCGCGAGCTGAGCCGCATCCTGCGCCCGGGCGGCTGGGCGATCGTGCAGGTCCCGATCGACTACGAGCGCGCGGAGACGCTCGAGGACCCCGCGATCCAGTCACCCGCCGACCGCGAGTGCGCCTACTGGCAGGCCGACCACATGCGCCTCTACGCGAACGACTTCCCGGACCGCCTGCGCTCGGAGGGCCTCGACGTGACCGTCGACAGCTACCTACGCACCCTGCCCCAAGACGAGATCGACCGCTTCGGCCTGATCTCGCTGGAGGACATCTACGTGTGCCGCAAGGGCGGCTGATCCAGTACCCCCGCCCGGACTCGAACCGGGATCGCATCGCTTAAAAGGCGAGCACTCTGAGCCATTGAGCTACGGGGGCGGAGGCGCCGACATTAACGCCCGTGACCGGCACCACGCACGCGCTTCGCAGGTGCGCCTCCGGTCGCAGTTGACGCAGCGAATCTCGCACTGGGCGATCTCCCTCTCGATCACCGCGCGCGAGCAGCCGTCGTGGACCAGGGTCATCACCGTGTTGCGCTTCTCGCCGACGTGATCGTGCTCGAGCACCAGCGCGTCCTGCAGACCGCAGTCCACGCAGCGCGCCTCGGCGAGCTGCCCGTAGATCCAGCGCAGGTTGCGATCGATGAACGGCTTGCGGTGCAGCGGCTCGTCACCGTCCAGGCGCAGGCGCTTCCAGCCGGCGCGGCGGGCGGTGCGCCGCCGGTGGCAGTTCGCGCACACGACCTCACAGCGGCGGAGCTCGTCCACCAATACCTCCACCCTCACGCCCCTCCTGACGAGCTGCGAGACGTACCGGTCTCGGGGCAGGATGTGATCGAACTCGAGCACGCGCAGATCCATCTCGCCGCAATCGGTGCACGGGTGGGTGCGCAGATGGTCAGAGACGATGCCGCGCAGGCGGGCCTTTCGGCGCCGCAGCGAACTCGCCGCCTGGTGCCGGTGGACGTCACCGCGCTGGCGGAAGTAGATGCGAAAGCACTCGCGGCACCAGTGCTGGGTCCCGCCGCGGTAGCGGTTGAAGGCGCTGAGCGGAAGCTCCAGACCGCATCGTCCGCATCGCTTCATATCGAACACATGTTCGCATGAAGCCCGGACGTTAAGCGTCCGTTGGCAACCTTGCGGTCGGGGGCGACCGCGACTAGGTTGAAGCGACGCGCGCCGCGTGCGGGAGCCCGATCGCGCGCGCGAACCCCTCCCCGGACTCGCAGACAGTGACCCATCGCCGCAGAGAGTGCCTCGTCCTCAGGGCTGCCCTGACGGCTGCGCTCGTCCTGCTCGCCCTCCCGGGTATCGCGAGTGCCGGCAGCGTCCAGCTCGACGGCACGACCCTGCGTTACACGGGCGACCCGGGCACGAACGCCGTCGCGATCACCTACGCCGCCGGCAGCTACACCGTCACCGACAGCGCCGGCGTGACGCCCACGCTCCCGTGCACCACCCCGCTGTTCGGCGACGGCACGAGCGCGGAGTGCCCCGACCTCGCGGTGAGCCACATCGACGTCGACACCCTCGACGGCACGAACTCCGTCACGCTCGACGAGTCGATCCCGGACACGGTCACGGCGACGGTGGACGGCGGGGCGAACGGCGACACCTTCACCGGGCAGGCGGCGGCCGAGACCTTCAACGGCGGTGCCGACGTGGACACCGCGAACGCGGGCGGCGGGGCTGACACCCTGGGTGGCGACGCCGGGAACGACGTCCTGAACGGCGGCGACGGCGGCGACACGATCCAGGGAGGTGCCGACGACGACGACCTGTCCGGCGAGGCCGGCGACGACACGCTCGACGGCGACGCGGGCGCCGACCAGCTCGAGGGCGGCGCCGACACCGACACGGTCGAGTACTTCGACCGGCCGGACACCGAGCCCCTGGAGGTCACCTTCGACGCCGGCACGCAGATCGCCAACGACGGCGGCGCCACGGACACCAGCGGCAACCTGAAGGATCTGGTCTTCGCCGATGTGGAGCGCGTCTTCGCGGGCGCCGGGGACGACACCGTCCGCGACCTCACCACTGATGTGCAGCGCGGCCACTTCTTCCTGGGCCGCGGGGGCGACGACGACCTCTCCGGCGGCGGTGGCGCGGACCTCCTCGACGGCGGCGCGGACGACGACGTCCTCAACGGCGAGCTGCCCGGCGCCACCGCAGCCACGGCCGGCGACAGGCTGGTCGGCGGGGACGGCGAGGACACCGCCGACTACGGCAGCCGTGCCCAGAACCTCACGATCGACCTCGCGGAGCTGAACGTCGACGACGGGGCCGAGGGCGAGGGAGACGCGGTCACGGCCACCGTCGAGCACGTCCTCGGCGGCTCGGGCGACGACGAGGTCGACGCGCGCAGCGTGACCACGGACAACGAGCTCGCCGGCAACGGCGGCGCCGACACGCTCCGCGGCGGCGACGGCGCGGACACCCTCGGCGGCGGGCCCGGGAACGACCCCGAGCTGTCGGGTGACGGGGGCGTCGACGCCCTCAACGGCGGGACCGGCAACGACACGCTCTCCGGCGGCGGGGACGGCGACACCCTCCACGGCGACGAGGACGACGACGTCCTGTGGGGCGAGGACCCGGCGAGCACCGCGGTGAGCGCCGGCGACGACCTGCACGGCGACGGCGGGACCGATCGCGCCGAGTACTCCAACCGCCCAGCCGCCGTGGACGTGGACCTCGACAACGACGCCGACGACGGCGACGGCAACGCGTCGCCCGAGGAGAACGACAACGTCCGCGACACGGTCGAGGACGTGGCCGGCGGCGCCGGCGGCGACAGCCTCACAGGCGACGGCGACGCGAACTTCCTGTCCGGCAACGGCGGCGACGACGCGCTCGACGGAGCCGGGGGCGGCGACGACCTCAGCGGCGGCGCCCACGTGCAGGGCGACACCGCGACGTACGCGGGCCGCACGGCGGGAGTGACGGTCGACATCGACGGCAGCGCCTCGAACCGCGCCGCCGCCCCGAACGACGACGGCGACGCCACCGACGGCGCCGCGGGCGCCCGCGACAGCGTCCTCGACGACGTGGAGAACCTCATCGGCGGCGACGGCGGCGACACGCTCACCGGCGACGGCGACGCCAACCGGATCGAGGCCGGACCGGGTGCCGACGACCTCACCGGCGGCGGCGGCGTCGACGCGCTGTTCGGCGGTGACGAGGACGACGAGATCTTCGCGCAGGACGGCGTGGCCGAGCCCGACATCGACTGCGGCGGCGGCACGGGCGACAGCGCGACGATCGACGAGGGCGACAAGCCCGCCGAGGGCTGCGAGATCGTCATCGACCCCGACGGCGACGACGACGGCCTGCCGAACGGCGACGACAACTGCCCGAACGCCCCGAACCCCGGCCAGGAGAACACCGACGCGGCCAACGACGGCGGCGACGCCTGCGACGCCGACGACGACGACGACCAGGACCCCGACGGCGAGGACAACTGCCCGCTCACCTCCAACGCGGATCAGGCCAACGCCGACGGCGACACCCAGGGCGACGCCTGCGACTCCGACGACGACGACGACGGCGTGGCCGACAGCGTGCCCGACAACTGCCGTACGACCGCGAACCCGGGCCAGCAGGACACCGACACGGACGGTGTGGGCGACGCCTGCGAGGCCGGCGGCGACATCGACAAGGACGGCGTGGGCGCGACCGACAACTGCCCGAGCACCCCCAACAACGACCAGACCGACACCGACCGCGACGGAGCCGGCGACGCCTGCGACGGCGACGACGACGAGGACGGCATCACGGACGGCGACGACAACTGCCGCCTGGTCGCCAACCCGGGCAAGCCCGACCTCGACGGGGACGGCTTCGGCGACGCGTGCGACCCGGACGTCGACGGCGACCAGCTCGGCAACGGCAACGACAACTGCCCGGCGGCCGCCAACCCCGACCAGACGAACACGGACGGCGAGGGCGAGGGCGACGAGTGCGACGCCGACGACGACAACGACTTCGCCCCGGACGACCGCGACGCCTTCCCCAAGGACCGGACCCGCCACGAGCCGGTCCCCGTCCCCACGAACGGCAACGACGTGCTGAACGGCTCGCGGCTGGCGGACACGATCTGCGGCCTCGGCGGCAGCGACGTGATCAACGGCCTCCAGGGCGACGACAGCCTCTTCGGCGACTCGTGCGACGCCAGCCAGAAGATCGTCGCCGGACAGGCCGCCCCGGCCGGCGGCAACGACCGGCTGACCGGGGCCGAGGGCAACGACAACCTCTTCGGCGGAGCCGGCAAGGACAAGCTCAGCGGCGGCCTGGGCAACGACAACCTCTTCGGCGGCGCCGGCAACGACAGCCTGAGCGGCTCCGACGGCAACGACGTGCTGCTGGGCGACGCCGGCAACGACACGCTCTCGGGCGGAGCCGGCAACGACACGCTCCAGGGCGGCCCCGGGAACGACAACGTGAACGCGGGCCAGGGCAAGAACACGGTCTTCGGCGGAAGCGGCAACGACGTGCTGAACTCGGTCAACGGCCGCAAGGACACCGTGGACTGCGGCAAGGGCCGCGACCGGCTGCGCGCGGATCGCACCGACAAGGTCCGCCGGGGCTGCGAGCGCGTTCTGCGCGCGAAGTAACGTGCTGCGGATGCGCACCGCCGTCCTCCTCGTCGCGCTCCTGGCGTCGATCGCGGCCCCCGCCGTCGCGGATGCGGCCACCCGCGCCACGCGCAGCGATCGCGACGCGGACGGGATGAAGGACACGTGGGAGCGCCAGCACGGCCTGAACCCGCGCAGCTCGCGCGACCGCAAGCGCGATCCCGACCAGGACGGCGTGCGCAACTACGTCGAATACCAGGAGCGCTGCGACCCGCAGGCCGCCGACACCGACCGCGACGGCATGGACGACCGCTTCGAGACCCGTTACGGGCTGAGCTGCTCGAGGCGCGGCGACGCGCCGCAGGACGCCGACGCCGACGGCCTCTCCAACCGGCGCGAGAACGACCTCGCGACCGACCCGAAGCGCGACGACACCGACAACGACGGCCTCGCGGACGCGCGTGAGGTCGAGGCCCGCTCGAACCCGCGCAGCCGCGACAGCGACCGCGACCGCCGCGCGGACGGCAGCGACAACTGCCTGCTCGTCCCGAACCCCGACCAGGCCGACCGCAACGGCGACGGCCAGGGCGACGCCTGCACGCCCGACGCGGACGGCGACGGCGTGTCCGACCCGCAGGACAACTGCCCGGTGAGCGCGAACGGCGACCAGCGCAACACCGACCTGGTGGGCGACGGCGGAGATGCGTGCGACACGGACGACGACAACGACGGCGTGGCCGACGACGCCGACAACTGTCCGCTCACGGCCAACGCGGACAGGGTCGACACGGACGGCGATGGCGCGGGCAATGCCTGCGACACGGACGACGACAACGACGGCCTCAGCGACGACGACGAGACGGCGCGCGGCACCGATTCGACTCGCGCGGACACCGACGGCGACGGGCTGAACGACGCCGAGGAGGTCAGCCGGTTCACGAACCCGCGCGACCCCGACACCGACGACGACTGCGTGGAGGACGGCGCCGACTCGTCGCCCCGCAACCCGAACATCCCGGTCCCCGGCGGGCTGGGCTGCTTCTAGACGTAGACTCGTAGCCCCGCCCGGGGGCGTGGTCTAGTGGTTAGGACGCCGGCCTTTCAAGCCGGAGAACGCGGGTTCGATCCCCGCCGCCCCTATGAACCGAGCGATCGACTCGGCCAGCGCCCGCGGCTGGTCCTCGGGCACGAACGTGTACGAGTCGGGGATCAGCTCGAGCCGCGCGTCCGGCAGCTCCGCGGCCATCCTGCGCGGCAGGTCGAGCGGGAACAGCCTGTCCTCCGCGGCCCAGGCGAGCAGCACCGGCTTGTGGAACCGCTTCAGCCGCTCGGCCACGTCGATCGTGTGGCGCTTGTCGACAGCTCGCAGGTACTTCGCCAGGTCGCGCCGCACGCCGGCCGACTCGCGCGCGGGGCGCAGGTACGCGTCCGTCACCTCGCGCGGCGGCAGGCCGCTCTTGATCGACCACCCGAACGCGAACGGGAGCCGCTGGGCCGGCCGCAGGCGCATCAGCTGCACGGTCGCCCACACGGCGCCGGGGATCGGCCCGAGCAGCTCGAACGGCTTGAACACGGGCGGGAGGAAGCGGTCGTAGAGCTCGCTCGAGTTGAGCACCAGCCGGTCCACGCGCTCGGGGTGATCGGCGGCCACCATCTGCGCCATCGCGCCGCCGCCGTCGTTGCCCACGAGCGTGGCCGACTCGATGCCGAGCGCGTCCATGAAGTCCACCACCAGGCGCGCGAGCCCGGGCAGCGACAGGTCCGCGTGCGGCTCGAGCGGGATCGAGTGCCCGCCCATCGGCCAGTCGGGCACGATGCAGCGGAAGTCTCCCTCCAGCAGCGGGACGACCTTGCGCCACAGCGTGCGGTTCAGCGCCAGGCCGTGGATGAAGATCAGCGGCTCGCCCATGCCGTGCTCCTCGTAGGCGATCGTTCCCTGCGGCAGGCGTACCTCTGCGTTCATGCCATGAACTCCCTCAGTCGCTCGACCAGTTGCTCCGGCGCCTCCTCGGCGATGAAGTGACCGCAGCCGGGGATCACCTCGAGCCGCATCTCGTCGGCGTAGGGCTCGAAGCCGCGCGGGTGCTCCGGCGTCAGCGGGTCCTCGGCGCCGTTCAGGTGGAGCGTCGGGACCCGGTTGCGCCAGCCTCGGTACTCGCGCAGCCCGCGCCGGAGCTCGCGCGGCACGTTGCGATCGAAGCTCACGGTCGCCGCGGTCGTGGCGGGACGCCGCAGCGGCCCCATGTAGATCGCGGTCTCGTCGGCGGTGAAGGCGCCGTTGTGGCGCCACTCGCGCAGGGCCCACTCGCCGAAGCCGAGCCGCGTGACGCCCGGCCGGCCCACGAGCGCAATCGTCCAGATGTGCCGCGGCGCCGCCCAGCTGCGCCAGGTCGCGCCGGACGC
Source organism: Thermoleophilaceae bacterium (assembly GCA_036386455.1). GTDB lineage: Bacteria > Actinomycetota > Thermoleophilia > Solirubrobacterales > Thermoleophilaceae > AC-37. Next base: position 32,668 of record DASVVS010000119.1, read on the forward strand.
CTGCCACGGGTGTATGCCCGCCAGCGCGGCGAAGCGCTCGAGCCGCTCCGGATGGCGGACAGCGATCCGGTAGCCGGCCAGCAGGCCCCAGTCGTGCCCGACGAGCCTCACGCGGTCGAGGTCGAGGACGTCGAGGAGCGCGAGCAGGTCGTCGGCGAGGTCGTCCCAGCCGAAGCCCCCGTAGCCGCCGAGCGACCAGCCCAGCCCCCGGATGTCGGGACAGATCACCCGGTACCGCTCGGCGAGCGGCTCGATCACGTGGCGCCAGCACCACCAGTGCTGCGGCCAGCCGTGCTGGAGCACGAGCGGCGGGCCGTCGCCGGCCTCGGCGATGTGGATGCGGTTGCCGCGCACCTCGACAGAGCGGTGCTCGACACCCTCGACGTGGGGGAGCGGGAGGGTCGGCTCTGCCGCCTTCGTGATCTGCATAGTGAGCGCTCACTATATTACATAGCGGGCGCTATCGTAAACGGCCGATGTCCGAGCGGCGTGAGACCACCAAGCGCAAGCTCGTCAAGGCAGCGATCGAGGTGATCGCGCGCGACGGCTTCCACGCCGCCTCGGTCGACGCCATCGCCCGCCGGGCCGGCTTCTCGATCGGCGCGCTCTACTCGAACTTCGGCGCCAAGGACGACCTCTTCTTCGCGGTCTTCGACGAGCACGTGGCGTGGTTCGAGGAGCGGCTCGCCGAGGGGGCGGCGAAGGACGACCGGCAGGCCGCCGTGGTCGAGTGGATGACGCTGCTCGACCGCCAGCCGCAGCAGTTCTTCGTGTTCGTGGAGTTCTGGGCCTACGCGGTGCGCAAGCCCAAGCTGCGCGCGCGGCTGGCGGAGCGGCTGGCCACGATGCGCGCGCGGCTGGCGGAGGTGGTGGGCGACGACACCGCCGCGCTCGTCTCGCTCGCGGCCGCGCGCGGGCTCGCGATGGAGCGGCTCGCGGACCCGGACGCGGTGCCGGACGAGGTGTTCACGGCGCTCGCCGCCGCGGCGCCGGCTCACGATACGTCGGGCTGAGTCGTTTAGATGGGCACATGCGCCGTAGGCCCACGACCTGGACGACCTACGCGAGCCCGATCGGCTCGCTGACGCTGCGCGGCGACGGCGAGGTGCTCACGGCGATCCACTTCCCCGGCCGCGTGGGCGACCTCGGCGAGTCCACGCGCGATCCCGTGGCATTCGAGCGCGCGGCCGCCCAGCTCGACGAGTACTTCGCCGGCGAGCGGCGCGCCTTCGACCTCCCCGTCCGGCTCGACGGCACGGACTTCGAGCGGGCGGTCTGGCGCGAGCTGCGGATGATCCCGTACGGCGAGACGACGACCTACGGCGCGATCGCGAGGGCGATCGGGCGCCCCGACGACGCGCGCGAGGTGGGCACGGCCGTCGGCCGCACGCCGGTCCCGATCGTGGTGCCCTGCCACCGGGTCGTCGGCTCGGACGGCTCGCTCACCGGCTACGGCGGCGGCCTCGACAGCAAGCGCTCCCTGCTCGACCTCGAGGCGGGTCAGCTCGCGCTGATCTAGCGGCGGGAGCGCCGCCTAGCGGCAGGCGCGCACGTCGATCCGCCCTGAGCGCAGCTTCACCATCGCGCGCAGCACCCGCTCCTTGGCGAGCCAGCGCCACTTGCGCAGCGGCTCTCCGTCCACGCGCACGCTGCAGGGGCGGAACGGGCGCTCGAGCGTGGCCAGGCTGGCCGCGAGGCCCCACGTGCGCGTGCGCTTGCCGCGCACCTCGAGCGTCCAGCGCCCGCGCGACTCGCGCGAGACCAGCCGCTCGTCGCCGTCGAACCACGCCTCCGAGCGCCCGCGCGGGAAGGCCAGGAGCTCGCGCGTGCGCGACCGGTCGCCGAGTGAGACGACACCCGGGGCGTGGAGGTCGTCGGCCAGCGTGTCCACGTCGCGCGGAGCGAGCGCGATGAGCGCGCCGGCACGGGCCAGCAGCGGCAGCTCGTCGAGCGGTGCCGGCAGCGTCGCCTCGCGCCCGCCCTTCAGGACCCGCGCACGCCCCATCAGCAGCTGCCCGTCGCGCTCCACGTAGCGCACGCTGCGCCAGAGGTCGATCCAGCGCCCGGGCGGCAGGTACAGCTTCCGCTCGCGCGCGTCCGGCTCCAGCACCGGCGCCGCCAGCAGCCAGTCCCCGAACATCAGCTCGCGCTGGCGGCCGGCCGCGGTGCGGTCCTCGGGGAACGCGAGCGACAGGTGCCGCGCGATCGGCATGGCGCTGCGCTGGTACTGCGCCGAGGCACCCGCGATGTACGGGTAGAGCCGCGTGCGCAGCCGTGCCCAGCGCCGCCAGATCGGGTAGACGGCGTCGTGCCACACCTGCGAGCGCTCCTCGCGCGAGTAGCGCACGCTGTAGCCGTTCGCCTGCGTGCGCATCACGCCGCTGATCGCGCCGACCTGGATCCAGCGGGCGTTCAGCTCGTCGGTGGTCCGCCCGTTCACGACCGCGTGGAAGCCGCCGATGTCGGAGCCCTGGTAGGCGATCCCCGACAGTCCGGTGGAGAGCAGCTGGTGCACGGCCGCGCAGATGCCGTCGGTGCAGCTCCAGTCCTCGGTCGGGTCGCCGCCCCACACCACGCGCGCCTGCGGCTGGACGCCGTGGAACCCCGAGCGGATGAACACCGCGGGCGCGCGCCTCTTCGAGTGCGCGGTCGAGGCGCCGTGGTAGATCACCGGGTAGCGGTTGTGCATCGTCCTTCCGGTCTCCCCGTTGTGGAAGACCGAGTCGGCGGGGGTGTACTCGCCGAAGTCCTCCATCCAGCCGTCGTAGCCGGCGGCGAGCGCCTCGTCGAGCAGGCCGGTGAAGAAGCCCGGCCCCTCCGGGTGCGTGAAGTCGATCTCGGACACCTGCTCGTCGGCGGTGAACGGGTTCGACAGCAGGTACGGCTGGCCGGTCGCGTTCTTCACGAGCAGCCCGCGCCGCGCGGCCTCGTCGTAGACCGGCTGGTACTCGAGGCACACGTGCGGGTTGAAGTAGGTCGTGATCTTCAGGCCGAGCCGGTGGTAGGCGGCCACCCGCTCGCGCTCGGCCCCCTCGTTGCCGCGGTGCACGCCGCAGGGCAGGTAGTGCGTGTAGGTCTGGGCCACGCTGACCGGGACGTTGTCCTTGCGGAAGCGGCGGGCCAGCTCGTACTGCTCCTTCTCGAGCGTGGGCTGGAACCAGGGCCCGAAGATCCACGGCGGCGGCTTGGGCTGGCGCCCGCCGGCGTGGTCCGAGTAGCGCCTGACAACGTCCGCGGGCCGCGGTCCGGCGAAGACCACGAGGTCGAGCCTGGGCGACTCGACCTCCGCGAGCCACGCGTCGTCGCGCTCGCTGCGCAGGTTGAAGTACGAGCGCTGGGTGTTCTCGATCAGCACGCCGAGCCCGCGTGTCGAGACCATCCACGGGATCGGGAAGTTCGTCGTGGTCGGGCCCGTCGGGAAGACGAAGCCCGGCAGGATCACGCCGAGCTCGTCCTCGTAGTTGCCGGCGCTGAACGGCCCCTCCTCGGCCCACGAGATCACCCGTTGGCCCGTCTGGTCCACGGCGTTCGAGCGCTCGCCGAAGCCGAGGTAGCGCTCGCCGTCGGCGTGCTGGAACCCGGCGCCGAAGGCGGAGACGCGCTCCTCGAGCGGGCCGCGGACATAGGCCTTCAGGCGGGCGTTCCCCGAGGGGAGTGGCTCCACGATGAGGTCGATCCGGTGGCCGAGCGGGTCGTCCGTGGCCAGGAGCATGTGCATCCCGTTCACGTCGGCGGAGCTGCTCTCCACGCGCGTGGGGTGGAACCAGACCGTCTCGGCCTCGGCCGCCACGTAGTAGCCGAAGTAGGCGTTGCTCACGATCGGCTGGCGGAGGTCGAACGCGAAGCTCAGGGCGCCGTAGCGCGCGGCGCGGTCGGTCGGGGGTGCCGTGGGCGCCGCCACGGTGCGCAGCACGTCGCCGTCGGCGTCGTCCACGAGCTCGATCGCGAAGGGCTCGTCGGTCACGCGGACCGTCAGAGGGCCGGCGTCGATCGTCTGGGTGGCCGCCGCGGCGGGGGTGGCGGCCAGGGCGAGCAGCAGGGCGGCGAGGGCGAGCGCCTTCACGCCCGCGATCTTCTCGCACGCCGGGCAGGTTTCGTGCCGGGTGCCGTCCGGGTAGCCTCCGCGCGATGGACGACATCACCACGGTCACCGTTGCCCAGCTCGTGCACCAGGCAGTTGCCCTGTGCGACCCCGACGGGACCGACGAGGCCTGCACGCAGCTGCTGCTCGCGTTCGAGGACGACGACCGCGCCGCGGTGGGGCTCGGCGGCTCGCTGGCCGAGGAGCTGCGCACGAGCGTCGACGGGCTCGACCCCGAGCACGACAGCGCGGCCGCCGAGGTGGCCGCGGCGGTGGCCTTCTACCTCTCCACCAAGCCGACCGGCGGCAGCAGCGACGAGGCCACGATCCGCGAGGCAGTCCGCGTGACGTGGGGCAGCGACGTGCCCCAGCACGTGGACGACTGGCTGGCGGCTCAGGGCGTGGACGCCTGACCGGGCGTGTCCGCGGTCTCGTCGTAGCCGGAGGCTGAGGCGGCGAACACCGCGATGGCCGCCACGATGGCGGCGGGGTGCGGCGCGGCGAAGTCCACGACGATGCCCGCCACCGCACCGGCGAGCGCGCAGAAGAGCGTGAACCCGACCGGCAGCTTCAGCAGGCGGCCGGTGATCAGCGAGCAGGCGATCCAGATCAGCGGGCCGGCGACGATCCCGTAGTCCTCGAAGAACTCGTCGTCGAGGGCGAGCGCCAGCGCCACGAAGAGGACGCCCACGAGGGCGCCCTGTATCGCAGCCGCGCGCCAGAAGCGCTGGGAGTTCACGGTTGAGATCCTATGAGTCCGGGCGGCTGCCGCCGGGTCCTTCCAGGAGGACGGTGTCCTCGTCGCTGTACGCGGGGGCGCAGGCGCAGAGGAGGACGAGCGCCTCCGCGTCGCCCGCCCAGAGCTTGTGCGGCGTGCCGGGCGGGATCACCACGCAGTCGCCCTCGCGCACCTCGCGCTCCTCCTCGCCGAGCCGCATCCGCCCGGCGCCGGCCGTGAAGAAGTAGATCTCCTCGCTGGTGCGGTGGAGGTGCTCGAAGGTCTCGGCGCCCGGCGGCACCGTCGCCTCGGCCAGGCTCTGGTTGCGGGCCGCCGTCCACGCCGGTCCGGCGACCTCGCGGATCGTGGACCCGTCGAGCGTGGTGAACGACTCGACCTCGCGGAGGTTGGCGACCTGCACGAGCCGGACTCTAGACTCGCCCGGCCCCGCGCGGTTAGCTCAGCTGGTTAGAGCACCTGCCTTACAAGCAGGGGGTCGCTGGTTCGAGTCCAGCACCGCGCACTTCTCGCGCCTGCGGGCCATCGCGTGGCTGCGTCATCGGGTCGCTCGTGTGCTCGTAGCACACGTCGCTCCCCTCTTCCTTGCCACGCGGGGCCCTCGCCGCGAGTCCCTTCAACGGCTCGCTGCTGATGCGAGAGGGGGTCGTCGCGCTACTGTGCGACGGCCCCCTCGACGCCTCCTGCCATTGACACCCAAGCCCGAGAAGGACCAGCCGCTCGCCGCCCCCCGGTCTGCCGTCCGCCAGGGCACGATCGAGGGAGTGCTCCTGCGCGAGGGCAGCAACATCGTCACGCGCAACGGGCTCACCACCGAGGTCTTCAGCTCGCCGTGGGAGCTGCCGGTCGACGAGGTCCGGCACGTGATCAACGTCAGCCTCAAGCCCGGCGCGATCAGCGCGTGGCACATGCACCGGGCGCAGACCGATCAGATCGTCCCGACGGGCGGGATGATCCGCGTCGTGCTCTACGACCCGCGCGATGACTCGCCGAGCAAGGGCAGGGTCGACGTCTTCAACCTCAGCCCGATGCGCCCTACGCTCCTCCTCGTCCCGCCGGGCATCTGGCACGGAGTGCAGAACATGATCGCGTCGGAGTTCAGCTCGTTCATCAACCTGTTCGATCGCCCCTACGAGCACGCCGACCCGGACGAGTGGCGGCTGCCGGTCACGAACGACGTGATCCCGTACGAGTTCGATGCTCTCTAGCCCCCCGCACTTCGTCCTCACCCTGTGGACCGACGACCCGGAGCGCGCACGGGAGGCCGACGCGGCCGGGGTGGATCGCATCGGCCTCGACCTCGAGCGGATCGGCAAGCGCGAGCGCCAGGCCGACCCGGCGCTGTGGCAGACCTCCCACGAGGAGGCGTCGCTCCCGCTGATCGGCGCGAGCCTCACGCGCGCGAAGCTGTTCGCTCGCACGAACCCGCCGCATCCCGGGTGGGCGGACGAGGCCGAGCGGCTGATCGCCGCGGGGGCCGAGGTCCTGATGCTCCCCGCGTTCCGGTCCGCGGCGGACGTTCGCGAGGCGCTCGGCGTGGTGGCCGGCCACGCGCTGCTGGTGCCGCTGATCGAGACCGCCGAGGCCCTCGCCGACGTGCGGGCGATCGCGTCGATCGACGGCCTGCGCGAGGCCCATTTCGGGCTGAACGACCTCGCCATCGGCATGCGCCTGGCGAACCGCTTCGACGTGCTCGGCCGTCCGGAGCTCGAACACGCGGCCCACGCGCTCGCGGACGCGGGGCTGCGCGTGGGGGTCGGCGGCATCGGCCGCGCCCTCGACGACTCCCTGCCCATCCCGTCCGACCGGATCTACGCGCAGTACCCGCGCCTGCATGCGAGCGCGGCCCTCATCGCGCGCTCTTTCTTCGCGGGCCTCGAGCCCGGTCCGGCGCCGCTGGCAGCCGCCGTGGCCGCCGCGCGGGAGCGGCTCGCGTACTGGTATCGCCCGCACGGGCTCGCCGTGGGGGCCGCGGCATGAGGAGCCCGCGCGAGCGCCTGCGGCTGCGCCGCCTCGTGGGGTTCCTGCGCGAGAACGGCGCCGAGCGGATCGACCACTCGAACGAGAGCCTGCTGGACCACCTCGTCGAGACGCGCGAGGTGCTCGAGGGCTGGGGCGCGCGCCGCGAGCTCTGCGACGCCGCCCTCTTCCACTCCGTCTACGGCACGCAGTTCCTGGGCGACGAGCTGCTCGGTCTCGACCGGCGCGACGACGTGCGCGCGATGATCGGGGACGAGGCCGAGGCGGTCGTCTGGCTCTGGCACGGAATCAAGCGCGAGTCGCTGGCCGACAACCTCGGGCGCGAGTCGGGCATGCGGATCGTCATGCGCGACGAGACCGAGGTGCCGATCACGCCGCAGCAGTTCGAGGACCTCGTGAACCTGATGGTGGCCGACGCCGTGGAGCAGCTCCCGCGCCGGCTGCCCGAGAACGTCGAGCGCCAGCAGGGCTGGCTCACGCCGTTCCTGCCGCTCGCCCTCCCCGAGGGAGCCCGCGCCGCCGAGCGCGTATTCGAACGCTACGGGCCGGGCGCCGCAGCAGCGCCTTGAGCACGCCGCGCGTGCACCTGTACGCGGCGTGCTGGAACGAGATCGAGATGATCGACTTCTTCTTCCGGCACTACGACCCCTGGGTCGAGCGCTACGTGATCTTCGACGACGGCTCGACCGACGGCTCGCGCGAGCGCCTGGCCGAGCACCCGCGCGTGGAGCTGCGCAGCCTCGAGCGGACGCACCCGGACTCCCTGGTCCTGTCGCTGCTCGACCTCTACGACAACGGCTGGAAGGAGAGCCGCGGCGCTGCGGACTGGGTCGCGGTGGTCAACCTCGACGAGCACCTGCACCACCCGGACGTCGCCGGCTACCTCGCCCGCTGCCGCGAGCACGGCGTCACCGCGATTCCGGCGCTCGGGTACCAGATGGTCTCGGAGGAGGTGCCGCCGCTGGACTCGGCGCTGACCGAGTCCGTGCCGCTCGGGGTGCCGTGGCGCAACATGAGCAAGCTCGCGCTGTTCGACCCGGACGCGATCGAGGAGGTCGCCTACGCGGTCGGCCGCCACAGCGCCGAGCCGGCCGGCCGGGTCGTCTACCCCGAGCGCGACGAGCTGCTGCTCCTGCACTTCAAGTGCCTGGGCCTCGACTACGTGGACGGCCGCCACGCCGAGCAGCGCACGCGGCTGGGCGAGACCGACCGCAGCCACGGCTACGGTCACCGCTACCTCGCCGCGCGCGAGGAGACCGCCGAGTGGCTGTCGGGCCTGCACGGCGAGGCGGTGGTCGCGCTCGCCGCGCGCGACCACCCGGAGCCGCGCTGGTGGCGGGATTAGGGGTTCGGCCCGGCTTCTGCGGGGTAGACCGCTCGCGAGGGGTGTCCGTTCCGACGTCGCATAGCCGCAGGCGGCTCGCCGCCGTATTCGCCACCGCCGCGCTGCTGGCCGGCGGCTCGGCCGCGCCTGCTTCCGCGCAGTCGCTCGACCTCGACCAGACCTGCCGCGACGCCGAGGTGGTGCACGGCACGTGCATCGGCCTCACCAAGCTCACCGAGCGCGCCGCCGCCGAGTGCCGCCGCGCAGGGCTCGTGCCGGACGAGAGCTGCGTGCCCGCGATGGGCCGGCGCGTGATCCGCGCCGAGGTGAAGGCCCACGAGCGCTCGTGGCTGCACCGCACGCTCGGCTTCCAGTACGAGCTGGGCAACTCGGTGCCGCTGCGCGACGCGCCGTGGGCCGGCACCCACAACTCGTTCAACAGCACCTCGGAGGAGCCGACCCTCTCGCACACCGACTCGAACCAGCAGCTCTCGCTCACCGAGCTGCTGCGGATCGACATCCGCAGCCTCGAGCTCGACGTGCACTGGAACCCGAGCCCGCGCGCCGGTGGCCAGCCGGCGCCGGTCGTCTGCCACGCCCGCGGTGTCGACCAGCTTCACGCCGGCTGCACCACCGAGCGGCTGCTGCCGGAGGTGCTGGCCGAGATCGCGACCTGGCTGCGCGCGCACCGCGACCAGGTGCTGCTGCTGTACGTGGAGGACAACGTCGACACGGCCGAGGGCTACGACCCGACCGCCCGCGCGCTCGGCGAGGGATTGCGGACGGCGGACGGCAAGTCGCTGATCTACAAGCCGCCGAGCGGGGGCACGTGCACCGACCTGCCGCTCGGCATCACGCGCGACGACGTGCTCGCGGCGGGCCGGCAGGTGGTGATCGTGAGCGGCTGCGGGCAGGGCGCCGCGTGGCGCGGGCTCGTCTTCGACTGGAACGACGTGGAGGTGGAGGAGCGCAACCACGGCTACCGCGACCACCCGGTCTGCGACCAGGACCCGGACGGCGACGGGCGCCCCGACTTCGGCCGTGACGTGTACGCCTCGAAGCTCGTGCGCTACTACGAGGACAGCACCTTCGTCTCGCCCGCCGCGTCGCTCGTCGGCCTCGGGTCGCCCGACGACGGCCTCAGCCCCGAGACCACCCGCCGCATGACGCGCTGCGGGGTCGACCTGATCGGCTTCGACCAGATCCTCCCGACGGACGGCCGGCTCGCCGCGCTCGCCTGGAGCTGGGCGCCGGACGAGCCCTCGCGCACCGACGGCTGCGCCGTGCAGCGCTCGGACGGCCGCTGGATCTCGCGCCGCTGCACGAAGCCCGCGCAGGCCGTGTGCCGCCGCTCCGACGGCCGCTGGATCGTCACGCTCGCGCGCGTCCCCGCGGCGGCGATCGCGCCCGCGTGCCGCCAGCTCAGCGCGAAGCCGGCCACCCCGCGCACGGGTGCGGAGAACGAGTCCGCGCGTGCGGCCGCGCGCGCGGCGGGGGCGGATACGGCTTGGGTGCTCGCCCTCTGAAGGACGGGCGTTCGCGTCCGCTCGCCTGCGTCATGGGCGATGCGGACCTGATCCGCGCGCTCGGCATGGCCGGCATCCGGTCGGCGGCGGTCACGCGCCCGGGCTGGCCCGCCGACCGCTCGCGCTTCACCGAGCGCCGCGTGGAGTGGGCCGACAACTGGGGCGACCCCGAACGGCTGCTCGAGAACCTCCTCGGGTTCGCGCGCTGCCTGCCGGAGCCGCCGCCGCTGTTCTTCCAGCACGACGGCGACCTGGCCTTCGTCTCGCGCAATCGCGACGCGCTGAGCCCGCACCTGCGCTTCACGATCGCCGGCGCCGAGCTGGTCGAGCAGTGCCTCGACAAGACGCGGTTCATCGTCCTGGCGCAGCGTCTCGGCCTGCCGATCCCGCCGTCCGCGGTGCTGTGGCCGGCCGTGCAGCCGGACCTTCCCCGGCTGGAGATCGAGCCCCCGATCGTGCTCAAGCCGCTCACGCGCCGCGACGACTGGTGGCTCCCGCTCGCGGGACACGCCAAGGCCCTCGAGTTCGACTCGCACGAGGAGCTCGAGCGCGCGTGGCCGGAGCTCGCGGCGGCGGGGGTCGACCTGGTGGTGCAGAAGCTCATCCCCGGCGGCGAGGAGCGGATCGAGAGCTACCACGTCTACGTCGATCCCGGCGGCGAGGTGGCCGCCGAGTTCACGGGCCGCAAGGTGCGCACGTTCCCCGCCACCTTCGGCGAGACGACCGCGTGCGTGATCACCGACGCCGGCGACGTGCGCGAGCTGGGCCGTGAGTGCGTGCGCAGCCTCGGCCTGACCGGCGTGGCCAAGCTCGACTTCAAGCGCGACCCGGAGGGACGGCTGCACCTGCTCGAGGTCAACCCCCGCTTCAACCTGTGGCACCTCCCGGGCGCCGCGGCGGGCGTGAACATCCCGGCGGTCGTGTACGCGGACCTGCTCGGCCTGCCGCGGCCGCGCATCGGCCCCGTGCGCCCCGGCGCGCGCTACTCGGTGCCGTGGAACGACCTGCGCGCCGCGCGCGCCAGCGGCACGCCGCTGATGCGCTGGGCGGCGTGGCAGGCCCGCTGCGAGACGCGGCACAACCTCGCCCTCGACGACCCGATGCCGTTCGTCGGCGGGATGGTCCTCAAGCGACTGCGCGCGCGCCCGGGCGCGCGCTGATGCGGTACCGCGTAGCCGGCGACGTCCACGCCGCGGGCCTCCCGCCGCACGCCTGCCACCTGGCGCCGGGGCGGCTCGCGCACATCCGCCGCCGAGTAGCATCGCTCGTGTCAGGGGGATGAACGGGGGAACGATCAGGGCCGCGATCGCCGCGGCCGCAATGGCGGCGCTCGCCGCCACACCCGCGCTCGCGGCCGATCACGGCTTCCCGGGAACGGATCCGAACGAGTCGGTCCGCATCCACACCCCCAACGATCCCAGCTTCGACGGCTGCGAGCTCGACGACCAGGACGGGCAGAGCTGCGCGAACGTGTTCAACCAGGCGTTGCAGCGCTTCGGCTTCGCCCCCGGCGCCACCCAGAACACCGCCCTCTACAAGAACCCGACCGACCCGCACGTGCAGCGCCTGGCGGCGCAGAACACGCTGGCCGGGCGCAACCCGGCGGGGCAGATCTCCGGCGTGTCGGCCGACCGCGCCTGGAAGCACACGCCGGGCGACCCCTCGGTGCGGATCGCGATCATCGACACCGGCATCGAGTGGGACAAGCGCGAGCTGCGCCTGCGCGTGGCGCTCAACACGGGCGAGCTGCCCAAGCCGCGCAAGGCCGACAACAGCACCTGCGCCGAGTACGACTGCAACGCCGACGGGGCGTTCAACGTGGACGACTACGCGAACGACTCGCGCGTGCCGAAGGCGGGCGGCCAGAACGACGCGGATTCGATCCTCGACGGCAGTGACCTGATCGCGGCCTTCAGCGGCCCCGGCTCACCGGACGATGGGAACGGCTACCCGGACGACATCGCGGGCTGGGACTTCTTCGACGACGACAACGACCCATACGACGCGTCGAGCTACTCGAGCGGCGAGGGCCACGGCTCCGGCCAGGCCGAGGAGGCCGCGCGCGAGGGCAACGACGGCGCCGGTGACCTGGGCGTCTGCCCGCGCTGCCAGATCGTCCCGCTGCGCGACTGGGACTCGTTCGTGCCCGACACGAACTACTTCTCGCAGGGCGTCACCTACGCGGCGGACAACGGGATCGAGATCGTGGAGGGCGCGATCGGCGGCCTCTACAACTCGGACTACGGGCAGGCCGCCTTCGACTACGCCTACCGCCGCGGCACGTTCCTGGCGATCGTCTCGTCCGACATCAACAGCGCCAACCACAACGTGCCGACCGTCTACGACGAGTCGCTCTACGTGGCCGGGACCGTCGCGGACTCCGAGGGGCTCGGCGAGGAGTTCTGGCCGCAGGAGGCGCTCGACTTCTTCGGCGGGTTCGGAATCACGCCGGCGTCGAACGTGCCGGCCCTGACCTACTTCCGCAACTCGGGCCTGACCCAGTACGGCGGCCACGCGCACATCGTGATGCCGGCGGTCACCGGCTCGGTCGGGACCGGCCAGGCGTCGGGCGCCGCCGGCCTCGTCTACTCGATGGCGCGGAAGAAGAACCTGAGCCCGGCGATCGAGCCGAACGAGGTCAAGCAGCTCCTGACGCTGACCGCCGAGGACGTCGTTCCGGAGAACACGATCGGCACCGGGGTCGCGGACCCCGCGCAGCCCGGCTGGGACCAGCACTTCGGCTACGGGCGCCCCGACCTCGGGCTCGCGCTGGAGCGGATCGACCAGGGCAAGATCCCGCCGCAGGTGCTGATCGACTCGCCCGACTGGTTCGCGCCGCTGAACGTGGAGCGCACCGGGTCGGTCTCGATCGGCGCGCGCCTCTCCGCCGAGCGCGCGGCGGGCTACAACTGGCAGCTCCAGTGGGCGCCCGGCATCGAGCCGTGCGAGGCCGACTTCCAGACCGTCGCCAGCGGCTCAGGCACCGACCCGCGCGAGGGCTCGCTCGGCACGATCGACCTGAACGCCGTGCGAGCGGCGCTCGACGCCCGCGTGAGCACCACCGCCGCGGCCGGCTGCAACCCGCCGGCGCCGGTCACCGGCGGGTCCACCCCCGATCCGACCGCGCCGGGCAAGGGCCCCGGCGACCGCGACCCCAACGAGCCGGCGTTCACCGTGCGCGTGGTCGCGACGGACACCGGCGGCAACCGCGGCGAGGACCGCAAGGTCCTGTTCGCCCACCGCGACACGACGGCGCACCCCGGCTGGTCGAAGCACATCGGCAGCGGCGGCGAGGCCTCGCCGCGCACGTACGACCTCGACGGCGACAACCGGCTCGACACGGTGCTGCCGACGTCGAGCGGCGAGCTGCACGTCCTCCGCCACGACGGCACCCCGCTGCCCAGCTTCAACGGCGGGCAGCCGGTGACCACCCAGGCCATGGCGAACGCGCGCGACAGCGACGCCCACGAGGCGATCGGCAAGCCGCGCGAGGTCCTGCGCACGCCCGCGATCGGCGACGTGGACGGCGACGACGCGGCGGACATCGTGGTGGCGGCGGGCGAGCACGTCTACGCGTGGGATGCGAGCGGCGACGCGCTCGAGGGCTACCCCGTGCGCCTCGACCCGGCCAACTCGGCGCCCGCGGTGCGCACGAAGCAGAACCACGTGAAGCGTGGCTTCTACGCGTCGCCCACGCTGACCGACCTCGACGGCGACGGGACGCTGGACGTGGCGATCGCCGGCATGGACCAGTACCTCTACGCGTGGAACGGCGACGGCGACTCGCTGACCGGCTTCCCGCGGCGGCTGAAGAAGCCCGGCGAGACGAACGCCCAGGTGGCCGGCGCCGAGAGCATCAACACCGCGGCGGCCGGCGACATCGACGGCGACGGCAAGCCCGAGCTCGTGGTGGCCACGAACGAGGTGGAGAGCAGCGGCGGCGGCGACGTCCCGATCCCGGGCGCGCCGAGCCTGAACGGCGGCAACGGGCGCGTCTACGCCGTGCGCGGCAACGGGCAGTTCGTGCCGGGCTGGCCGGTCGAGCCGAACTCGCTGCTGCCCGACGTGCTGCCGTTCGTCGGGCCCGGCGTGGACCACGCGCTCGGCGACGTGACCGGCGACGGCAAGCTCGAGGTGATCGGCAACATCGCGACCGGCGCGCTGACGGCGCGCGACGGGAGCGGCACCGAGATCCACGCCTTCACCCAGACGCCGCCGGGCGGCGAGCACCAGGACCGCACGCTGATCGCGAACGCCTTCGACTTCCCGATCCTGGCGGACGTGGATCCGGTCAGCCCCGGGCCGGAGGTCGCCAAGCCGGGGCTCACGCTGCAGGGCGCGGCCAACCTGCTCGTGGTCGGCCAGAACTTCCCCTACAACCACGTGCTCCAGGCGTGGAACGGCGAGGACGGGAACTCGCTCGCCGCCTACCCGCAGAACACCGAGGACTACGTGCTGCTCTCGAGCCCGGCCGCCGCCGACGTCTCGGACGCGCCGGGCAGGGAGTTCCTGGTCGGCACCGGGCTCTACCTGCTGCGCAACCTCAACGCGCAGGGGATCGAGGGCACCGGCTGGCCCAAGTTCACGGGCGGCTGGATCATGACCGTGCCCGCCACGGGCGACACCGACGGCGACGGAAAGCTCGAGGTCACGACCGTCACGCGCGAGGGCAACGCGTTCATGTGGGACACCGAGAGCCCCGCCTGCGGCACCAACGACGAGTGGTGGACCTCGCACCACGACGAGTTCTCCACGAGCGCCTACGGCACCGACTCGCGCCCGCCGGGCACGCCGGGCAACCTCACCGCCACGCGGCAGGGCGCCAAGGTCGTGCTGAGCTTCACCGCGCCGGGCGACGACTGGCTGTGCGGCAACGCCAAGCGCTTCCGCGCCGACGGCGCGCCCGAGGGCGACGCGGCGGCGCTCGGCCAGCGGCAGACCGTGACGGTCGAACCCGCCGCGGGCCAGGACCGGATAGCCGTCAAGTACCTCGACGAGGCGGGCAACGGCGGGCACGCGGCCACCGTGGAGGTGCCGAAGCGCGAGGGCGACACCACGACCTCGCCGGAGGGCGGCGACTTCGGGCAGCCGCCGGGGCCGGGCGGACCTGGACCGGGCGGGCCGGGGGCCGACCAGCAGCCGCCGCTCGAGCCCGGCGGCGAGGCCCCGCGGGTGACGCTCGCCGCTCCCGACTACGCCAGCGACACGTCGCGCTCGCCCAAGTTCCGCGTCAGCTGGGGGGCGACGGCGCCGGCCGGCGTGGCCTCGTACGACATCGACGTCCGCTCCGGCGGCGGCGCCTGGCGCACCGTGGAGCGCGGCTCGCAGCTCACCTCCCGGCTCTTCAAGGGCAAGGCCGGCAAGACCTACTCGTTCCGCGTGCGGGCGCGCAGCCGCGACAACCTGGAGAGCGGCTACGTGAGCGACACGACCGTCGTCCCGCTCGACGACCGCAGCCGCCGGCTCTCCTACTCACGCGATTGGCGCAAGGCGCGCGACCGCGCCGCGTACGAGCGGACGGTCGCGATCGGCCCGCGCCACTCCACGCTGCGGCTGCGCTTCCGCGGCTCGCGCGTGGCGCTGATCGCGCCGCGCGACGCCAAGGGCGGCCGGCTCGCCGTCTACGTGGACGGCAGCCGCCGCAAGGTGATCCACCTGCGCGGCAAGGCGCTGGCGCGCCGGCTCGTGTACCGGTCGGGCAAGCTCTCGCGGAAGCGGGTCCACACGCTCACGGTGAAGGTGCTGAGCCGTGGGGTGGCGCGCCTGGACGCCGTCGCGGTGCACCGCTGAGAGGAAGATCCGTTGCAACCCCGAAACTCGGGGTTACCTCGTGCGTTGGTGGTGGTAGGACTCGACACGAGGAAAGTGATGGGCGGCAACCCCGAAACGACCGACGGCGACTGGTAGCGAGCTTCAGCTCGCGCCGCTGACTACCCGCCTTCCGACGGGGCGCCCGCCTCACGCGCCGCGCGCTCCTCGCCCTCCGGCAGCACGCCGTCTCGCCCCACGTAGCCACCCTTCGCCCCGACGATGACGTAGACGAGGTCGCCGTCGCCCGCGTTGCGGATCTTGCGATGTGTCGGCGCGTCCACCCGCGCGATCCCGCCCTCCTCGAGCCGGTGGGTGGTCCCGTCGCCGAACTCCATCTCGAGAGTGCCGCGGTGGACGAAGTAGACCTCCTCCTGCTGCTCGTGGTAGTGGAAGCCGGTCTCGATCCCCGGCGGCATGACGATCGCGTTCATGCCGAGCTCCTGGATGCCGAGCTCGCGCCGGAGCTTCTTGAAGCCGTACTGATCGCCGATCTCGTCGAGGTTGCCAACCGCATACCCGTCAGCGCTGGTCGTCACCGAGCCACCCCCTAGTTGCGTACCGTGGGTACGTAAGCTACAGGGTCAGGCCGCGGTCTGACCGCGTTCGCGCTGCTGCTCGGCCCGGTCGAGCGCGATCTCGAACCAGACGTGGCCCCTGCCCCGCTCGACGCCCCACTCGTCGGCGAGCTGGGTCACGAAGAACAGGCCCCAGCCGTTGTCGCGCGCGTCCTCGGCCGTGGGGTCGAGCTCGGGCGGCTCGAAGCCGGGCCCGCCGTCGGCGACCTCCACGCGCACGACCTCGTCGCCGACCGTGACCTTCAGGCCGATCGAGTCCTCCGGCCCGATCTGGGCGTGGCGCACGCTGTTGGTCACGAGCTCGCTCACGAGCAGCCGCACGTCGAACGCCAGGCTCTCGTCGACCAGCTCGTCGAGCTCCGACAGCGCGAGCCGAGCCGCGGTCACCGCATACGGGCCGCCCGTGAGCTCATATGCGAGCTCCCGGCTCAGCGCCTGCACCAGCCGTGGATGGGCACAGGGCCATTATTCCCTACTGGGGGCTCCGCAAGTCCTCCCCTATCGGAATCGCCTATTGCGCCGATACCCCATCTGACTTAGGGTCGAGTGCGGAGCAGCGCTCGCTGGCCTAGGCGCTGCGATGACTGGATTGACTGGATCCAAGCCCTCCGGGGAGATAACCCGTCGTTCCCTGCTGCTCGCCGGCGCCGGCGTCGCGGCCGCTGCCGCGATCCCGAACGTCGCCGTCGCGGCCGGGAAGAAGGTCGCGCGCCCGAGCCACCTCGACCGCTCGACGTGGGAGTCGCTCGTCGGCACGATCGTCGAGACGCGCAACCGCGGCCTCGCCCGCGTGCCGCTCGTGCTGCTGCGTATCGACGACCCCGCGGTCTCCTACGGGAAGACCGCGAAGTTCCGCCAGCGCGCGTTCACGCTGGTGTTCCGAGGCCCGCATGGCCAGCCGCTGCTGCCCGGCACGCACAGGCTGTTCGTGCCGCGCGTCGGCAAGGTCGACGTCTGGCTCTCGAGCGCCGACCTGGGCGACGAGGGCTGGACGTACACCGCCGTCTTCGCGAACGCCCGGGTGCGCCAGCGCCCGCCGCGGAAGCCGCGCCTCAGCGGCTCCAAGAAGCAGCGCCGCCAGCGCGCGCGGCGCAAGCGGCGCCGGCTCGTGAGCCGGACGACGTCGGCCGG
The DNA here is from genome assembly GCA_036386455.1 of Thermoleophilaceae bacterium. Lineage (GTDB taxonomy): Bacteria > Actinomycetota > Thermoleophilia > Solirubrobacterales > Thermoleophilaceae > AC-37. The sequence goes on from DASVVS010000119.1 coordinate 49,832, forward strand.
CAAGTTCGGCTAGGCGCCAGGTCCCTAGGGCGCCGGGATCGGCGGCACCCCGCGCGGGTGCGAGGCGTCGGTGAACTCGCGGAACAGCCCGGTCACCACGAACGCGGTCTGCTCGCCGATGTCCACGGCGTTGTCGCCGATCCGCTCGAGCGAGCGCGCCACGAGCATCATGTGCATGGCCCACTCGCGCGTGTCCGGGTCGTCGCCGATCTCCAGGGCGAGCTTGAAGCACTCGCGGTTCAGGCGGTCGATCGAGTCGTCCTGGCGCACGAGGTCCTCGGCCAGCGTCACGTCGCGGTGGCTGAACGCGATCTTCGCCTGGGAGACCTGCGAGCGCGCGCACGCCGCCATCTCGCCGATCTTCGCCAGGATCACCGGGTGCGACGGCGGCTCGTGCCCGGCCAGCGGCAGCAGCTTGCAGATGTTCACGCACTGGTCGCCCATGCGCTCGACGTGCTTGATCACGTCGAGCAGCGCGGCGATGAGGCGGAGGTCGGTGGCCACCGGCGCCTGGCGCGCGAGCAGCGAGAGCACGCTCTGGTGCACCTCGAGGTAGCGCCCGTCGATCCGGTCGTCGTCGGCGATCACGAGCTGCGCCAGCTCGATGTCGACCTCCTGCAGCGCCTCGCCGGTCCGCTCGATCGCCTCGACCACCATGTCGAACGCCCCCAGGGCCTGCTGCTCGAGCTGCTGCAGGTCCTCCTGGAAGCGAACCCGTGTCTCCGGCGACATCAGCCGACCTTGCCGCTCACGTAGGCCTCGGTCCGCGGATCGGCCGGGTTCGTGAAGACCTTCTCGGTGTCGTCGTACTCGACCAGCCGCCCGATGCGGCTGTTCTCGCCGGCGTCGAGATCCACGGTCAGGAAGGCGGTCATCTGCGAGACGCGCGCGGCCTGCTGCATGTTGTGCGTCACGATCAGGATCGAGTAGCGCTCCTTGAGCTCGTCCATGAGGTCCTCGATGCGGCCTGTCGAGATCGGGTCGAGCGCCGAGCACGGCTCGTCCATGAGGATCACGTCGGGCTCGATCGCCAGCGCGCGGGCGATGCAGAGGCGCTGCTGCTGGCCGCCGGACATGCCGAAGGCGTTGGTCTTGAGCCGGTCCTTGACCTCGTCCCAGAGCGCCGCCTGGCGGAGCGCCCGCTCCACGCGCTCGTCCATGTCGCCCTTCATCGCGAGGACGCGCGGACCGAAGGCGACGTTGTCGTAGATCGACTTGGGGAACGGGTTCGGCTTCTGAAAGACCATCCCGATGCGCTTGCGCACATCGACGGGGTCCACGCCCGGGCCGTAGAGGTCCTCGCCGCGGTACATCACGCTGCCCTCCACGCTGGCGGAGGGGATCAGGTCGTTCATGCGGTTGAACACGCGGATCAGCGTGCTCTTGCCGCAGCCGGAGGGCCCGATCAGCGCGGTGATCTGCTTCGAGTACACGTCGATCGATATGTCGCGCACCGCCGGCTTGCCGCCGTAGGCCACGCCCACGTCGCGGCACGCGATCACGGTCTCGCGCTCGCCCTCGGGTTCGACCGCCCGTGCGGGGGCGGAGCGCACGGCGGGCCTCACGTCTCGTATCTCGATCACCATTTCCTCTCGTAGCGGTTGCGGAGCCAGATCGCCGTCGCGTTCATCGCGAGCAGGATCACGAGCAGCACGACGATCGCCGCGGCGGCCAGGACCTTGAAGTCCTCCTGCGGGCGCGAGATCCAGTTGAAGATCTGGATCGGGAGCGCGGTGAACTGGCTGTCCAGCCCATCGGGGTTGAAGGTCACGAAGGTCAGTGCGCCGAGCAGCACCAGCGGCGCCGCCTCGCCGATCGCGCGCGAGAGCGCGAGGATCGAGCCGGTCGCGATGCCGGGGATCGCGGCGGGGAGCACCTGCCGGCGGATCGTCTGGAGCTGGGTGGCGCCGAGCGCGAGCGAGGCCTCGCGAATCGACGGCGGCACGGCGCGGATCGCCTCGCGCGCCGAGATGATCACGATCGGCAGCACCAGCAGCGACAGCGTGAGCCCGCCGGCGAGCACCACCTGGCCCTGGCCGAACGGGCCGCGCACGAAGAACGCGAGGCCGAGGATGCCGTAGACGATCGAGGGCACCGCCGCGAGGTTCTGGATGTTCACCTCGATCCAGCGGTTCCACCACCGGTCGCCGTCCGCGTACTCCTCGAGGTAGATCGCGGCGCCCACGCCGAGCGGCAGCGTCGTCACGGCGACGATCCCGATCAGCCAGATCGTCCCCCAGATGGCCGACTGGCCCCCGCCTTGGCGGGGAGGCTGGACGGGAAGTTCGAGACGATGCCCCAGCCGAGCTCCGGCCAGCCCTTCACGAGCACCTGCGCGACCAGCGTGATCAGCGCGACGATCCCGACCGCCACGCTCACGAGCAGCGCCGCGCGGAAGAGCGACTCGCGGAGCCGCAGGTCGCGGCGCGAGCCGTGCCGCGCGAGGATCGATCCGGCGGTCACTCGTACACCTCCCGGTAGCGCCGGACGAGCCGGATGCTGAACATGTTCATCAGGAAGGTGGCGATGAACAGCGCCGTGCCGACGGCGAAGATCGTCTTGTAGCCGATGCTCCCGGTCGGCTGGTCGCCGATGCCGGCGGCGCCGATGAAGCCGGTCATCGTCTGGTGGGCCTCGGTCGGGATGAGGCTGCCGTTCGGCATGTTGCCGGCGGCGATCAGCACGATCATCGTCTCGCCGACCGCACGCGAGATCGCGAGCACGAACGACGCGACGATGCCCGACAGCGCCGCGGGCACCACCACGCGCGTGGCCACCTGCATGCGCGAGCCGCCGAGGGCGAGCGCGCCCTCGCGCAGGCCGCCCGGGACCGCGGACATGGCGTCCTCCGACAGCGACGCGACGGTGGGCAGGATCATGACCCCCATCACGAGGCCCGCGGAGAGCGCGTTGAAGATCTGCGGCGGGTCGCCGCCGATCCAGACGTCGCGCAGGAGCGGGGTGACGAACGTGAGCGCGAAGAAGCCGTAGACGACGGTCGGGACCCCGGCCAGCACCTCGAGCGCGGGCTTGAGGATCGCGCGGGCGCGCGGGTGGGCGAACTCGCTCAGCCAGATCGCCGCGCCGAGCCCGAACGGGATGCAGACGACGAGCGCCCAGAACGTCGTGACGAGCGTGCCCACCACGAGCGGGCGGATGCCGAAGCTCGCCGGCTCGAACAGCGGAGCCCACTCGCCGCCGGTGAGGAAGTCGCCGATGCCCACCGCCCCGAAGAACTCGATCGTCGGCTCGGCGAGCGCGACCACGATCCCGACCGTGACGGCGACGGACAGGAGGGCGCACATCAGTAGTGCGCCCTCCACGATCCGCTCGCCCCAGCGGGGCCGGCCGCGCGCGAGGCTAAGCGCCGCCACCCAGCGCCTCGAGCGTCTGCTCGGCCTTCGACCTCTGCTCCTCGGTCATCGGGACGAACTGCGCCTGGTCGGCGAGCTCGACCACGTTCTGGAGGTAGAACTCCAGGAACGCCTTGACCTCGGGACGGGCGGCCGCCTGCTTGCTCGGGTAGATGAACAGCGGGCGCGAGAGCGGCTTGTACTCGCCGCTCTGGACCGTCTCCTTGGTCGGCTCGACGCAGCCGGCACCGGAGTCGACCTCGACCTTCTTGTTCTTGTCCGCGTTCTGCTCCGCGTACTCGAGGCCGTAGTAGCCGAGGGCGCCCTTCTCACCGGCCACGCCCTGGACGGTCACGTTGTCGTCCTCGGTCGCGTTGTAGTCGGTGCGGCTGTTGCCCTCCTCGCCGTTGATCGCGTCGGTGAAGAAGTCGAACGTGCCGGAGTCGGTGCCCGCGCCGAAGAGCGCGATCTCCTCGTCCGGGAACTTCGGGTCGACGTCGCGCCAGCTCTTGATCTTCGAGCCCTTCTCCCAGATCGTCTCGAGCTGGTCGACGGTGAGGCACTCGGCCCAGTCGTTCTCCGGGTTCACGACCAGCGTGATGCCGTCGTTGGCGATCTGCAGCTCCTGGAACTCGACGCCGTTCTTCTCGCAGACGGGGACCTCCTCGTCGTCCTTGATCGGGCGCGAGGCGTTGGAGACGTCCGTCTCCTTGGCGCAGAACTTCTCGAACCCGCCGCCCGTGCCCGACGTCCCGACCGTCACGCGGACGCCCGAGTTCTCGCCCTGGAACGCCTCGGCCGCGGCCTCGGTCAGCGGGCCGACCGTGCTGGAGCCGTCGGTGCGGATCGAGCCGGAGAGGCTCCCGCCTCCGCCTCCGCTGGAGTCATCGCCGCCGCATGCGGCGAGCATCAGGGGTGCCGCGGCGAGCAGCGCCGCAAGCTTCTTCGTCTTCTCTCTTTTTCGCATGGAGCCATCGTCGAGGCGCGTCCCGCGATTCCCGTTACGTCGCCGTTACCGAGTTGTGAAAAAGCCGTGAACGCCCTCGGCGCACGCCGCCCGCCGCCGTACACTCGGGGTGGATGGAGCCTGTCCGACTGGCCGTGGTGGACGCCGAGAGCGCATTCGTGCGCGTGCTCGCCAACCGGCTCGACACAGCCGGGTGGCACTACCGCAGCGCCAGCGCGCCGATCGGGCCCGAGGAGCTGCTGGACATGCGGCTCAACGCCCTCGTCGTCGACGCGGCCACGGTCGGCGCCGGCATCTGGGACTACATCGAGCGCGTGGCGGACGCGATCCCGGGGCTCGGGCTGATCGTGTGCTCGGCGCCGTCGTCGGTCGCGCAGCGCGTGCGCGGCCTGCGGCTCGGCGCCGACGACTGGATCGACAAGCCGTGCCACCCGGAGGAGGTGATGGCGCGGGTCGAGGCCGTGGTCCGCCGCCGGCGCGCGAGCCTGCCCGCCGAGACGGGACCGGTGCTCGCGGGCGAGCTCGAGATCCGCGCGGACCGCTTCCAGGCCTTCGCCGGCGCCCGCAGCGCCGACCTCACGCGGCGCGAGTTCGAGCTGCTCCAGCTCCTCTCGGCGGCCCGCGGGCAGGTGCTTCCGCGCGAGGAGATCTACGAGCGCGTCTGGGGCTACGCGATGGCGCACGGCGACCGCTCGGTCGACGTGTTCGTACGCAAGGTCAGGCAGAAGCTCGAGACGTGCTCCCCCGGCTGGACCTACATCCACACGCACTTCGGCATCGGCTACCGCTTCCAGCCGGAGCCGCGCGACGGGGGTGGGGGCGCGAGCGCGCCCGCGCCGGACTCGCCGCCTGCCTACGCAGCGGCCTGACGGTTCGACTACCTTGCCGTCCGTGAACGCGCGGACCGCGACCCTCGTCGGAATCCTGCTCGCGCTCGTCCTGCCCGCGGCCGCCCTCGGCCACGCCGAGCGCGCCACGTTCTTCCCCGACCACACGCTCAGCGCCCTGCCCAAGTACCGCACGACCGGGCCGGCGCGCGTCGTGTGCAAGCCGGACTCGGCCAAGCGGATCCGCAAGATCTTCTCCGGGAGCAAGGAGCGCGAGCGGCTGCGCCAGATGAAGAGCTGCCGCTACCGCCACATCCAGCAGGCGGTCGACGCCGCGAAGACGGGCGACCGGATCCTGATCATGCCGGGCGTCTACCGCGAGGAGCCGAGCCGGAAGATCCCGGTCAAGGACCCGAAGTGCTCCGGCGAGCAGTTCTGGGAGATCTCCGGCGACAACCACCAGGAGGACGGCCGCGTGCCGACCTTCGCGCACCAGGCCGTGTGCCCTAACGCGCGCAACCTGATCGCGATCATCGGCGACTCGCTGGCCGACGACGATCGCCGCTGCGACCAGAAGTGCAACCTGCTCATGCACGGGATGGGCCGCAAGCCGGCCGACGTGGTGATCGAGAACGACCGGCTCAAGCAGGACGTGATCCGCGCCGACCGCGCGGACGGCTTCCAGCTCCGCAACGTGCTCGTGGAGCAGGCGGGCTACAACGACATCGACGTGGTCGAGACGAACGGCTTCCGGCTCACGCACCTCGTCGCGCGCTGGGCCAAGAACTACGGGATCCTCACGTTCGCCTCCGACAACGGGCTCTACTCGCACATCGACGCCTACGGCAACGGCGACTCCGGGGTGTACCCGGGCTCCGGTCCCGAGGGCCACTGCAAGCGCTACGGCATCGAGGTCGAGCACGTGAACTCGCACGACAACGTGCTCGGCCAGTCCGGCACCGCCGGCAACGGCACCTGGATCCACGACTCGAAGTTCCACCACAACGCCGCGGGCGTGTCCGCCGACTCGTTCGCCCCTGGCCACCCGGGCATGCCGCAGGACTGCTCGAAGTGGGAGGACAACGAGATCTACTCGAACAACTTCAACCCCTTCCAGGACGACAACGAGGCCTACTGCAACTCGACGCCGTTCGACAAGCGCAAGAAGGACGTGGTCTGCCCGCAGTTCCTGGCGGTCGTCGGGACCGGGTTCATGCTCTACGGCGTGAACGACAACCTGGTCCGGAACAACAAGATCTACGACAACTGGCGCTCGGGGCTGCGGCTGTTCTGGGTTCCGTCCACGCTGCGCGGCGAGAACAACCCAGGCGAGCAGACCGACACCTCGAACGGCAACCGCACGCTCGCGAACTCGTTCGGGGTGGGGCCGGGAGGCGCGTCGATGCCGAACGGCAACGACGTCTACTGGGACGAGCAGGGGCGCGGCAACTGCTGGAGCGGCAACGCGGTCGCGGCCGGCAAGCAGCTCAAGTCCGACCCGCCGATCCTGCCCGACTGCGACACGCTCGAGTCGTTCGTGCCGGTCTCGCGGCCCGACAAGACCGCCGCCGACGCGCTGTGCGCCACCTGGAACCCGCGCACGAACACCGACCCGCCCGGCTGCGCGTGGTTCACCACGCCGCCCAAGCCACAGGGTTGAGGCGCGGCGCGGTCGCCGCGCTGCTAGCCGCGGCGGCGCTCGCGGGCTGCGGCGGCGACTCCGGGCCGTCCGTGGCGTGGGATGGACAGCCGCAGGTGGCTCAGCACCCGGAGATCCCGGGCGACGTGCTGGTGACCGCGCGCGTGCGGAACGAGTCCGGCGGCGAGCTGCGGCTCGACGCGGCCGACGTCCGGGTGGTCGGATCCGACGGACGGCCGATCAGGGCGGCGACGACCTTCGCCGCCGGCTACTCGCACTCGCTCTACCCGCCGCGCGACGCCCCGCGCGAGACGCCGCGGGCGGAGAGCGAGCGGCTCGGCGCCGCCGCGACGCTGGCGCCGGGCGAGACGGCGCCCCTCACCGTGGCCTGGCACCGCCCGCGCGCGGGGCGCGCGGTGCGGATCGAGGTGGGCGGCGAGGAGCTGCCGCTGCCGTAGGGCGCGGCGGGCCCCCGGCCGAAGCCGCAGGCGCTACGCGGACCCGGCCGAAAGTCGCGGGCCGCTACGCGGGCGCGCCCTCCTGCGCCCGCCTCTGCGCCAGCATCGCGTCGGCCGCCACGTAGCCCTCCTCGGCCAGCCGGCGCCCGGCGTCCACGTAGTCCTCCGGCTCGCTCGGCTGCCACGTCGCGAGGCCGTCCACGTAGCGGTTGAACATGCAGAACGCGGCCGCGATCAGCACGGTGTCGTGGATCTCCTTGTCGGTCGCGCCCTCGTCGCGCGCCCGCTGCACGTCCCGCTCGGTCACGTCCTTGCCTGAGCGCGCGACCCTTCCCGCGATCGCCAGGAGGGCCTTGAGCTTGGGGCTCACGTCCGCGGCCTCGGGATCGACCTTGACGGAGGCCACGAGGTCGTCGGCGCCGCCCATGTGGTGCGCGGCGGCCGCGCCGTGCGAGGACTGGCAGAACCAGCAGTCGTTCTGCGACGAGGTGTAGGTGGCGATCAGCTCGCGCTCGGCGCTCGTGAGCGTGTTCGGCCCGCGCAGCAGCACCTCGGCGAGCTCGTTCATCGGCTTCGACGTCTCCGGGCTGAAAGCCATCGGGCCGAGGATCCCGGGCAGTCCCTCCGGCAGGGCGATGTGAGGCATGGGCGAGTCCTCCTGTGGGTGGCGGGGGCGGCACCTTACCGGCGCGAGCCGGGCGGCCGCGGACCTACGCGGCGGCCGCGTGCGCCGGCAGCGCCAGACCGCCCAGCATCAGCGCGCGCGGCGCCGAGCCGGCCATCCTCCGGGCCAGCGGCTCCGGCACGCCGAGGTCGATCGCAGCGGCCACGGCCGCGGTGAGCGACGGCGGCTTCCACGCGCCGTGAGCGTCGGAGGCGAGCACCACCGGGTGGCGGCGTGCGAGCTGCGCGCCCGCGTCGCGCGCAGGGCCGCCGTGGCGGCCGAGCAGCGACGAGGCGTTCACCTGCAGCACGGCGCCGGCTGCCAGCTCGCGCCGCAGCCCGGGTCCATCGAGCACTCCGAGCGCGCGCTCCGGGTGGGCGAGCACGGTGGCGAAGCCGCGGTCGCGCAGCTCCTCGGTGGCCGCGGCGAACCCTTCGTCGAGGCCGGCGAACGGCGACTCCACGAGCAGCCAGCGCGCGCCCGGCGGTCCGTGGGCGATCGAATCGAGCTCGTGCTGGTCGAGCCGGCCGACCATGTCGTGCCCCAGCTCCGCGCCGACCCGCAGCTCGACGGGGATGCCCGCCGCATCGATCTCGGCCTGCAGATCGGCCACGCGGCCGGGCAGGTCGTCCACGCGCGTGTGGAAGTCGGAGCGCACGTGCGGCGTCGCGACGATCGTGCCGGTGCCGTCGGCGCGGGCGCGCTCCGCCAGCTCCAGGCTCTCGCCGAGCGTCGCCGGACCGTCGTCGATCCCCGGCAGGATGTGGAAGTGGATCTCGGTGCGGGGCCGCTGCCCCGCGAGTGTGGCGTCCATCGGTGTACGCCGTCCTTTCTCTCGTCTTTGTCGAGATCAGGTTCGGCCATCGGCGGGCCGATCGCGTTAAAAGGCTGTGACCGGCGCCGCCGGCCCGGTCAGCGCTCCAGGCCACCGCCGCTCGGCGGTACAGTCCGAGCGATGATCTGGCTGCTTCGCCACGGCGAGGCCGCGGACGGGTCCCCGGACGCGGAGCGTCCTCTGACCGAGAAGGGGGAGCGCCAGTCGCGCGCCGCGGGCGCCGCGCTCAAGGCGCTCGGCGTGGAGCTGGCCGTCTGCCTCACGAGCCCGAAGGTCCGCGCCTACGACACGGCCAGGCTCGCGTGCGAGCCGCTCGGCGCCGAGCCGTCTCACGAGCCCAAGCTGGCCGGCGGCCCGTTCGACGCCGAGCAGCTGGCGGCCGGCCTCGAGGACGGCGATGTGCTGCTCGTGGGCCACGACCCGGACTTCTCGATGGCCGTCCACTCGCTGACCGGCGCGCAGGTGCGCATGAAGAAGGGTGGGCTCGCGGGGGTCGAGAGGGGCGAGCTGAAGGTGCTCCTGCGGCCCCGCGAGATCGCGGCCATCGCGGACGGGTCCGCCTGATGGCGCGTGCCCGCGCGGTGCCCGGCTTCGCGGAGTCGGCGAGCTTCCGCGAGGCGGCCGTGCGCGTGGTCGCGATGCGCACCGAGGAGGTCTTCGAGCACGCGGACCACGTGCTGGACACCTCCGACATCGAGCGCGTGCACGACATGCGAGTGGCCACACGCCGGCTCCGCGCGGCCCTGGAGATCTTCGCCACCTGCTTCCCGAAGGCGGAGCACCGCAAGGTGCTGAAGGAGGTCAAGCGCCTGGCCGACGCTCTCGGCGAGCGGCGCGACCCGGACGTGGCCATCGAGGCGTTCGCCCGCGTGCGCGACGCCCTGCCGCCCGGCGACAGCACAGGAGTGGATGCGCTGATCGACGAGCTGCGCGAGCGGCAGGGGCGCGGCAACGAGGCGCTTGCCGCGGCGATCGAGCGCGCTCGCGCGCGCGGGCTGCACGAGCGCCTGCTGGCGCTGACCGCCGCGGCGGAGGCGCCCGCCCCGTGAAGGCGCGCAGGGTCAAGGGCCTCGATCCCGACATGCCGCTCGACGCGGCGCTCGGGCGGATCGCCGCCACGCGGCTCGGCGAGGTGCACTCGTTCGAGCACGCCGTGCACGACCCCGGCGCGGTCGAGGAGCTGCACGACATGCGCATCGCGGCCAAGCGCCTGCGCTACGTGCTGGAGATGAGCGAGCCGGTGCTGGGCGCTCAGGCGGTCAGGGGCGCCAAGCAGGCCAAGAAGCTCCAGGACCTGCTCGGCGAGATACACGACTGCGACGAGCACCTGCCGCTGGTCGAGGCCCACCTCGAGCGCCTGCGCGCCGAGGATGCCGCCGCGGTCCAGGCCGGAGCCGCGCGCGCCGCCGCCGATCTCGACCCGGCCGCCGTGCGCGAGGCGCCCAACCGGGACCACTACGCCGGCCTCGAGGCGCTCGCCACGTACCTTCGCGCCCGCCGCGCCGTGCTCTACCGGCGCTTCGTGCACGACTGGGCCCGGCTCGAGAAGGCCGGATTCCGGGAGTCGCTCAACGGGCAGGTGGACTAGGTGGAGCCGACCCAGGCAGCCCGGCGCGAACGCGAGAAGCAGTCCGGCGGCGCGCCCGACCTGAAGGACCCGGCGCTCTACGAGAACCGCGAGCTCTCCTGGCTCGACTTCAACGAGCGGGTGCTCCAGCTCGCCGAGGACGAGAGCATGCCGCTGCTCGAGCGCGCGAAGTTCCTCGCGATCTACCAGTCGAACCTCGACGAGTTCTTCATGGTGCGCGTGGCGGGGGTGCACGACCAGGTGGACGCGGGCATCGACACGCCGGGCAGCGACGGCCTCACCCCCACCGAGACGATCGACTGCGTCGCCGCGCGCGTGGCCGAGCTCGACCGCCGCCACCAGGAGCAGTGGGTCGAGACGGTGCTGCCGGAGCTCGCCGAGCACGGGATCCGCGTCATCACCTGCGAGGCGTGCGAGGACGAGGAGCTCGAGGCGCTGGACAGGGTCTTCCGCGACCAGATCTTCCCCGCGCTCACGCCGCTCGGCGTGGGTCCCGGCCGCCCGTTCCCGTACATCTCGAACCTCTCGCTCAGCCTGGCGATCTGGCTGCGCGACCCGGTGACCGAGGTCGAGACGTTCGCGCGCGTGAAGGTGCCGAAGGAGGTGCTGCCGCGCTTCGTGCCGATCGCCGACGGCGTCTACGTGCCGCTCGAGCACGCGATCGCGCGCCATCTCGGCCAGCTCTTCCCGGGCATGGAGATCCTGAGCCAGGACGTGTTCCGCGTGGCGCGCGACGCGGACTTCACGGTTTCCGACGAGGCCGACGACCTGCTCGAGGCGGTCGAGCAGGAGCTGCGCCAGCGGCGCTTCGGCGAGGTCGTGCGGCTGGAGGTCGGCTCGACGATGGAGGACCACCTGCGCGAGAAGCTCATCGCATGGCTGAACGTGGAGGAGCGGCAGGTCTACGACATCGACGGGATGCTCGACCTGACCGACCTGTGGGAGCTGTACGGCGCCGAGGGCCACCACGACCTGCGCGACGCGCCGCACTCGGCGGTCACGCCGCCGGCGTTCGCGCCGGGGGAGGACGGGCGCGCCGACGTCCTGGGGGCGATGCGCCAGGGCGACCTGCTCGTCCACCAGCCGTACGAGTCGTTCTCGGCGAGCGTGGTCCGCTTCGTGGAGCAGGCGGTGGAGGACCCGGACGTGATGGCGATCAAGCTGACCGTCTACCGCACCGACGACGAGTCGTCGCTGATCCCGGCGCTGATCCGCGCGGCCGAGCGCGGCAAGCAGGCGGTCTGCATGCTGGAGCTGAAGGCGCGCTTCGACGAGCGCCGCAACATCGTCTGGGCGCGCGCGCTGGAGGAGGCGGGTGCGCACGTGGTGCACGGCGTGCCGGGTCTGAAGACGCACGCGAAGGCGCTGCTGGTGGTGCGCCGCGAGGGCGACGGCGTGCGCAACTACGTGCACGTCGGGACCGGCAACTACAACGCCAAGACCGCCCGCCTGTACGAGGACTTCGGGCTGTTCACGACCGACCGCGACCTGACGGCCGACGTCGCCGACCTGTTCAACTCGCTGACCGGCTACGCGCGGCCGCAGGAGTTCCGCAAGGCGCTCGTCTCGCCCCAGCACCTGCGCGAGGGGATCATCGAGGAGATCGACCGCACGATCGAGGCGGCCGAGGCCGGCGAGAGCGCGCGGATCGTGATGAAGATGAACTCGCTCGTGGACGCCGCCTGCATCCGCGCGCTCTACCGCGCCTCGCAGGCCGGCGTGCAGGTGGACCTGAACGTGCGCGGGATCTGCCGCCTGCGGCCGGGCGTGGAGGGCGTGAGCGACAACATCCGCGTGGTCTCGATCGTCGGCCGCTTCCTCGAGCACTCGCGGATCTACGCCTTCCACCGCGGCGACGAGAGCCGGCACTTCATCGGGTCGGCCGACCTGATGCCGCGCAACCTCGACAGCCGGGTGGAGCTGGTCGTGCCGGTCGAGGCGCCCGAGCTCCAGGCCGAGCTCGAGGACACGCTGGAGCGCTGCTTCGCCGACGACACGTTCGCTTGGGTGCTGGAGGCGAATGGCGATTGGCGCCGTTGCACACGCGGCGAGCGCAGCGTGCACGCAGAGCTGGTCGAACGCGCCCAGGAGCGCTCGACTGGCGCGCCGGACGCCTGATTCAAACGCCACCTGGACGGATGTACGTAGCGCGAGGCGGACGGAGCACCGATAGTGGCTGCAGGCATGCTTCCCTCCTTCAGAGAGCGGCTGGGCTTCGGCGACCCGTCCTTCCCGGCCGAGGGCTGCGCGGAGCGCGGCATGATGGCCCGCTCGCTCATGTACCTGTTCGCGGTCGGCGGAGCGATCACGGCCGCGTCGCTGTTCTTCTCGCCGGACGACGCCGAGCAGGCTCGGATCGCGATCACCGCCGCGGCCGCCTTCGCGCTCGCGATCGCCCTGTTCGTGGTCTACGACCGGCTTCCGCTCTGGGGCTTCCAGGCCTTCCTCGTGGCGGGCACGGTGCTGATCGAGTGGGCCGTCTACTCGAGCAGCGAGACGACCAGCCCGTACGCGATGTTCTACTTCTGGATCGCGATCTACGCGTTCTACTTCCTCAGCCGGCCGCGGGCGCTCGTGCAGATGGGCCTCATCGCGCTGGCGTACTCGGCCACGCTGATCGTGCGCGAGGACCTGGCCACGACGCCGGTCATCAACTGGGTGGTCGTGACCTTCACGCTGGTCGTCTCGGGCGCGCTGATCGGGATGCAGCGCAACCACGTGGACCGGCTGATCGCGCGGCTCTCCGACGCGGCGCGGACCGACAGCCTCACCAGCCTGCTCAACAGGCGCGGGTTCGAGGAGCTGTTCGAGACCGAGCTGGAGCGGGCGCGCCGCAGCGGCCGGCCGCTCAGCGTCATCGTCGGTGACCTGGACGCTTTCAAGGCGGTCAACGACCGCTACGGCCACGCCGCCGGCGACCGCGCGCTCGAGCGGCTGAGCGAGATCATGCGCACGGTCAAGCGGCGGATCGACACCGCGGCGCGGATCGGCGGCGAGGAGTTCGCCGTGATCGCGCCGGACACCGATCACCACGCGGCCTACATCCTCGCCGAGCGCCTGCGGCGCGAGGTGCGCGACACCTTCAAGTCCGAGCCGTTCCACCTGACGATCTCGCTGGGCATCGCGACCTTCCCGCGCCACGGCGGCACGGCGGAGACGCTGATCGGCGGCGCGGACGAGGCCCTCTACGCGGCGAAGAAGCTCGGCCGCGACCGGACCGTGGTCTACAACCCGGAGCTGGCGGAGTCGCTGCTGGCGGCCACCGGTCAGCCGGCGCCGCGCGCCGAGCGCCACAGCAGCACCGTCCTGGCGCTCGCGGAGGTAATCGACATGCGCGACCAGGGCACCGCCGCTCACTCCGAGACGGTGGGGCGCCTCGCGGGCGCGATCGCGCGTGAGCTGGGCCTGGGCGCCGATCTCGTGGAGCGGGTGCGCTTCGGCGGGATCGTGCACGACGTCGGCAAGGTCGGGATCCCCGACTCGGTGCTGCGCAAGCCCGGCTGGCTCACCGAGGAGGACTGGATCGAGATGCGCCGCCACCCCGAGATCGGCGCGCGGATCCTGCGCGGGGCGAGCCTCGAGGACATCGGCGAGTGGGTGCTGGCCCACCACGAGCGCCCCGACGGGCAGGGCTACCCGCACGGCCTGAGCGGCAACGACATCCCGCTCGAGGCGCGCATCCTCGCGGTGGCCGACGCCTACGAGGCGATGACGAGCGACCGGGTCTACCGCCCGGCGCTGGGGGCCGCCGCCGCTCGCGACGAGCTGCTGCGCTGCGCCGGAACGCAGTTCGACGGCCGCGTGGTGGACGCTTTCCTGACGGTGCTCGACCGCGAGGACGCGGTGCGCGAAGTGCCGGTCGCGGGCTAGCCGCTCCGCCCGGCCCGGCTAGCCGCTCCGCCCGGCTCGGCTCGCGGCTCCGCCCGGCTCGGCTCGCGGCTCCGCCCGGCCCGCTAGCGCAGCAGCCCCAGCTCCTGCGCCCGGACGATCGCCTCCGCGCGGTTGCGCGCGCTCATCTTCCGGTAGAGCGTGCTCGCGTGCTCCTTCACGGTGTTGGGCGAGAGGGTCAGCTGCGCGGCGATCTCGCGGTTGGTCGCCCCGGCGCCGATCAGCTCGAGCACCTCGAGCTCGCGCTGGGTGAGGATGCGCGGGGCGGACTCGGACTCGGGCGTGAACAGGCTCATCCCGAGCGCGACCGTGCGCGCCGCGCCGGCGATCTCGCCGCCGTGCCAGGTGCTGGGCACCGCGCCCGCGGCTCCCGCCGCGCGGGCGCGCCGCTTCGACATCGGCTCCGAGGTCAGGAGCAGCACGCGGGTGCGCGGGGACTCCGTCGTGAGGCGCTCGCACATGTCGAGCGCGAACGAGCCGGGCAGGCTCGCACCCACGATCGCCACCCCCGGCAGGTGGCGCCGCGCGAGCAGCTGAGCTTCGTGAGCGCTGCGGGCGCCGAGGAACTCCTCGACCCACGGCTCGTCGGCCAGCAGCTCGCGGAACCCGAGCTGCACCACGTCGCGCTCGTCGACGAGGAGGACCTTTGTCCGGAGGGCGGGACCGCGCTGCATGGCGGCCACCCTGAATGGCGTAACCCGTGTCGGGAATCCCCCGTTCGGAGGTGGGCACACCAGAAACCCCCAAACGGCGAGGTCGCCCCACCCGCGGGCGGGCCCCCGGCCGTCGGGACGCGGCCCCCACCTGCGGGAGACACACGCCGCAGTCCCAAGAGAGGACGGCCGGGCCCCCTGCCCGCTACCCTCGGCGGCTCAGCGGGCGTAGCTCAGTTGGTTAGAGCGCCGGCCTGTCACGCCGGAGGTCGCGGGTTCGAGTCCCGTCGCTCGCGCTGACTCCTGGGCAATAGTGTTCGCGTCCGTGCCGGCCGGACGGACAGCATGACCAGCGAGCCCCAGATCGAGGAGGCGCGCGCCGCGGTGGCCGCCGCCGCCCGGCGGCTCGCCGCCGAGCGGCTCGTGCTCGGCACCTCCGGCAACGTGAGCCTGCGCTTCGGCGAGTCGGTCGCCGTCAGCCCCACGGGCGCCAAGCTGGCCGAGCTCGACCCCGCGCAGGTGGCGGTCGTGGACATCGACGGCCGGCAGACCGCGGGTCCGCTGGCACCCACCTCGGAGCTCGGCCTGCACCTCGGCGTGCACGCCGCGCGCGGCGATGGCGCCGTGATCCACACGCACGCCCCGTTCGCCACCGCCCTGTCCTGCGTGCTGGACGAGCTCCCGGCGGTCCACTACGAGATGCTGCGCTTCGGCGGCTCGGTCCGGGTCGCGCCGTACGCCACGTTCGGCTCGGAGGAGCTCGCTGCCGCGGTGCACACCGCGCTCGACGGACGCACCGCCGCGCTGATGGCGAACCACGGCGCCGTCGTGGCGGCGGCGAGCATGGACGCGGCCATCGAGCTCTCGCTGCTGCTCGAATGGGCCTGCGAGGTCTACTGGCGAGCGGCTTCGCTCGGCACGCCGCGCACGCTCGGCGAGGACGACCTGCGCGCGGTGGTCGAGCAGGTGGCGGCGATCGGCTATGGGACCACACGGGAGGTGGAGAGGTGAGCGACATGACCGCGGTCTGCCTCGGCGCGCACGTGCTCGACGTGCTCGCTCGGCCGGTCGACGAGATCCCCGAGGGCCAGGGCGGCGCGCTCGTGGAGGAGATCCGCATGGCGCCGGCCGGCTCGGCGGGCGGCACGGCCGTGGTGCTCGCCAAGCTCGGCGCGCGCGTGCTGAGCGCCGGCGCGATCGGGCACGACCCGCTCGGCGACGCGCTCGTGGAGCAGCTCGAGCGCTGGGGCGTGGACGCGAGCGGCCTCGTCCGCAAGACCGGCGTGCAGACCTCGGCCTCGGTCCTGCCGATCCGGGCGAACGGCGACCGCCCGGCGCTGCACGTGATCGGGGCGAACGGCTCGCTGACCGAGGACGACGTGCCCTGGGAGGCCGTGGAGGAGGCCACGCACGTGCACGCGGGCGCCCCCGAGATCGCGGGCCCGGAGCTGTGCGCGAAGGTGCTCGAGCGCGCGCGGGCGGCGGGGGCGGTGACCTCGGCGGACATGCTCGCCGACGGCAACCCCGGCATCCGCGACTGGGTCGCGCCGGCGTTCGCCCACGTGGACCATCTGCTCGTGAACCGCGACCAGGCGTGCGGCCTCGCGGAGGAGGAGGACGTGAGCGCGGCGTGCGCGAAGCTACGCGAGCTCGGGCCGTCGGTGGTGGCGGCCACGCTCGGCGCCGACGGCGCGCTGGTCGTCTCGGCGGAAGGCGAGGAGCGCGTGCCCGCCTACGAGGTCGAGGTCGTGGACACGTCCGGCTGCGGCGACGCCTTCAGCGCCGGCTACCTCCGCGCCCTGGCCGCGGGCCGGCCGCTGCGCGAGGCGGCTGCGCTCGGCTGCGCGGCGGCGACCTTCGTGGCCGGCGGCCTGGGCAGCGACGCCGGGGAGTTCGACCTCGAGGCCGCCGAGCGGCTTGCGTACGGAGGATGAGCGAGAGGGGCCGCCGCGCGCGGCCGTACAGGGGGTGACCACGTGGAGTTAGGCGGAAAGCGTGCGCTGGTGACCGGCGCGACCGGCGGCATCGGGAAGGCGATCGCGCGGGCGCTGCACGCCCAGGGCGCGACCGTGCTCGTCACCGGGCGCCGGGCGGAAGTGCTAGACGAACTGGCGGCGGCGCTCGGCGACCGCGTCGAGGCGCTGCCGGCGGACCTGCAGAGCGCCGAGGACGTCCGGCGGCTCTGCGACCGCGCCGGCGACGTGGACGTGCTCGTCGCGAACGCGGGCGCGCCGGGGAGCGGGACCCTCGACGAGTACACGACCGAGCAGATCGACCGCGTGCTCGACGTGAATCTGCGCTCGGCCATCCACATGACGCATGCTCTGCTGCCCCGGATGCTCGAGCGGCGCGCGGGTCACTTCGTCTACATCTCGTCCATCTCGGGCAAGGTCGCCAGCGCGAGGGCGTCGCTGTACAACGCCACGAAGTTCGGGCTGCGCGGCTTCTCGCTCGGGCTGCACGAGGACCTGCACGGCACGGGCGTCGGCTGCACCACCATCTTCCCGGGCTTCATCTCCGACGCGGGCATGTGGGCGGAGGCGTCGCTCGACACGCCCCCGGGGGCGGGCACGAAGAAGCCGGAGGACGTGGCGAACGCCGTCCTCAGGGCCCTGCGCAAGAACCCGCGCGAGATCGACGTGGCCGGCGTGATGCTGCGCTCCGGGGGGTGGCTCACCGGCTTCTCGCCGAGCCTCGTGGCGGCGCTTCAGCGCTCGGGCGGCGCTGCCGAGGTCGGCACCAGGCTCGCGGAGGCACAGCGCGACAAGCGCTGAAGCCGCGCGCTTTCGCCGCCGCCCAGCGATAATGCGCCGGGTGGAGATACGCAGGCCGCTGCTGATAGGTGCCGCCGCGGCCGCGCTCGCGCTGCCGGCGGCCCCCGCGCACGCGAAGACGCGGCAGTCGGTCGCCATCGGCCTGGACGCGGGCGCCACCCAGCGCGTGGACGTGTGCGGCGCCAAGCGGACGGCCTCCCTCGCGAGCCGCGGCCAGAAGGTGCACGCCCCGGTCACGCTCTCCGAGGCGCGCGGCCTGCGCTGGGGTGGGCGCCGCGCACGGCTCATCGTGGACCGCTGCGAGGGCGGCCGCTGGCAGCAGGTCGAGTCGCGCCGCTTCGGCACCCGCGGCGCGTACAGGCGCACGCGCTCGTACCGGCTGCCGATCGGCACCGCGAGCAGCGCCGACCTGCGGGTCCGGGCGACCGTGGAGGGCGACAAGCACCGCCGCCCCGCCAAGAGCCGGACGCTCTACCTGCGCGTGGGCCGCGGCGAGATCGTGGACGTGCCGGTCGCCTTCGACGTCGACAACGTCAACCGCACGGCGGTCCCGTGCCCGTCCGACGGCAAGCGCTACGAGATCGCCGGCCACCTGATGGCCCCGCGCGCCGTGCTCGACGCCGGCCGCGCCGTCACGGTCTTCCTGCACGGAATCGAGATCAGCGACGCCTACTTCCGCTACCGCGGCGTGCCCGGCTACGACTTCCAGGGTGAGATGGCCGAGCTCGGCCACGCGCTGATCGTGGTCGACCGGCTCGGTCACGGCGAGAGCGATCTGCCGCCGGCCGGCGCCACCTGCGTGGGCGCGCAGGCCGACATCGCGCACCAGATCGTGGACCTCGCGCGCGCGGGGAGCTACCGGCTCGGCGGCGGGGCCGGCCGCGCGTTCGGCAAGGCCGCGCTCGCCGGACACTCGTTCGGCTCGTACATGGCCGAGGTGTCAGCGATGTCGTTCAACAACCAGGACGCGCTGGTGCTGAACGCTTTCGCCGCGGAGGGGATCGACCTGGCGCTGCTGGCCGACCGGCAGTCGCGCGGCGAGGCGGGCAGCTGCCAGACCGGCAGCGGGTTCGAGAAGCGCCCGGGCGCGCCGACCGGCTACGCCTACCTCTGGCCCGATCGCGACATCTGGAACGCCGACACCTTCGGCAACGCCGAGCCGCGTATCGCCGAGGACAGCGAGGAGCTGCGCGAGCGCAGCCCCTGCGGCGACATCAACTCGTCGGTTCCGGCCGCGTTCACGGAGCCCGGGCAGTACAACCGGATCACCTCGCCCGTCGTGATGACCTTCGGGAGCCAGGACAAGCTCTTCCCGCCCCCGGCCGGGCAGAACCACAGGACGTTCTTCACCGGCTCGAGTGACGTGACCCTGTACGAGGTCGACGGCGGGCACACGCTGATGCTGCAGCGCACGGCGCCGGAGTTCCGGCAGAAGCTGTCCGACTGGCTGCGGGCCCGGGGCTTCTAGGCCGGCCGCGCGAGCGGAGCGCTACTCGCGCACGCCGAGCGCCTCGCGCACGATGCGCGCCTGCTCGGTCCGGTGCGCCGCCGCGTAGCCCTCGCCCGGCGAGGCGCGCAGCTGGCGGCCGATGTACTCGTAGCCCACGCCGTCGGGCATGATCCACGAGAGCCGCTGCTCCATCACGTTGCGCGCGCCCATGTTCTTCGGCTCCTCCTGGGCCCACACGACGGTCTTCAGCGACGGGTAGCTGGCCATCAGCTCGCGCAGCTCGTTCTCGGCGAACGGGTAGAGCAGCTCCACGCGGCCGATCGCCACGTGGTCGAGCTCGGAGCGGCCGTCGTGGCCGACGAGGTCGTAGTAGACCTTGCCGGAGCAGAGCACGAGGCGGGTGACCTTGTCGCGCTCGCCGGGCAGCGTGGGGTCGTCGAGCACGGGGTGGAAGCGGCCGTCGGAGAGCTCCTCGAGCCCCGACGTGGCGGCCGCGTGGCGCAGCAGGCTCTTGGGCGTCATCACCACGAGCGGGCGGCGCTTCTGGATCAGCGCCTGGCGGCGCAGCAGGTGGAAGTACTGGGCCGGCGTGCTGCAGTTGGCCACGCGGATGTTGCCCTCGGCGCCGAGCTGGAGGAAGCGCTCGAGCCGCCCGCTCGAGTGCTCGGGCCCGGAGCCCTCGTACCCGTGCGGGAGCAGCAGCGTGAGCCGCGTGGCCTGGCCCCACTTGGCCAGGCCGGACACCATGAACTGGTCCACGATCACCTGGGCGCCGTTCACGAAGTCGCCGAACTGCGCCTCCCAGAGCACCAGCGTCTCGGGCGCCTGCACCGAGTAGCCGTACTCGAACCCGAGGCAGCCGGTCTCCGACAGCGGGCTGTTGTGCATCTCGAACGGAACCTCGGCCTTCGGAAGGTTCTGGATCGGCGTCCAGCGCGCGCCGGTCTGAGCGTCGTGCAGCACCAGGTGGCGCTGGCTGAAGGTGCCGCGCTCCACGTCCTGGCCGGTCAGGCGGATCGGCACGCCGAGCGCGAGCAGCGACGAGAACGCGAGCGCCTCAGCGTGCGCCCAGTCGACCTTGTCCTCGTCGAGCGCGCTGCGGCGGCGCTCGAGCAGCGGCTTGAGCTTGCGGTGCACGTTGAAGCCCTCGGGCACGCGCAGCAGCTGCTCGTTGAGCGCCCGCAGCGTGTCGCCGTTGACGGTCGTGTTCGGCTCCTGGCTGGCCGTGCGGTCGAGCTCGTGCTCCTGCGTGTCGGCGCCCTGCTGCATCGCCTCCTTGAGCTCGGAGTGCGAGTCGGCCAGCTCCCTGTAGGCGCTCTCGGCGGCCGCGTCGGCCTCCTCCTGCGAGAGGATCCCCTGCGCCACCAGCTTGTCCGCGTAGAGCTTGCGCACCGGCGGGTGGCTCTTGATCTTCTCGTACATCGTCGGCTGCGTGTAGGCGGGCTCGTCCTGCTCGTTGTGGCCGAAGCGGCGGTAGCCGATCAGGTCGATCAGCATGTCGCGGCCGAAGCGCTCGCGGAACGCCATCGCGAGGCGGACCGCCGCGATGCAGCCCTCCACGTCGTCGGCGTTCACGTGGATGATCGGGACGTCGAAGCCCTTCGCGAGGTCCGAGGCGTAGCGGGTCGAGCGGGCCTCGCCGGGGTCGGTCGTGAAGCCGAGCTGGTTGTTCGTGATGATGTGGATCGTGCCGCCGGTGCTGTAGCCCTCGAGCGCCTGCAGGTTGAGCGTCTCGGCCACCACGCCCTGGGCCGGGAACGCGGCGTCGCCGTGGATCAGGACCGGCACGACGATCGTCGGGTCGTGCGAGAGCTCGCGGCTCGAGCGGCTCGACTGGTCGGCGCGGGCGCGGCCCTCCACAACCGGGTCGATGAACTCGAGGTGGCTCGGGTTGGGCGACAGCGTGACCTTGACGTTGCGGCCCGACTCGGTCTTGTAGGTGCCTGACGCGCCGTAGTGGTACTTCACGTCGCCGGTGCCACCGGACGGCATCGCCGTGTCGGCCTCGAGGTTCTGCTCGCCCTCGAACTCCACGAGGATCGTGCGGTAGCCCCGGCCGACGGTGTGCGCGATCACGTTGAGCCGCCCGCGGTGGGCCATGCCGAGCACCACCTCGCGCGCTCCGGCCGTGGAGGCCAGCTCGATCGTCTCGTCGAGCATCGGCACGAGCATGTCGAGGCCCTCGATCGAGAACTGCTTGCGCCCGAGGAAGGCCTTGTGCAGGTACTGCTCGAGCGCCTCGACCTGGGAGAGCCGCGTGAGCAGCCGCTTGCGCAGCTCCGCGTTCGGCGGCCAGCGGTGGTCGCCCGACTCGATCACCTGCCGCAGCCAGACGCGCTGCTTGTGGTCGGAGATGTGCTCGATCTCGTAGGCGATCGTGCCGCAGTACGTGTCCTGCAGGTGGGGGAGCGCGTCCGCGAAGGTCTCGCCCGGAACCGCCACGCGCAGCACCGAGGCGGGGATCTGCTTCATCAGCGCGGGCGTCAGGTTCACGGTCTCGGGGTCGAGCGCCGGGTCGCCGACCGGATCGGAGTCGAGCGGGTCGAGCTTGGCCGCGAGGTGACCGTGCATCCGGTGGGCCTTGACCACCGACGTGGCGGCCTGGACCGCCTGGAGCAGCGCCTCGTCCGGCGCGCCGGTGATGTCGGGCTTGACGGTGGACGGGGCCGGCTCGGCGGCGGTGACCGCGCCCGCGCCGTCCTCGGCTGCCTTCGGCTCGGCCACCATCGGCGCCTCGCCCAGCCCGAGCGCCGCGAAGACCGACTCGTAGAAGCTGTCCTCGCCCTGGAGCAGCTCGTCGATGCGCCGCAGGAACTGGCCGGACTCCGCGCCCTGGATCACGCGGTGGTCGTAGGTCGAGGTCATCGTCATGACCTTCGCGATGCCCAGCTCTCGCGCGCGGGACGGGTCGATGCCCTTCAGGCCCGGCGGGAGCCCGATCGCCCCGGTGGCGACGATCGTGCCCTGGCCCGGCATGAGCCGCGGCACGGATGCGACGGTGCCGAGCCCGCCGGGGTTCGTGAGCGTGATGCTCGCGCCGCTGTAGGCGTCGGGCGGGAGCGTGTTGTCGCGGGCGCCCTTCACGAGCTCGTCGTAGCGGTCCACGAAGCCGGCGAGGTCGAGCGAATCGGCGTGCCTGACCACCGGCACCACGAGCGAGCGCGAGCCGTCCTTGCGCTCCACGTCCACGGCCAGGCCGATGCTCACGCCGCCCGGCACGATGCGCTGTGGCTTGCCGCCGTCCTCGTCGTAGGAGTTCGTCATCACCGGCATGTCGCGTGCGGCCTGCACGATCGCCCAGGCGATCAGGTGGGTGAAGGAGAGCTTGCGCCCGGCCTCCTTCAGCGCGCCGCGGCGGGCGGCGAGGGTGTCCACCTCGACGGTGCGGAAGCTCGTGGCCGTCGGGATCGAGCGACTCTCGTTCATGAAGCGCGCGAGCGTGGCGGCGGGTCCGCGGATGGGGGTCCTCGAAGGCTCCGCCCCTCCCTGGTCGGGTGGCGGCTTGGCCGGAGCGGCTGCCGGCGAGCCCCCGTTCGACAGCGCGGCCTCCACGTCGGCCTTCGTCACGCGCCCGCGCGGGCCGCTGCCCTCGAGCGCGTTCACGTCGATGCCGTTGGCGCTCGCCATGCGGGCGGCGACCGGTGTCGCGTTGGCCGCGCCGTTGCCGGCCGTCGCACCGTCGGCACCGACGGCGCCTCCGGCTGGGCGCGCCTCGGCCTGCTGCGGCTCCTCGCGCCGCGCCTCCTCGCCGGCCGGCATCTGCGGCGCCTTCGACTCGCCGCCGGGGGCGATCCGGCACAGCACCGTGCCGGTGGTGACCGTCTCGTCCGGCTGGACGAGGATCTCCTTCACGATTCCGGCGATCGGCGACGGCACCTCGGCGTCGACCTTGTCGGTGGAGATCTCGACCAGGCCGTCGTCGACCGAGACCGTGTCGCCGACCGACACGAGCCACTCGAGCACCGTGCCCTCGGAGACGGACTCGCCCATCTCGGGCATGGCGACGTCGGTCAGCTCGTCGGCGCTCGGCGCGCCGGAGGGCGCGTCGCCGGAGGGCGGGCCGCTCGCCTGCGCGGAGCCGTCGCCCACCGAGCCGACCGCCTCGGCGGCGGCCTGGTGCGCGGCTTCGGCGTCGGCGCCGTGCTCGGCGAGCTCGACGGCCGACTCGTCCGCGGCCCACTGCGGGTGCTGCTCGGCGGCCGCCTCGGGGTCGCCGCCGTTGCCGCCGGTTGGCGCGCTTCCGGACGATCCGTCCCCGTTCACCTCGATCTCGCCGAGCACCGTACCGGTGGGCACCGTCTCGTCGGGGCCGACGAGGATGCGCTTCAGGACGCCGCTCGCGGGGGCCGGAACCTCGGCGTCGACCTTGTCCGTCGAGACCTCGACGATCCCCTCGTCGAGCTCTACCGGGTCACCCTCGTTCTTCAGCCACTCGAGGACGGTGCCTTCGGTAACCGATTCGCCCATCTCGGGCAGGGTGATTTGGACGGTCGTCGTCCCCGTGGCCATGCAGTCGTCCTCACAATAGCTTTTCGATTTCGCTTAGGGGCCTCCTCTGCAAAGCTGCACGATCGATGGCAGTCACCGCACGTCGCCTGAAGTTCTGGGGCTGGGGCTACGAGGACCAGCAGCCGTCGCACGAGCAGGTGCGGGAGGCCGCCGCCGGCATGCGCGCGCACCTCGGGCTGGAGCCGCTCGAGCCGGAACGGCCGGTCGGGCTGGACGATCTCGAGCTGCGCGCGCCGCGGCTCGATCCGCCGGCCTCGCTCGCCGAGATCTGCACGACCGACACCTACGAGCGGGCGCTGCGCTCGGTGGGCCGCGGCTACCGCGACATCGTGCGCGCGATGCGCGGCCGGCTCGACCATCCGCCGGACGTGGTGGCGCGCCCGCGCAACGAGGCCGAGGTGGAGGCCGTGCTCTCCTGGTGCGCCGACGCGAACGCCGCGGCGATCCCGTTCGGCGGCGGCACGAGCGTGGTGGGCGGCGTGGAGCCGCGCGTGGGCGACGGCTACGCGGGCGCGGTCACGATCGACCTGCGCGCGCTCGACCGCGTGCTGGAGGTGGACGGCGAGTCCCAGGCCGCGCGCATCCAGGCGGGCGCGACCGGCCCCGGTCTCGAGGAGCAGCTCCGCGAGCACGATCTGACGCTGCGCCACTTCCCGCAGTCGTTCGAGTACTCCACGCTCGGCGGGTGGGTGGTCACGCGCGCGGGCGGGCACTTCGCCACGCGGCTCACGCACATCGACGACCTGGTGGAGTCGGTGCGCGCGATCACGCCGGCCGGCGAGTGGGAGAGCCGGCGGCTGCCGGGCTCCGGCGCCGGGCCGAGCCCCGACCGGCTGATGGTCGGCTCCGAGGGGATCCTGGGCGTGGTGACCGAGGCGTGGATGCGGGTGCGCCCGCGCCCGGTCTGGCGCTCCTCCGCCTCGGTGCGGTTCGCGAGCTTCGAGGCGGGCGCCGCGGCCGTGCGCGCCCTCTCGCAGTCCGGCCTCGACCCGGCCAACTGCCGCCTGCTCGACCCCGGCGAGGCCGCCCTGACCGGCGCCGCGGGCGACGGCAGCGCGCTGCTCGTGCTCGGCTTCGAGTCCGCCGACCACCCGCTCGAGCCGTGGATGGACCGGGCGCTGGAGCTGGCCGGCGACCACGGTGGCTCGTGCCCGGAGGGGCCGCGCCACCGCGGTCCGGGCTCCGGCGACGGCGCGCGCACCGAGGGCGAGGGCGCGTGGCGGCAGGCGTTCGTCGCGGCGCCGTACCTGCGCGACACGATGATCCTCGCGGGCGTGTTCAGCGAGACGTTCGAGACCGCGATCACGTGGGACCGGCTCGAGGCGTTCGTCGCGGGCGTGCGCGAGCGGACCGAGGAGGCGCTGCGCGACGTCTGCGGCGGGGGCACGGTCACCTGCCGCTTCACGCACGTCTACCCCGACGGCCCGGCGCCGTACTTCACGATCCTCGCGCCCGCCAACCGCGGCGCCGAGCTCGAGCAGTGGGACGCGGTGAAGGGCGCCGCCTCGGACGCGGTGATCGCCGCCGGCGGCACGATCACCCACCACCACGCGGTCGGCCGCGACCACCGCCCGTGGTACGACCGCCAGCGTCCCGAGGCGTTCGCCCGGGCGCTCCGGGCCGCCAAGGCCGAGCTCGACCCGCGCGGGATCCTCAACCCCGGAGTGCTGATCGACCCATGAGCCGAGTGCACACCTACAACACGCGACTGGAGTGGAGCGGCTCGACGGGGGTCGGCTACGACGACTACGACCGCACCCACACGGTCAGCGCCGGGCGTGTCGAGGTCGGCCTCGAGCTGAGCTCCGACCCGGCCTTCCTCGGCGACCCGCGCATGCTCAACCCCGAGCAGCTGCTCCTGGCGGCGGCGTCCTCCTGCCAGCTCCTCTCGTTCCTCGCGGCCGCCGCCCGCTCGCGCATCGACGTGCTCGAGTACAGCGACGACGCCGAGGGCACCATGGACGAGTCCGAGCGCCCGCCGTGGGTGCAGCGGATCGTGTTGCGGCCGCGGATCGTGGTGGGGCCGGGGACCGACGAGGAGCGCGTGCGGCGCCTGGTCCAGCTCGGCCACGAGCACTGCTTCATCGCCAACTCGCTGAAGTCGGAGATCGTGATCGAGGCCGAGATCGAGGTGCGCTCGTGATCGTCGAGCACCGCGGGGCCACGCCCGAGATAGCGGACGACGTGTACGTGGCGCCGAACGCGGTCGTCTCCGGCGACGTGCACATCGGCGCGGGCAGCCGGATCCTGTTCGGCGCGGTGATCACGGCGGAGGGCGGCCCGGTGCGGATCGGCGAGCGCTGCGTGGTGATGGAGAACGCCGTGATCCGCGGGCGCACGGGTTACAGGGCGACGCTCGGCGACCACGTCCTGATCGGCCCGCACGCGCACGTGAACGGGGCGATCGTCGGCGACGACGCGTTCATCGCCACCAACGCCGCCGTCTTCCCGGGCGCGCGCGTGGGCGCCCGCGCGACGATCCGGATCGGCGGCGTGCTGCACGTGAACAGCCGCCTGCCGGACGACCGGTTCGTGCCGATCAACTGGGTCGCGGTGGGGGACCCCGCGGCGATCCTCCCGCCGGACCGCCACGACGAGATCTGGGCGATCCAGAAGCGGCTCGACTTCCCGGGCACGGTGTTCGGCGTGAGCCGCTCGGACCGGCCGGGCGAGTCGCACATGCCGGAGGCGATGGCGCGCTACTCGCGGTGGCTCGGCGAGCACCGCTCCGACCGCGTCGTCGAGGAGTGAAGCGCAAGCGCGAGATCGCGCGCGCGGACCGCGTGCTGCCGGGCGTGTGGCGGCTGCGGCTGCCCCTGCCGTGGGCCGGCGTGCCGCACGTGAACGCGTGGGCGCTCGCCGCCGGCAACGGCGTGGTGCTCGTGGACACGGGCATCGGCGGCGCGGGCGGGATGAAGCAGCTCGAGCTGGCGATGTCGCAGGCCGGGCTGCGGGTCGAGCACGTGCGGCTGCTCGTCTGCACGCACGCGCACTCCGACCACTACGGGCTGGCCGGCCCGATCGTCGACGCCGCCGGCTGCGAGCTGTGGATGCACCCCAACCACGAGCACATGACCTCGCGCGCGAACGACCCCGACAAGATGCTCGACCGCCGGATCGAGGTGGCGCGCCAGAGCGGCGTGCCGGACGAGATCCTCGAGGGCTACGAGTCGCGCCGCGGCGAGGGGATAGGGATCGACCGCGTGGTGCTGCCGGACCGCGATCTCCTGCCGGGCGTGGAGATCGAGACCGACCACGGCGTATGGCAGGTGCACGAGACGCCCGGCCACGCGCCGTCGCACGTCTGCCTGCACCAGCCCGACCGCGGCCTGCTGCTGTCGGGCGACCATCTGCTCGGCCGCGTCTCGCTCTACTACGACTACGGCTACAGCCCGGACCCGGCGGGCGAGTTCCTGGCGAGCATGGACGTGGTCGACGCGCTCGACGCCCAGCTCTGCCTCGCCGGCCACGCGCGCCCGTTCCGCGACGTGCGCGCGCACGTGGAGGCCAACCGCAAGACGGTGAACGAGCGAGTCGAGCTGGTGCGCACCGCGCTGCGCGAGGGCGCGAAGACGCCGTTCGAGGTCGTGCCGACGCTGGTCGGGACCGACGAGCTCACGCCGATCCTCCTCAACTGGGGCCTGAACGAGGCGCTCTGCTACCTGCGCTACCTGGAGCTGCGCGACGGGGTGCGGAAGGTCGAGGGCGGCGACTCGGACGCCGAGCCGGACCGCTACGCCCTCGTGGCCTAGCGCGTGTCGCGCGGCCTCGCGCGCCGGTAGACCTGCTCGCAGTCGTCGGCCACGGCGTCGTCCGGGTCCACGACCGCGGTGTCCCCGCCCGCGCCGCACACCACCCGCTCGCGCACGCGGTCGCGCGCCTCGATCACGTCGTTGCCCGCCCCGCCCGAGAACGAGTCGCGGTGCTTGCCGCCGACCAGCTCGTCCACGCCGTCGCCGCCCTTGAGGCGGTCCTCGCCCAGCTCGCCGACGAGGCAGTCGTCGCCGTCGCCGCCGATGAGCACGTCGTCCCCGCCGCCGCCGCGGATCCGGTCGCCGGCGGGCGAGCCCCTGAGGGTCTCGAACCGCACGCTTCCCACCAGCGGGTTGCTGCATTCGCCCGGCTTCGGCGGGTTGCTGCCGGGCACGACGCCCCAGTCCGGATGGATGTCTTCACCCGGGCCGGAGGTGAGCGGGACGGTGGCGCTGCCGTCGAAGTTCGCCGTCGCCAGGTCACCGTGCAGGCTGTGCACGACCCGGTCGCCGGCCGGAGACCAGGCGATGCCCTGATAGCGGACGTCCTCGATCAGGAGGCCGTAGTAGGTGTCCTCGCCGCCTGCGTGCACCACCCAGCCGGCCGACGTGCGCTCCGGTCGCGGCGCCATCCCCCAGTCGGCGATCACGCGCTTGCCCTCGGGCGAGTAGGACGGGCGGCTGTAGCCGCCCTCGTGGCTCTCGGAGACCAGCCGCTGGCGGCCCGACGGGAGGGCGAGCTCGGAGGCGCCGGCGGCGGTCTGCGCGATCAGCCGGTCGCCGCGCGGGTGCCACGACGGGAACGCCCAGAGCTCCGTGCCCGGCAGCTTGAGGATCGCGCCCGAGCGGAGGTCGGCCAGGTAGAGGGTGATCGAGGTGCTGCCCACGCGCGTGAACACGAGGCGCCCGCCGGCCGGATCCCAAGCGGGCGCGGCATCGACCGCCGGCGGCACCGTGACCCGCCGCTCGCCCTGGCCGTCCGCGCCGATCACGTAGACGTCGCTGTTGCCCTCGCGCACGCTCGTGAACGCGATCCGCGTCCCGTCGGGCGACCACGCCGGGTCGCGGTCCTCGTACGCGTTGCTCGTGACCTGGGCGAGCCCGCTCCCGTCGGGGTCCACGGTGTAGATCTCGAAGTCGCCGTCGCGGTCGGAGGCGAACGCGATGCGCCCGTTCTGGCCGGGGAACGCGGCGTGGGAGGCCGCCGGCATGGCCGCCGCCGCGAGTACCGCGCACAGTGCGATCGCCCCCCGCACGCGCGGCAAGCTACTACCTCCGCGCGGCCAGCGGGTGCAGCGCTCGTAGGCCCCGTCCGGGTGCTGGATCGACTTGGGCGTTCACGCCAGTTGCCGCGGGACGGCGGTTCGCTTAAGGTCGCTCGCAATGGCGATCGACCTCATGTCCGTCAGCAACGTGAGCCGGACGGGGCCCGTGCCGACGTGCACCGACCAATCGCCGCCGAGCATGGTCGAGCAGTTCCTCGAGGAGCACGTGGACAAGCTGCGCTCCAAAGCCGCCGAGGACGGAACCGGGCCGGCCAGCTTCGACGGGTCGCACGGCAAGGCCGACTTCCAGGCGCTGCTCACGGGCAGCAAGGCGGACTTCATGAAGGCCGCCCAGCATCTCGCGACCGAGCTCCACACGGCGATGGGCAAGACGGGGAACGCGGCGGACGGGACGTTCGTGGTCCTGCGCCTCGACGGCGGGTCGACGGCCGCGGTCCTGAAGCTGCAGGTCATCAGCCCGCACGGGGGCTACCTGGACGCGCAGCAGCAGATCCAGGCGATCGAGAACCTGCTCGACGTCCCCGGTGGCCTCCAGAAGGGCGCGGTGGTCCCGGACCCGCGGAAGGACAGTGACGTGATCGTCGGCGACAAGCTCGGTGCCGACGCCTCGCTCTACTTCCTGCAGGCGCTCGGCGTCAGGCAGCACCAGACCGCGTCCGCCGGGGCGCTCTCGCTCATGCGTATCGCCTCCGAGGTGATGCCCGGCAAGCACGCGGAGATAGCGCAGGCGGTGGCGGCGGCGCAGAACCAGCCGGTCAAGACGCTGATCGACAAACTCGAGCCCACGGCGGCGGAGCGAGTGCAGCTGTCCAGACGGCTGAACGAGGAGCGCCGGCCGATCGTCAAGGTGGACTCGACCGGGGTCAGGCTGACGCGAACGCTGAGCGGCGACGGCATCGAGATCAAGGGCCCGGTGACCGAGATGGACAAGCGGGTGAAGATCGACGGGAACGTCGCCACGGTGACCTTCAGCAAGAAGCCGGAGTCGACCTTCTGAACGACGCCGCCGCCGTCCCCGCCGCCCGGGGCCTGCCCGAGCTCGAGAGGTGGTCCGGACGGATGGGCGAGGAGCTCCAGGTCGAGCTCGACCAGTGCTGGGTCCGAGGCAGGGTGAAGCTCGAGCCCGGCAAGACGGGAGCCGAGATCGCGGCGCTGCCCGGACTCGGTATCGCCGTCGAGCTCAGCGTGGCGGAGGAGGACTGGCAGTTGAATGGCAGCGCGCCTGCCGGCGGCCCGATGACTCTGTCCGAGACGGGTCCGACGGAGGTCGTGGTCGTCCCGGCGGAGGTGGACGAGTACAGGGCGGCTCTGAAGGCGCGCGATCTCCCCGCGGCGCTCGCGCCCCTCGGTGACCGGCACATCCGCCTGGAACTGACGCTTGCGCACGACGCCACGAAGGCGGGCTTCCACTGGATCCGCGATGCCTCCGCGCTCGAGAGCGTCTTGAAGGGCAAGGACTGGCTCGCTCAGCTAGGACGCGTCTTCGCGGACGGTCAGCCGCAGACGATCGTCGTGGGCGAGGGCGCCGCGGCCTACGTTGCTGCCGGCGGCATCGTGATCCGTGGCCCGAACGCCACGGTCGCGGCGCCGACTCGCGGCCTCAGCGAGGCCGAGCGCGAGTTCCTGCAGGCACGGGAGCGCGCGGATCCGCCGGTGCCCGCGCCGCCGATGCTCAGGCCGACGGCGGCGGAGGGCCTGCAGGGTCTCGAGGAGACCCTCGCGGGACTGACCACCGCGATGACGTGGTACTGGCTGGCCGACAAGGTCGGGGAACGGGACGACGGGATCCAGGTCGTCTTCACCGGTGGCCGTGTCGCCAAGGCGACCCTGAAGCCGTCGGGCGGCGGCGATGCGAAGGACGCGGTCGAGCTGTTCGACTTCGCCACGGCGGTCGACGACCCGCGGCGGCCAGAGGCGGTTCAGCAGGCGGTGGCGCTCGCGGTCTTCACCGATGCGGACCTGGGCACCGCGGCCGGGCCGGCTCTCGCGACGGCGAAGACGATCCTCGCGAACGTCGGGCGAGCCGACGTCGCCGAGGCGCTCGCGACCGAGCGCAACGTGCGCGATGCGGCGATCAGCGCCGCACGCGCGGCGAGCGAGGCCGCACGAGGGGCGGCCGGGAAGACGATGGAGCGCGTGATCCTCCAGACCGGCGCCGCGGCGGGAATCCTGCTCGCGAACAGCAAGGCCGGACTCGACGACCACCTCGCCCAGCGTCTCCTGGCGGTGATCCTCGCGCTGCTCGTCCTGTCCGCCGTGCTGGCCTTCATGGTCGAGTACCGCGGCGCACGTTCGGCGCTCGCCTCGTTCAAGACCGACCTGAAGCTCTACGAGGGCACGCTCGGCACGGGAGCGATCAAGGGGATCGAGACCATGGCCACGGTGACGACCGCCGAGTCCACCATCACGCGCAGCCAGATCGCAACCGGGGTGATCCTGGCGATCGCCGTCCTCGTGGACCTCCTGGCGATCCTGGCGCTGGCGTGAGCTCGCTGAGCTAGACCGCCTCGGCCACCCGATCCCACGGACGGGCGGCCCGCAGGGCGGCGAGGATCGAGCGCGTGGCGGGCGACTTGTTCAGCGTGTAGAAGTGGATGCCCGGCGCGCCGCGGGCCAGCAGGTCGGAGCACTGCAGCGTGGCGTAGGCCACGCCCAGGTCCTTGACCGCGTCGGGGTCCTCGGAGCGGGCCGCCAGCTCGCGCTCGAAGTCGTCGGGGATGCTCGCCCCGCAGCGCTCGGTGAAGCGCTTGACCTGCGCGTAGCCGGTCACGGGCATGATCCCGGGGATGATCGGGACGTCGATCCCGACCCCCCGCGCCTCGCGCACGAAGTCGAAGTACAGCTCGTTGTCGAAGAAGAGCTGGGTGATGAGGAAGCGCGCGCCCGCCTCGACCTTCTTCTTCAGGAAGCTCAGGTCCGACTCGAGGTCGGTCGCCTCGGGGTGGACCTCTGGGAAGCAGGCGGCGCCGATGGCGAAGTCGTAGTTGTCGGCGATCAGCGTGGCCAGCTCGGTGGAGTAGGCCAGGCCGCCCTCGGTCTTGACCCACTCGGTCTGGCCGTCGGGGGGGTCGCCGCGCAGGGCGAGCACGTTCTCGACGCCGGCGTCGCGCATCTCGTCGAGCGTGCCGCGCAGCTCGTCGACGGTCGCGCCGACGCACGTGAAGTGGGCCATCGCCTCGAGCCCGATCTGGCTCTTGATCCGCTTGACGATGCCGATCGTGCGGTCGCGCGTGGAGCCGCCGGCGCCGTAGGTGACCGACACGAACGCCGGCTCGTCGCGCTTCAGCTCCTCGAGCGCCGCCCACAGGTTGCGCTCGCCCTCCTCGGTCTTGGGGGGGAAGAACTCGAACGAGAAGACCGGCCGCCGCTCCTCGAGAATCTCGTCGATTCGCATGGGTAGAGGTTACGAGCCGGAGGTCGTTGCACCTTCCTGCTCCTCGATGTCCAGCCCCACCGCTATCTGGCGCGTGCCGGCGTGCGAGTACTCCACGTCGACCGAGTCGTTCTTGCGGTAGGTGCCCATGATCGAGAGGAACATCAGCGTCCAGCGCCAGAAGCCGAGCCGGCCCTCCTTGCGCAGCTCGCGGGCGAACACGAGGGCGTGGCCGCTCACCTCGTAGTCCTGGCCCGCGGTCTGCGGCACCCCGTTCACGAACACGCGATACGGCGGCTCGGCGCCGGGCGGGAGCGGGACGCGCGAGCGGATCACTCTTCGGTGGCCCGCCTGAGCGCGTCGTAGGCGGACTCGCCCTTGCGCTGCTCGACCACGTCGCGCCTGAGGCGCCCGGTCCAGCACTCGGCCGACCCGTCGCCGCGGATGTCCACACCCGCCCGCACGCGGCCCGGCCCGGACAGCTCGATCCGCCCGATCACCCGCTGCACGGGCTCGAAGTCGCGGCCGAGCGGCACGCTGACGGTCCGGCCGTCGGCCGATCGCTCGAGCTCGCGGCCGCGCCGTTCGATCTCCGCGAGCGCATCGCCGCGCCGCTCGTGCTTGGCGCGCTCGACCTTCGAGCCGGCGCGCACCTTCACGGTCCAGGTCATCGGGCGGCGAGGCTAGCTGCCAGCGCCACCTCGATGGCCGCGATCACCACGTGAGGCTCGCGCTCGAGCTGGCGCCAGGTGAATCGCAGCACCTCGTATCCCTTCAGCCGGAGCCGTGCCGCGCGATCGTGGTCGCGTTCGAAGGCGCCGCGGGTGCGGTGGAACTCCCAGCCGTCGAGCTCGACGATGACCCTCTGCTCGCGCCAGAGCATGTCGACCTCGTGCCCTTCGACCCACGCGTTCACGGAGGGCTCGGGGATGCCGGCTGCCCGGCAGAGCCCCAGGAACCGCTCCTCCAGCTCGCTCCGCGTGTGGTGGTGCGGTTCGGTTACTGCGGCAATCAGGGCGATCAGGGGTTTGCGTCCGCTGTGACCGCGCGTTCGCTCGATGAGCTCGCGCAGCCTGGTCATGTCCAGCACGCGTTCGCGCTCGGCGGCCTCGAACACGCGCTCCAGGCGCCGGCGCGGCTCGGTCGCGGCGACGTCGAGGAGCAGGCGGGCGACCGACGTGGTGGGGACGCCGTCGTACTCGTCGAGGTCGTCCGGATGCAGGGAGCGCGGCTGGTGGAGCCTGATGCCGTCGACGCCGCTCCGGCTCCGCCCCGGCACGGTGACGTCGATGACGGCGCGCGCGTCGGGCAGCAGGCTCCTCAGCCCGGCACCGCTGCGATGGCTGAGCAGCGCCTCCTCCCCGAACCGCAGCACGGCCGCCATCCAGCGTCCGCGCTCGGTGAGCTTCGCGTGCCCAACTGCATACACGCCGCGGTAGATGCGGTGCAGGCGCCCCGTCTGCAGCCGCCACTCGACCTCACGCGCCGAGAACCCCAGCACATAGAGCTGCCAGATCGCCACCACCCCGTGCTGCCGTTCGGCCAGCTCGGCGAGCAGCAGGTCAACTGGTCGATCCTGACCACATATAGCGTGGGTTAGGTCGACCAGATGGGACATGCCCGCACGTTCTCAGGGTGCGGGTTGCACGTGGGTTACGAGCGTTTCGGGTTCGTTACGGCTGCGTGACGATTCAGCCGCCGATGGCGCTCATCGTGCGGGCGGGCTGGACGAAGCCGGGCTCGCCCACCCGGTGCTTGAGCTCCTTGCGCCAGGCGGCGTCGCGCACGATCTGCTCGATCTCGGCGTCCGTCGCGCCCGCGCGCAGCGGCTCGCGCAGGTCGGTCTCGTTCATGGAGAACAGGCAGGTGCGCAGTTTGCCGTCGGCGGTCAGGCGCAGGCGGTTGCAGTCGGAGCAGAACGGCTCGCTCACGGGGTTGACGAAGCCGATCGAGCCGCGGCCGTCGCGGAAGCGGAAGACGCGCGCGGTCGACGAGGGCGGACGGGGGACCTCCTCGAGCGCATGAACCCTCCCTATGAGCGCTCGCAGTTCGTCCCCCGGAAGCACCGAGTCCTCGGACCACGCGCGATCCGCGTCCAGCGGCATGAACTCGATGAAGCGCACCTCGAACCCGGTGCGCCGCGCGAACTCCGCGAACGGCAGCGCCTCCTCCTCGGTGAAGCCGCGCAGGGCCACGGCGTTGACCTTCACCGGCCGCAGCTCCGGCCGCCGCGCAACCGCCTCGAGCCCGTGCAGCACCTGCGGGAGCGCGTCGCGCCGGGTGAGCTGGAAGAAGCGGTCGCGCTGGAGGGTGTCGATCGAGACGTTGAGCCGGCGTAGCCCGGCCGAGGCCAGCGCATCCGCATCCCGCGCCAGCAGAAAGCCGTTGGTGGTCAGGGAGAGGTCGGCGACGAGCGGCGCGAGCATCCCGACCAGCCGCGGCAGCTCCCGCCGCACCAGCGGTTCGCCGCCCGTGAGCCGCACGGCCGAGACGCCCATGCCGGCGAGCAGGCGGACGAGGCGCTCGATCTCCTCGAACCGCAGGATCTCCTCGCGCTCGAGCCACGGCAGCCCGTCGGCCGGCATGCAGTACTGGCAGCGGAAGTTGCAGCGATCCGTGACCGAGACTCGCAGGTCGCCGATCAGCCGCCCGTGACCGTCGATGAGCGGCTCGCGCGCCATGGACCAACGGTACCCGGCGCGCGAGCCACACGCGGCTACTTGGTGAGCTGCCCCCTCAGGGCGCCGTTCGGGAAATCGGCGTTGTGCACGTTGACGTAGTAGTCAGCGGGCCGCTTGGCGATCGCCTTCACGATCTTCGTGGTCGTCTTCGAGCATCCGCTGATCCGCGGGGGCAGGGTCTGGCTCTTGCCCTTCGCCGAGAACAGGTCCACCTCGATCGGCCCCGGCGATCCCGCGGGCGCCTTGTGGATGTGCGCGGCCGTGACCGGCGCGATCCCCTCCGCGACGATCCTGAAGCACACCTTGTTGCCCTTGAGCCGGAAGTCCGCCGCGCCGTAGCCGTCGGGATCGCCCGCGTCGGGCTTCTCCAGTGAGCCGTCCATCGCCGCGAGCAGGTCGTACTCCTTCGGCTTCTGCTTTGCCGCCGTCGCCGGCAGCGCCACGACCAGCACGGCCGCCAGCGCCGCGAGCAGCACGATCCAACGTCTCTCCATCGTCGCCTCCCCTGTTGGCTGTCGCCGGGTTCTACGCATAGGGTCCCGGCATGGACCAACGCCAGCTCGGAGAACTCACCGTTTCCGCCCTCGGCCTCGGCTGCATGGGCATGTCCGCCTTCTACGGCACGACCGACGAGGGGGAGGCCCTCGCGACGATCGACCGCGCCCTGGAGCTCGGCTGCAACTTCCTCGACACGGCCGAGCTGTACGGGCCGTTCACCAACGAGGAGCTGATCGCCAAGGCGATCGCCGGGCGCCGGGAACGGTTCGTCGTCGCGACGAAGTGGGGCATCCGCATCGAGCCCGACGGAGAGGGCGGCTACAAGCGGCAGCTCGACGGCTCTCCGGAGAACGCGCGCAGGTCGATCGAGGGCTCGCTCAAGCGGCTCGGCACCGACCACGTGGACCTCTGGTACGCCCACCGGGTCGACTCGGGCCGCGAGATCGAGGAGCAGGTCGGGGCGATGGCCGAGATGGTGAAGGAGGGCAAGGTCCGCCACATCGGCCTCAGCGAGGCGGCGCCCGCGACTCTCCGGCGCGCGCACGCCGTGCACCCGATCGCGGCGCTGCAGACCGAGTACTCGCTCTGGACCCGTGACGTCGAGGCCGAGATCCTGCCGGCCTGCCGCGAGCTGGGGATCGGGTTCGTGGCCTACTCGCCGCTCGGCCGCGGCTTCCTGTCCGGTCGCTTCAGGCGACCGGAGGAGCTCGACGAGGGCGACTTCCGCCGCAGCGGCCCGCGCTTCACGGGCGAGACGCTCGAGCACAACCAGCGGCTCGCGGCGAAGGTGGACGAGATCGCGCGGGAGAAGGGCTGCACGTCCGGTCAGCTCGCGCTCGCGTGGGTGCTCGCGCAGGGCGACGACGTCGTCCCGATCCCCGGCACGAAGCGGCGCAGCTACCTCGAGGAGAACCTCGCCGCGGCGGACGTCGAGCTCACCCCGGACGACCTCGCGCGCATCGACGCCGAGCTGCCGCAGGCCGCCGGCGACCGGTACGACGCGCAGGGCATGACCACCGTGAACCGTTAAGGCTCGGCAAAGCGCGTTTCCCGTCCGCGCGGGCGGGGGACCCTCCGCTCGAAGTGCGAAGTGCGTACCCCCTCGCGATCGCCGCGGCGATCCTCGTCCTCGCTCCCGCCACGGCGGGAGCCAAGGAGCGGCACGAGCTGCAGTACACGCAGCTCATCTCGCGCGCGCTCGACGGCGGCACGCCGAACGGCCCGTCCACGAACGCCGTCATCTCCCAGGACCGGCGCTGGTCGCGCTACGTCGCGTTCGAGTCCGAGGCCTCGAACCTGGTCCGGAACGACGCCAACGGTTTCAAGGACGTCTTCGTGGTGCGCCGCGACGGGTCGTTCCACAACAACGGCTCGAAGTGGCAGCGCGGCAAGACCACGCTGATCTCGCGCTCTCCCTCCGGCCCCGCCAACGGGCCGTCCTGGGGCGCGGCGGTCGACGGCAGCTTCTGGACCGTCCCCTCCTGCGTCGCGTTCCTCAGCTCGGCGAGCAACCTCGTCCCGGGCGACACCAACGGCAGGGTCGACGCCTTCGTCTCGCGCCGGATCGGCAAGCTGCCGCGGCGCGTGTCGCTGCCCGGCGGCGCCCAGTCGACCGAGGACACCACCGAGGTCGCGGTCTCCGGCGACTGCTCGCGGATCGCGTTCGTGACCGGCGGCAAGCTGTACGTGCAGGCGGGCAAGAAGGTCCGCCGCGTGAAGGTCGGCGCGCCCGCGGGCGACCCGTCCTTCTCGAACGGCTTCACCAACGACCTCGCCTTCACCGGACCGAAGGGCGTCTACATCAGCCGCGGCGGCACCAAGCGCCCGAAGCTGATGGGACCCGGCGGCCGCAACCCGGCCTACAGCGACATCCACAAGCCGCCGCCCAACTGCAAGCGCCGCACCCTCGCGTACGAGCGAAAGCAGCGCGGCCGCTGGCAGATCGTGCAGCGCGTGCAGGGCGACAAGACGCGCGTGATCAGCCGCCGCCGCAAGTCGCACGGGAACGGCGACTCGCGCCACCCGGTGATCGGCAACGCCGGCTGCTACGTGACCTTCGAGAGCGACGCCACCAACCTCGGCCTGAACGCCACCGGCCGCAAGGGCGACCACAACTCGGCCCCCGACGTCTACCTCTACACCGGCGTGCGCCGGATCACGCTCGTGCAGTCGGTGCGACACAAGGCGATCCCGCTCCAGGCGGGCGGCCGCGCCCCCAGCATGAGCTGGTACGCGAACTACGTCGTCTTCCACAGCGCGGCCCCGCTGAAGAACCAGTTCCGGATGGAGCCGTGGCAGTTCCGCTCGCTGGGCCGCCCGATCGGTCCCGCGCAGTACGAGGACCCGGTCCCGCCGCCGCAGCCCCAGCCGGGACCGGCGCCGCCGCCGGACACGAGCCAGGTCTACATGCGCTATCTCGGACCGGTCTGAGCCGGCCGCGCTCGCGCGCCTAGCGCTCCCCGACCGGCACGTACCCGCGCTCGCGCTCGCCCGTGTAGATCTGCCGCGGGCGCGCGATCTTCTGCTCCTTGTCGTCGAGCATCTCCAGCCACTGGGCGATCCAGCCCGACGTCCGGGGGATTGCGAACATCACCGTGAACATCTCGGTCGGCAGGCTCAGCGCCTCGTAGATCAGGCCCGAGTAGAAGTCGACGTTCGGGTAGAGCTTGCGGTCGGTGAAGTACTCGTCGTCGAGCGCGTACTTCTCGAGCTCCACGGCGAGGTCGAGCTTCGGGTTCTTGCCGGTCACCTCGAACACCTCGTCCACGTGCTTCTTGATGATCCGCGCGCGCGGGTCGTAGTTCTTGTAGACGCGGTGGCCGAAGCCCATGAGCTTCTCCTTGCCCGCCTTCACGCCCTCGAGGAAGTCCGGGATGTTCTCCTTCGTGCCGATCCGGTCGAGCATCCGCAGCACGGCCTCGTTCGCGCCGCCGTGCAGCGGCCCGTACAGCGCGGCCACGCCCGCGGCCACGGCCGAGTACGGATCGACCTTCGACGACCCGACGCTGCGCACCGCGCTCGTCGAGCAGTTCTGCTCGTGGTCGGCGTGCAGGATCCAGAGGACGTCGAGCGCCTTGGCCAGCCGCTCGTCCGGCTCGTACTTGAGCTCGGTCATCCGGAACATCATCTGGAGGAAGTTCTCCGGATAGGTGAGGTCGTTGTCCGGATAGTTGTACGGGAGCCCGAGCGAGTGCCGGTAGGCGAACGCGGCCAGCGTCGGGACCTTCGCGATCAGGCGCACCGCGGCCATGTGGCGCTCGGTCTCGTCGTCGATGTCCTTCGCCCCCGGGTAGAACGTGGACAGCGCGCCGACGGACGCGAGCAGCATCCCCATGGGGTGGGCGTCGTAGCGGAAGCCCTCCATGAAGCGCTTGATGTTCTCGTGCACGAACGTGTGGATCGTGACCTCGTGGGTCCACTCGTCGAGCTGCTGCTTCGACGGGAGCTCTCCGTGGATCAGGAGGTAGGCGACCTCGAGGTAGCACGAGCGCTCGCAGAGCTCCTCGATGGTGTAGCCGCGGTGCTCGAGCACGCCGGCCTCGCCGTCGATGTAGGTGATCTCGCTGCGGCAGGCGGCCGTGTTCGTGAAGGCCGGGTCGTAGGTCATGAGGCCGAAGTCGTCCTCGTTGACCTTGATCTGGCGGAAGTCCATCGCCTTGACGGTCCCGTCCGTGATCTCGACCTCGTACGTCTCGCCGGTCCGGTTGTCCGTGACGGTGAGGCTGTCCTCGGCGGTGGCTACCCCGCCTCCGTCCTCGCGCTGTGTCTTCTCCTCGGCCATCCGGATCCTCTCGTTCGCTCTACCCGAACGGGGATTCTGACGAACAGCGAGGGCCGGCGTGCGGCGCTACTCGTCCGGAGCGTTCTCGGGGCTCTCGCCCCCGTGCGTGGGGTTGGCGCGATCGCCATGCCCCGCGTCGTGCGCGCCGTGCTTCTCGGAGGTGCCGATCGCCGAGCCGATCGCGCCCGCCACGAGCAGGACCGTGATGGCCATGACGGCCCTGACCCCGCCCTCGTTGCGCGGGAAGCCCCTGAAGCCGAGGAGGGCCACGATCACGGCCCACGCGGCCAGCAGGCCGCCGATGACGTGAAAGGCGTTCATGGGCGCGGAAGCTACCGCAGCGGGCGGGTGAGCTGCCGCCCGGTCGCGCGCACCCGCTTCGGGGCGGCCGGAGCGGGCTCGGCGTGCGGGCCGCGGCGCGGCGGGCGCGGGCGGCGCGGGCCGCCGCGGTGCGGATGGCGATCGCTTCCGCCGCCGCCCTCCGGCGGCTGCTCGATCTCCATGTCGCTCTGCTTGATCGCCCACCAGACGAGCCACAGCAGGGCGACGATGGGGATCTTCAGGACGACCATCATCCAGACGAATCCCCAGCCCATGGCCGCAGGGTACCCGGTGCACGGGGTACGATCACCGTTGCGATGAGCGACCAGGGGCTGTTCGGGCCCGATTCGGTCACGTGGCGGGTCAACCGCGAGGGCGTTCTCCTCGCCGGAGGCGGGTCCGCGCTCATCCTCCAGCTCGCTCATCCGCTGGTCGCGGCCGGGGTCTCGCAGCACTCGAACTACCGCGAGGACCCCTGGGGCCGGCTCTACCGGACGCTCGACCTCACCACCAAGATCACGTTCGGCTCGACCGCCACGGCGGAGGAGGCTTCGGCGCGCATCCGCCACACGCACGGCCGCGTGCGCGGCAAGAGCTCGGAGGGCGGCGGCGCGTATCCCAGCGGCACCCCCTACGACGCGCGCACCCACGACCTCGTCATGTGGGTCCACGCGACGCTGGTCCACACCTCGCTGCTCGTCTACCAGCGCTACGTGAAGCGCCTGACGATCGCCGAGCAGGTGCGCTACTACGAGGAGCAGAAGCTGCTGGGCGAGAAGTTCGGCGTGCCGCGCGAGCACCAGCCGGCCACGTTCGCCGAGTTCAACGAGTACTTCGAGGACATGCTCGCGAGCGACCGGCTGGCCGTGACCGACGCGCTGGTCGACGTGGTGGACGCCGTGATGCACCCGGAGCTGCCGTTCCTGGCGCGGCCGGTCATGGAGGCGCTCAACCTCGCGACCGTCGGCCACCTGCCCGCGTCCCTGCGCGAGCGGCTCGGCCTCCCGTGGGGCCCCCACCGCGCGCGGCTGTTCGAGGCCTCCCGATTCGTGCTCTCGGCGGCGCTGCCGGCGCTGCCCAAGCTCGTGCGCGAGTTTCCTCCGGCACGCAGCGCCGACCGGCGCGTGGCGCGGCTCGAAGCCGCGTAGCAGCGCGCCAGGTCCCGTCTTCATATAGCTTCGCGCCTGACTCTGGGAGGAGTGAACTTGCCGCTGGGAGGGCGATCTCGGTTCCTGGCGCGGTCGCTGACGCTCGCCGCGCTGCTGTTGGCCGTCCTCGCGGCCGCGTGGCTGCTGTTCGCATCCTCCGATCCGTACCGGGTCACGATCACGCTCGACAACGCGAGCCAGCTCGTCAAGGGCAACCAGGTGAAGGTCGGCGGCGTGCCGGTCGGCACGGTGTCGGAGCTCGAGCTGGGGCGTGACGCACAGGCGCAGATCGAGCTCGAGATCACCGACGAGGAGCTGACGCCGCTGCGCCGCGGCAGCACCGTCGAGATCCGCTCAACGTCGCTGTCGGGCATCGCGAACCGCTACGTGGCGCTGAAGCCCGGGCCGAACGACGAGGACCCGGTCCCGAGCGGCGGCTCGCTGCCGGCCGAGAACGCGGAGTCGGAGGTCGACCTCGACGCCGTGCTGAACACGCTCGACTCCGAGTCGCTCGGCGCCCTCCAGCGCACGGTCCAGGGCCTCGGCAACGCGGTGGACGGGCGCGGCAAGGAGCTGGAGGAGGCGATCCGCGCCCTCAACCCGGCGCTCTCGCAGACCGCCGCCACCTCGCGCGAGGTAATACGCGACGAGGACGCGTTCTCGCGCTTCCTCCTGGACTCCGCGAGCGTGGTCGCCGCCGTCTCCCAGCGCAGGCCCGACCTGGAGCGGCTCGTGCCGGCGACGGGCGCCACGCTCGAGGCGGTCGCCTCGCGCACCGAGGAGCTGGACAGTGCGCTGCGGAACCTGCCGCCCACGCTGCGCGAGGCGAACACGACGCTGGTGAACCTGCGCGCGCTGGTGCAGGACGCCCGCCCGGCGGTGGCCGAGGCGCGCCCGTCGGCGCGGCCGCTCGCCGAAACGCTGCGGCGGCTGCGGCCGGTCGCGCGCAGCGGCGTGCGCACGATCCCCGGCCTGCGCCGGCTGATCGACCGGCGCGGGCGCGAGGACCTGATCGGCGTGCTCGACTACATGCCGACGCTCGAGAAGACGACCGTGCCCGCCTTCGAGCGGACGGTCGCGACGGTCGACGAGCTCCTGCCGATCGTCAAGGAGGCGCGCCCGTACATCCCCGAGCTGATCGGCGGGCCCTACCGCGGCTTCGGCGGCACCACCGGCGCGTACTACGACGCGAACGGCCACTACACGCGGATCTCGTTCGCCGGCAGCGGGTTCACGCTGGCGCCCGGCCTCGGCACCGCGATCCCGCTGCTGCCCGAGGACGGCGGCCTGGCCGGCTACCGCACGTTCGTGCGCAACCGCTGCCCCGGCGCCGCGACCCACCCGCACCCGGACGGGTCGAACCCGTACAAGGAGTCGCCCGGCTTCCCGTGCGACCTGGGGGACACCGGGCGGTGACGCGGCGGCTCTGCATCGGCGCGCTGGCGCTCCTGGCGGTGGCCGCGCTCGCGTTCGCCGGCACCGGCGCCGCGCCCGGCAAGGAGGTCTACGAGGTCGACGCCCTCTTCGACAACGCGTCGTTCCTGATCCCCGGCCAGGACGTGAAGATCGGCGGCGCGCGGGCCGGCTCGGTCAAGGACGTGACGCTCACGAGGGACCGCCGCGCGCGGGTGACGATGGAGCTCGAGGAGGGCTTCGGTCCGTTCCGCCGCAACGCCGAGTGCACGATCCGCCCGCAGAGCCTGATCGGAGAGAAGTTCGTGCAGTGCGAGCCCGGCTCCAGCGAGCAGCCGGAGCTGGCCAAGCAGGGACCGCGGCCGACGGTGCCCGTCGCGCAGACGCACTCGCCGGTCGACCTCGACCTCGTCTTCAGCGCGCTGCGCCGGCCGGTGCGCGAGCGGCTCACGATCCTGCTCAACGAGCTCGGCACCGGGCTCGCCGGGCGGCCGGAGGAGCTGAACGACGCGATCCGTCGCGCGAACCCCGCGCT
The DNA here is from genome assembly GCA_036386455.1 of Thermoleophilaceae bacterium. Classification (GTDB taxonomy): domain Bacteria; phylum Actinomycetota; class Thermoleophilia; order Solirubrobacterales; family Thermoleophilaceae; genus AC-37. Next base: position 92,225 of record DASVVS010000119.1, read on the forward strand.
CCAGCAGGCGCGGCGGACGCTCGAGATCCTGTCGGGCGAGCGTCACACGCTCGGGCGGCTGATCGACGAGTCCGACCGCGTGGTGGGCGAGCTGGCCGACCGCCGCACCCAGGTGCGCGACTTCGTCTCGCGCGCGGAGGAGGTCACGCGCACGGCCGCGGACCACCGCGACGACCTCGACCTCGCGATCCGCCGCCTGCCGCCGCTGCTCGACGAGCTCGAGCCGGCAGCGCGCGAGCTGGCCGGGATCGCGTCGGAGGCGCGTCAGCCGGTGCGCGACCTCGGCGCGGCGGCCCCCGCCGTGCGGCGGCTGCTCGGCGACTTCGATCCGCTGGCGGAGGCCACCCGGCCCACGCTCGAGCGGCTGTCGGAGCTGTCGCGGACGGGGCGGCGCGCCGTGCGCTCGGCGGGCCCGGTCGCCCGCGAGCTGCGCACCGTGGCGGACCGGCTGCCGCCGGTGGTGCCGCTCGTGCGCGACCTCACGGACTCGATCGTCAAGCAGGACATCGGCGAGCTGTTCTCGCGCTACCTGTACTTCTCGGCCGCGTCGTCGTCGCGCTTCGACCGCTTCTCCCACATCCTGCCGTCGTACCAGGTGAGCGGCACGTGCGCGGTGTGGGCCGAGACCCCGCGCCGCGAGTGCGACGCCCACTACGAGGGCTACCGCGGCGACCGCGGCCCGGTCACGGTTCCCGGCCAGACCGGGCCGCCGAAGGCGAACGCGAAGGCGGAGGCGAAGGCGAAGCCCGACGCCACCGAGAGGGCCCTCGACTTCCTCCTGGCGCCATGAGATCGCGGCCCCAGACAAGTCTCGCCGGCAGCCCGATCCTGATCGGCTCGGTCACGACGCTCGTGGTGGTCGTCGCGATCTTCCTGTCCTACAACGCGAACTCGGGCCTGCCGTTCGTGCCGACCTACGACATCACGGTGCAGGTGCCGGACGCCGCCGGCCTCGTGGAGGGCAACGACGTGCGCACCGGCGGCAAGCGGATCGGCTCGATCAAGAAGATCGAGGGCCAGGTCGGCGCGAACAAGCCCTACGCCCAGCTCGATCTGAAGCTCGACAAGCTCGTCGAGCCGATCCGCGACGACACCGTCGTGACCGTCCGCCCGCGCTCGCCGCTCGGCCTCAAGTACCTCGAGCTCATACCCGGCACGCGGGGCAAGGAGATGAGGGAGGGCTCGGAGCTGGCGCTCGACCAGTCGCCGCAGACCGTCGAGCTCGACGAGGTCTTCAACACCTTCGACGCCGCCACGCGCCGCTCGCTGCAGAAGACCGTCAGCGGGCTCGGCGACGGCGTGGCCGGCCGCGGGGTGGACTTCAACGAGTTCCTCACGCAGTCGCCCGAGCTGGCGGGCCGCGCCGAGCGCGTGTTCCGCAACGTCGCCGACCCGGCCACCCGCCTGCGCCGCGCGCTGCGCGCGCTCCAGCGCGTGACCGACGAGCTGGCGCCGGTCTCGCCGCGCTTCGCCCAGCTGTTCGACAACGCGAACACCACGCTCGCGGCGCTCTCCGGCGTGCGCGACGAGCTGGGGCAGGTGCTCGAGCAGCTGCCCCCGACGGAGGCGACCGGGATCGAGACGCTGCGCGTGGTCAGGCCGTTCCTGCGCGAGACGCGGCAGCTCATCCGGGAGCTGCGCCCGGGGATCGCGGTGCTCCGGCCGGCGGCCGACCGCGTGCACTCGGCGCTCAGGCGCGGCATCCCCGTGCTGCGCCGCGCGAGCGACCTGGCCGACCGGCTGGAGGAGGCGCTCGAGGCGGTCGACGAGCTCTCCTCCGACGCGCGGACCCCCGACGCGCTCAGGCGGCTCCGGCAGGCGGTCGACAGCCTCGACCCGACGCTTCGCTACGTGGTGCCGGCGCAGGCCGTCTGCAACTACATCGGGATCTGGCTGCGCAACGTGGCCTCGACGATCTCCGAGGGCGACATCGGCGGCACCTGGGTCCGGACGCTCGTGATCCTGCGGCCGGAGGAGATGCTCGCGCGCGACACCCCCGCGCCGAAGATGAACCACAACCCGTACCCGAACGCGGCGGGCCCGGGGACCAACGGCGAGTGCGAGGGCGGCAACGAGCCGTTCAACCCGAACGGCCACTTCAACAACCCGCCCGGCGTGCAGGCCACGCGGACCGAGAACACGAACCGCAATCAGGGACTCCTGGAGTCGGTGCGCTGATGCTGCGCGGCCCGAGGAGCGTGACCCCGCTTGGCGCCGGCCTGATCGCGGTCACGCTCGCGTTCGTGGCGGTGTGGCTCGCCTTCGGCGGCCCGCATCCCTACCACCGGCCCTACAAGCTGAAGATGGTCGTGGAGTCGGCCAGCGAGCTGCATTCGCGCACGCCCGTGCGGATCGCGGGCGTGGAGGTCGGCAAGGTGAAGAAGGTCGAGCGGGGCCCCGGGTCGCTCGCGACGGTGACGATGGAGATCGAGCAGCGCGGGCTGCCGATCCACCGCGACGCGACGGCCAAGGTGCGCCCGCGGATCTTCCTCGAGGGCAACTTCTTCGTGGACGTCTCGCCGGGCACGCCGTCGTCGCCCAGGATGAAGGACGGCGGCACGATCCCGATCGGGCAGACGGCGATGCCGGTCCAGCTCGACCAGGTGCTCAGCGCGCTGCGGCACTCGAACCGGCGCGACCTGCTCGACACCGTCAAGAACCTCGCCGCGGCGCTCGACGGCGGCGGCGCCCAGGCGCTCAACGCTTCGATGCCCTACGCGGCGCCCGCGTTCGTGCAGGGGGCGCAGGCGTTCGAGGCGCTCCGCGGCACCGAGGAGCACGACCTGTCCCGGACGATCGCGAGCTCGCAGCGGCTGATGACCGCGCTGGCCGATCGCGAGGGCGACCTGGCGGACGCGGTCACCGGGCTCGCGCGGACGAGCGTGGCGCTGGCCGGGCGGCGCGAGCAGCTCGCTCGCTCGATACCCGAGTTCGACGCGCTCCAGCGCGAGGCGCGCCCCGCGTTCACCGCGCTGAACCACCTCTTCCCGACGGCACGCCGGCTCGTGGCCGACATCCGCCCGGGGCTGCGCGAGCTGCCCGAGACGCTGCGGATCGCGAACCCGGTGCTGGGCCAGCTCGAGGGACTGCTCGGCCCGGCCGAGGTGCCCGCGCTCGTGCGCACCGGTGGGCCCGCCATCCGCGCGCTCGCGCGCCTCCAGCCGCACCTGCGCGGGCTGCTCGCGCAGCTGGCCCCGGTCATCGACTGCGTCAAGGACAACGTGATCCCGATGCTCACGGACTCGATCGAGGATCCGCCGCTCACCGACGGCCGCCCGAAGCTGCCGATCTACCGCGAGCTGCTGAACGGGTTCGCCGGGCAGACCAGCGGCTCGCAGAACTTCGACGGCAACGGGCACTCGCTCCGCTACCACGCCGGGTTCGGCGACGAGAGCTTCGGCACCGGCTACGTGCCGAGCGCCGGCGAGGCGGTCGTGGGCGTCTCGCCCGAGCCGCTGCTCGGATCGCGGCCGCGCTTCACCGGGCAGGTCCCGCCGTACCGCGCGGACGTGCCGTGCCGCACCCAGAAGGTCGTGGACCTGAGGGCCGAGACCGGTCCTGCCTTCGGGGGGCTGCCGCAGAGCTTCGAGGAAGCGGGCAAGAAGTGAACTGGCGACGCCACGTGCGCCCCTACGTCCGCCACCTCGCGGCGCTCGGCGCGATGGTCGTGATCTCGCTCGTCACGGCCGCCTACATCACGACCCAGCAGCGGCTGCGCTTCCCGTGGCAGGACGAGATGCAGCTCTACGCGGAGTTCGACCACGCGCAGGCGGTCACCGCGGGCCAGGGCCAGACCGTCGACATCGCGGGCGTGAAGGTCGGCGAGATCGGGTCGGTGAAGATCGAGGAGGGCGTGGCCGTGATCCGCCTCGACATCACCGAGGAGGACGAGGTCGGGGCGATCTACGAGAACGCGCGGCTGAACCTGCGGCCGAAGACCGGGCTGAGCGACATGGCCGTGCAGATGGACCCGGGCAAGCCGGACCCGTCGGAGCCGGACGAGGGCAGGCTCGAGGACGGCGACCGGATCCCGCTTCCCAACACGCAGGCGGTCGTGAACCCCGACCAGGTGCTGGGGGCGCTCGACGCCGACACGCGCCGCTACCTCCAGATCGTCCTCAACTCGGCCGGCCAGGGCACGCGCGGGCGCAGCGCGGACCTGAAGGCGATCCTGCGGGCGTCGCAGCCCGCGCTCGAGCACGGGGAGAAGGTCTCGCGGGCGGTGGCGGACCGGCGCGCGAAGGTCAAGCGGCTGATCCACAACCTGCGGCTCTTGACGGGCGCCGCGGCGGAGCGCGACGACGACCTGCGCAGCGTGGTGAGCTCGGCGGCGGCCGTGCTGCGCACGCTGGGCGAGCGCGACGGCGAGCTGCAGGCGGCGGTCGAGCGGCTGCCGGGCGCGCTGTCGGCCACGCGCGGCGCGCTGGCCGAGTCGCGCGGCTTCGCGGCCGACGCGGAGCCGGCGCTGCGGCAGCTCCTCCCGCTGGCGCGCGGCCTGGCGCCGGACCTGCGCGCGGCCCGGCCGCTCCTGCGCGACGCGCTCCCGGTCCTGCGCGACGACCTGCGCCCGCTCGTACGCGAGGCCACGCCGCTCCTGCGCGAGCTGCGGCCGTCCGTCGAGCAGGTCGACCAGGTCACGGCGCCCGACCTGATCGAGGCCGGCAAGGTCCTCAACCGCGTCCTCAACGTGGTCGGGTACAACCCGCCCGGCAAGGAGGAGGGCTTCCTCTTCCACTTCGCCTGGTACACGCACAACGCGGTCTCGGTGCTGTCGATCGAGGACGCGCACGGCGTGGCGTGGCGCGGTCTGATCATGGGCAGCTGCTCCACCTTCCCGGACCTCGCCGCAACGGTGCCGTCGCTCATCCCCTTCGGCCAGCTGCTCGGGCAGCTGCCGTTCTGCGGCCAGCCGGTCAGCCCGTCGATGCCGCGGCGGGCGACGCCGAAGCAGCTCGTCAGCCAGGCCCAGGCGGAACTCCTCGAGCGGGAGGGCGGCAGGTGAACAAGCGCCCGCCGAGCGTCGCCCAGATCGCCGTGATGGTCGTGTTCGCGCTGTCCTGCTTCGGCATGCTCACCTACATCTGGAAGACCTTCGGCGGCCCGTCGCCGCTGGCCCCGAAGGGCTACCGGGTGATGGCCGACTTCGACGAGGCCACGACGCTGCCGGACACCGCCGACGTGCGCATCTCCGGCATCACGATCGGGCGGGTGAGGAAGACCGAGCTGGCGCGCGACCGGACGCGCGTGGAGATGGAGATCGAGGGGAAGTACGCGCCGATCCCGCGCGACACGCGCGCGATCATCCGGCAGAAGACGCTGCTCGGCGAGAGCTACGTGGAGCTGACGCCCGGCACGCGCGACGGGCCGAAGCTGTTCGACGGCGAGCGCCTCAGGCGCGGGCAGGTGCAGAAGACGACCGAGCTCGACGAGGTCACGCGCGCGCTCGACCTGAAGACGCGGCGCGCGCTGCAGCGGCTGGTCTCAGCGCTCGGCGCGATCCAGGGCGAGGGCGTCGACCTGAACGCCGCGCTCGGCAACCTGCCGCGCTTCGCCGACGACTCCGGCGCCCTGCTGCGCTCGCTCGACCGCCAGGAGCAGGCCGTGCGGCAGCTCGTGCGCGACGGCGGCGAGGTGTTCGAGGCGCTCGGTTCGCGCCAGGGCGAGCTGTCGGGCCTGATCCGCGCGGCCGACGACGTGATCGCCACCACGGCCCGGCGTGACGGCGACCTGGCCGAGGCCGTGCGCATCCTGCCCACCACGCTGGCCGAGCTGAGGCCGACGCTCGAGCAGGCGCGCGCGCTGTCGATCGAGGCGCACCCGCTCGTGCGCGAGCTGCGGCCCGGTGCCCGCGCGCTGTCGCCCGCGCTGCGCGACGCGATGGTGCTCGCGCCGCAGGCGGAGGCGCTGTTCGGCGACATCGACCGGCTCGTGGACGTCTCGCGCGACGGCGTGCCGGCGACGACCGCGATCGTGCGCTCGGCGCACCCGGTGTTCAAGCGCCTGGTCCCGACCCTGCAGGAGGCGCAGCCGGTCGTCGACTACGCCGGGCTCTACAAGGAGGACATCGTCGCCCAGTACCAGAACCTCGGCTCCTCCCTCCAGGCGACGGCGCCGACCGAGGCGGGCGGCACGCCGCTGCACTACCTGCGCGCGCTCGTCCCGTTCACCTCGGAGGGGCTCGAGGTCTACCAGGAGCGGCTCGGTACGAACCGGCACAACCCGTATCCCAGGCCGGGCGCGCAGCGGCGCCTGGCGCAGGGCCTCGAGTCGTTCGACTGCACGCACACGGGCAACCAGGGCAGCCCCGAGCCGGCACCGCCGTGCGTCGAGCAGAAGCCGGTCGAGTTCCAGGGCCGCACCACGGCGTACCCGCAGCTCCGCCGCGTGCGTTAGGCGAGCGCGCCAGAATCAGGGTCGTGGCGCGCGACCCGCAGGACATCCCGACCGGCCGCGCGCGGCGCGCCACGCGGGCGACGGCGGCGCTGGCGCCCAGCACCGTGCGGTTCGCGTCGAGCCTCGCGGCCAGCGTGGTGCGGTCGCCGGAGCGCGCGGGCGACATCCTCGAGCGCCGCCACGAGGAGATCGCCGACCACGCCGTGGAGGTGCTCGGCGGGCTGCGCGGCGGTGCGATGAAGCTCGGGCAGCTCGCCTCCTTCGTGGACGTCGAGTTCCTGCCGCCGCGCTACCGCGCGATCTACCAGGAGAAGCTCGCCGGGCTCCGCGACGCGGCGCCGCCGATGGGCTGGAGCAAGGTGCGCGGGGTGCTCGAGCGCGAGTGGGGCCAGCCGCCGGAGTCGCTCTTCGAGGAGTTCGACGAGCGCGCCGCGGCCGCCGCCTCGATCGGGCAGGTGCACCGAGCCGTCCTGCCCGGCGGGCGCGCCGTGGCGGTGAAGGTGCAGTACCCGGAGATCGCCGACGCGGTGGCGGCCGACCTGGACCTCGCCTCCGTCGGGATCCGGCTGGCGAAGGCGTTCGCGCCGGGGCTCGACCCCGAGGTCGTGGCCGGCGAGCTGCGCGAGCGGATCATGGAGGAGCTCGACTACGAGCTGGAGGCCCAGCACCAGCGCTTCTTCGCGCGGGCGTACCGGGGCCACCCGGCCATCCACGTGCCCGAGGTCGTGACAGAGCTCTCGCGCCGCCGGGTCACGGTGTCCGACTGGATCGACGGCCGCCCGTTCGCCGAGGTGGTGGAGCTGCCCCAGGCCGATCGCGACCGCCTCGGCGAGCTGATGTACCGCTTCTACTTCGGCTCGATGCACCGCCTGCGGCGCTTCAACACCGACCCGCATCCCGGCAACTACATGCTGATGGAGGACGGCCGGATGGCGTTCATCGACTTCGGCAGCACGAAGGTCGTGGACCCGGGCTGGCTCGCGGCTGGCGACGCCGCGGTGGCGGCCGCGATGGAGGGCGACGTGGACGCGCACTACCGCGCCGCCGAGTCGATGGGCTACTTCCACCGGCCGGAGCGGATCGACCGCGGCTGGCTCATGGCGCAGACGCTCGCCGGCATGGACTGGGTCATGCGCGACGAGGAGGTGCGGATCGACCAGGACTACGTGGCGCGGCTGCTCGCGACGATGCTCGATCCCTCGCCCGAGGCGATCCGCATGGCGCGCTCGTTCAAGGTCCCGCCCGACGAGATCTGGTTCCGGCGGATGAGCGTCGGCGTGCTCGCGGTCCTGGGCCACCTGCGCGCGTCCGCGAACTGGCACCGGCTGGCGCGCGAGTACGTCCACGGCGAGGAGCCGCGGACCGAGCTGGGCCTGGCCGAGCGGGAGTTCTTCGCCTAGCGGCGCGCCGGCGCCTCGACCAGGCGCGTCATCGCGCGGAACGCCTCGTAGCGCTCGCCGATCTCGTCCTCGGCGAGCCGGCTCACGCGCTCGGTGCCGAAGTCCTCGACGTTGAACGAGGCCATCACCGAGCCGTAGGTCATCGCGCGGCGCAGCTCGTCGTCGTCGCGGGTCGCGCCGGCGCCCGCGTTCGCCAGGTAGCCCATGAAGCCGCCGGCGAACGAGTCGCCGGCGCCCGTTGGGTCGCGCACGGTCTCGAGCGGGTAGGCGGGGATCGAGAAGAAGCCGTCCTCGGTGAACAGCGCGGCGCCGTACTCGCCCTGCTTGGCGATCACCACGCGCGGGCCCATCTCCATCACCTTGCGCGCGGCGCGCACGAGGTTGGGCTCCTCGGTGAGCATGCGGATCTCGGCGTCGTTGAGGAAGACGAGGTCGACCAGGCCGATCGAGCGCACCAGCGAGTCGCGCGCCGTGTCGATCCAGAGGTTCATCGAATCGAGCCCGGCGAACTGCGCGCCCTCGCACTGCTCGCGAACCTCGCGCTGCAGGTCGGGCTGGATGTTCGCGAGGAACAGCGTCCCCGCCTGCCGCGAGTCCTCGGACAGCTTCGGCTGGAACTCGCCGAACACGCCGAGCTGCGTGTCCTCGGTGTGGGCGGTGTTGAGGTCGAAGTCGTAGCGGCCGCGCCAGAAGAACGTGTTGCCGCCCTCCACGCGCTCGATGTCCTCGGTGTTCACGCCGCGCCCGTGGAGCACGGCGTAGGCGTCGTCGCCGAAGTCGTCGCCCACCGGGCCGACCACGCGGACCTCGGTGAAGAAGCTGGCGGCCAGCGAGAAGTGCACGGCGGAGCCGCCGAGCATGCGGTCGCGCTCCCCGAACGGGGTCTTGACGGCGTCGAACGCGATGGAACCGACGACGACGAGGCTCATGCGGCGGGCAACCCTAGCGGCGCGACATTGGATGAGGCGCCCCGATTCGCGGTTAAAGGCGGGCCGCAGGTCCGCCGATCCGTCCTCGATGGCCCTCCAACCGTCACGCCTGCGCGCGATCTTCGTAGCTGCCGCAATCGCGGTCGGAGGCGCCTGCGTGCCGGCGTCCGCGAGCGCCGCCGAGCCCGCCCCGGCCTGCGCGCCCACCGGCGCCGAGACCGTCGCGACCGACAAGGCGCGCTACCCCACGGAGGACCTCGTGCGGGTCAGCGGCACCGGCTATGCCCCGGGCTGCGAGGTGATCGTCCGCATCGTGCGTCCCGACGGCAGCGTCGTGACCGGCGACGGCAGCGAGACCACCGGCAGCGACCTCGTGACCACGCGCGCGGACGGCTCCCTCGACTACGCCTACCGCCTCGCGACGATCACCGGCACCTACCGGATCTACGTCGTCCACCCCGGTAGCGGCCACGTGCTCGCCAGCGCCGAGTTCGAGGACGCGGCGATCATGTCCAACCTGCGGATGGGCAGCGCGGCCGGCGCCGAGAACTACGTGTTCGCGGCCGGCGACGTCATCTACGCGAGCGGCTCGGTGTCCAACAGCCGCAACTACCGCTTCACCGTCATCCGGTCCGACGGCACCTCGCGGATCGGCCCGTGCACGGCCACGACGTCGAGCACGTCGGGCGGCAGCGAGGCCGTCACCGACACCTACACGATCCTGCCTACGGATCCCGCGTCGAGCGCGACGCAGTACGTCTACCGCCTCCAGGAGTTCGCGAACAACGACTCGACCTGCACCGGCGCCACTCCGAGCACCGCGGACCTCCAGTTCACGGTCGCCCGCGCGACGTCGTACGCCGACAGCGCGCTTGCCACGTCGCGCGGCTCGTTCGGTGTCGCGACGAGCGCGTACCTGAAGGTCGACGGAGTCACGCCGAGCCAGGCCGACTGGAGCGTCACCTGGATCCCGCCGTCGGGCGCGACGGCGTGCGCCAACACCCTCGGCACCGACCGGCCCGACGGCTCGGCCGCCGGTCGCCTCCCCGACACGGCCGGCAGCTCCCTGCAGTACGTGCCGGGCGCGAGCGGCTCCGCCTGGAACCTGATCGCGAACTTCGACGCCGGCGCCTCGTGCCCGGCCTTCGGCCCCTCCAACGACGGCCAGTGGCGCCTGCGCCTGCAGCGCGACGCGACCCACTTCGTCGAGCTGCCCGCGTTCACGGTGGCGACCACGCCGCCCCAGACGTCGATCGACTCCGGCCCCTCCGGCACGACCACGAGCGACTCGCCCAGCTTCACGTTCTCCTCCGACAAGGCCGGGTCGAGCTTCCAGTGCAAGCTCGACGGCCCCGGCGCGGCCACCGGCAGCTACGGGCCGTGCACCTCCGCGGCGAGCTTCAACGGCCTCGCGCAGGGCTCCTACACCTTCAGCGTCTACGCGACCGACTCGGCGGGCAACGTCGACTCCACCCCGGCCACGCGCTCGTTCACGGTCGACTCGGTCGTCCCGGGCGTGACGCTCACCGTGCCCGCCGACGGCGCCTCCACGCGCGACGCCACTCCCGCCCTCGCGGGTGCCGCCGGCGACTCCCCCGGCGACTCCGCCACCGTCACGGTCGACGTCTACGCCGGCTCGGGCGTCTCCGGCTCGCCGGTCCGCAGCTTCCCCGTCACGCGCTCGGCCGCGACCTGGAGCGTGGGCGACGCGGACTGGGACGTGGCCGTGCCGCTGCGCGCCCCCCTCGCCGACGGCGTCTACACCGCGCGCGCCTCCCAGGCCGACGGCGGCGGAGCCGGGCAGAGCCCCTCCCACACCTTCCGCGTGGACACGACGGCGCCCACCACAGGCGACGACGTGCCGGCCACCACGCAGACGAACGACATCACGGTCACGCTGACCGCGCTCGACTCGGGCTCCGGCGTCGCGGCGACGTACTACACGACCGACGACTCCAACCCGGCCGACACCGCGAACCCCTCGCGGAAGACCTACTCCGCCGCGGCCAAGCCGGTCCTCCGCGACGGCGAGCAGATCCGCTACTACTCGGTCGACTCCGCCGGCAACGCGGAGGCGGTCCGCACCTCGGGCATCGCCAAGGTCGACCGCGGCAGCACGCTCGTCGCGGCCGAGGGCGACCAGGAGCCCAACGCCGGCAGCTCGCTGACCGGCCCCTCGAGCGGCGACTGGCTCGGCTACTGGAACTCCGGCCGGGTCAACTCGATGGTCGACCCGAACGCGCTGGACGACTACTTCATCGGCGGCACCAAGGAGCAGTCGCCGCTGTTCTGGGCCTTCCAGCACCAGGCCGGCGGCGTGACCCCCGCCAAGTCGAACATCCAGGCGGCCTGGACCTCGATCGAGTCCACGCGCAACACGACCTTCCTCTACATGGCCTTCAAGCGCGAGGGCACCACGGGCAACACCTTCCTGACCTTCGAGCTCAACCAGAGCACCGGCTCGTACATGAACTCGACCGGCACGACGATCCCGTGCCGCACGAACGGCGACGTCCTCGTCAGCTTCGAGACCGGCAACCCGCCGAAGGTCACCGTCTACAAGTGGGTCAGCACCGCGCCGGGCCCGCCGTCGTGCCCCGAGGGCGCGATCGGCACCTTCGTCACGAGCGGGCCGCTCAGCCCGTCGCAGTTCCAGGGCCGGATGAACACGGCGCCGATCGAGAACCACCTCGACACCGGCCGGCTTGGCACGAGCTTCCCGACGAACTCCTTCGGCGAGGCCGGGATCGACCTGCCGGCCGTGCTGCAGCAGATGAACGGCACGCCGTGCGCGGGCTTCTCGCGGGTGCACGTGCACAGCCGCTCCTCCGAGCAGATCAGCTCGCAGCTGCAGGACAACGTCGGGCCGTTCGGGCTCAAGGTGCAGAGCTGCGCCGTGACCGGGACGAAGTTCGAGGACCGCGACGCCGACGGCGCGCGCGACGCCTCCGACCCGGGGATCGCCGGCTTCCGCGTGTACGTGGACCTGGACGGCGACGGCACGCTCGACGCGAACGAGCCCTCCGACGTGAGCGACGCGACCGGCGCCTACGAGATCGTCGGCGTCCCCGCCGGTTCCTACGACGTGCGCGAGGCGCTGACGCAGGAGCAGATCGACGCGGGCTGGACCTGCTCGAAGCCCGCCGACGGCTGCCACAAGGCGATCGAGATGACGACGGGCGGCAACACGACCGGTGCGGAGTTCGGCAACTGGGCGCCGGCCACCGTCAGCGGCACCACCTGGGACGACCTCAACCGCAACGGCTTCCGCGACGGGATCGAGCCGCCGCTCGCGGGCGTGACCGTGTTCGTGGACTACGACGGCGACGGCGTGCGCGACCCGGACGAGCCGTTCGCGGTCAGCGCCGGTGACGGCAGCTACATGATCACGGGCGTGAAGCCCGGCGACCGAGTGGTGCGCCAGGTCACGCCGTCCGGCTACGTCTGCACCGCGCCCGCCGGCTGCGCCACCGCGCCGATCGCGATCTTCTCGCGCGACACGATCACCGAGCGCGACTTCGGCAGCGCCGCGTCGGGCCGCGTGAGCGGAGTGAAGTTCGAGGACCTCGACGCGGACGGGCTGCGCGACGGCGGCGAGCCCGGCCTCTCCGGCTGGACCGTGTACGTGGACTACAACGGCAACGGGTCGCGCGACGGCGGCGAGCCGTCGGACGACACCGACGCGACCGGCGCCTACTCGATCGACGACGTGCGCGCCGGCACCTACCGCGTGCGCGAGCTGGCGCAGGCCGGCTGGACCTGCTCGCTGCCCTCCTCGCCGTGCTGGTACACCGTCGCGTTCAGCGCCGGGACCGACGCGACCGGGCGCGACTTCGGCGCATGGCGCCCCGGCAGCGTGAGCGGCACCGTCTACGGCGACGTGAACGAGGATGGGCTGCGCGGCGGCGGCGAGAGCGGCCTGTCCGCCTGGACCGTGTACCTCGACTACGACGGCAACGGCGTCCTCGACGCGGGCGAGCCGAGCGCGGTGACCGCCGCCGGCGGCACCTACTCGATCGCGGGCGTCAAGCCCGGTACCTACTCGCTGCGCCAGGTCGCCAAGGGCGGATGGCGCTGCACGGCGCCGCTCGGCTGCGCGTACCCGGCGGTGGCGATCGCCTCGGGCGCGAGCGTGACGGGCCGCGACTTCGGCGAGGCCCAGAGCACCACGGTCTCCGGCACTAAGTACGCCGACCACGACCGCGACGGCACGCGCGACGCCGGCGAGCCCGGCCTCGCCGGCTGGACCGTGTACGTGGACTACGACGGCGACAGCGTGCTTGGCCCGCTCGAGCCCTCCGCGGTGACCGACGCCAACGGCGACTACACGATCGCGCGGATCACCCCCAACACCTCGGCCAACCCGTACGCGGTGCGCGAGATCGCGCAGGCGGGCTGGACCTGCTCGGCTCCGGCCGGCTGCGCCTGGACCGGGCTCGTGATCGCCGGGGGCACCAGCGTGACCGGCCGCGACTTCGGCGCCTACCGCGCCCAGTCGGTCAGCGGCCACACCTACGAGGACCGCGACGCCGACGGCACCCAGGACGCGGGCGATCCCGCGCTCGGCGGCATGACGCTCTGGGTCGAGACCGTCGCCGACAACGGCACGATCGACCCGGGCGAGCCGACGGCGGTCAGTGACGCGCGCGGCGACTACATGATCCCGGACGTCCCGGCCGGCACGTTCCGCGTGCGCCAGGCGCCGCGGGCCGGCTGGACCTGCTCGGTCGCGGGCGGCTGCTTCCGCACCTTCACGCTCGCGCCCGGCGGCACCGCCCCGGGCAACGACTTCGGCAGCTACCGCCCCGCGACGGTCAGCGGCACAGCGTTCGACGACGCCGACCGTGACGGCAGCCGCGGCGTGGACGAGCTCGTCGCGGCGGGCGTGACCGTGGTCGTGGAGACCGTCAGCGAGAACGGCCTCGCCGATCCGGGCGAGCCGACCGCCGTGACCGGCGCCGACGGCACCTACTCGATCGGCGGCCTCGCTCCGCGCACGTCGCCGTACCGCGTCGTCGGCCTCCCGCCGGCGGGCCACACCTGCACCTCTCCCGAGGACTGCGACCACCACGTGACGCTGCTCTCGGGCGACTCGGCCGAGGATCGCGACTTCGGGGTGGTGGCCGAGTCGCGCGTCTCCGGCACGCAGTTCGAGGACCGCGACGCCGACGGCGTGCGCGACGGCGGCGAGCCCGGCCTGCCCGGTTGGACCGTCTGGGTGGACTACGACAACGACGGCGTGCGCGACTCCGGCGAGCCCTCCGACGTGACCGACGCGAGCGGCGACTACGCGATCGACCAGGTCCGCCTGGGCGGCTTCCGCGTGCGCCAGGAGCCGACCGCCGGCTGGACCTGCTCCTCTCCCGCCTCGTGCTCGTGGCGCGTGGACTTCGTCGCCGGCGGCGACGTGGACGGCCGCGACTTCGGCGCCTGGGAGCCGGGCAGCGTCTCCGGCCGCGTGTTCGACGACCTCGACCGCGGCGGCGACGAGGACGGCGGCGAGCCGGGCCTCTCCCCGTGGATCGCATTCGTGGACTACGACGGCGACGAGGTGCGCGACGGCGACGAGCCGCACGCGGCCACCGCGGGCGACGGCACCTACACGATCCCGGGCGTGCGGCCCGGTCAGTGGCCGGTGCGCGAGGAGCTCCAGGGCCTGTACGCGTGCACCACGCCGCTGCCGTGCGAGAACGACGTGACGGTCACCTCGGGCGACGACACCCCGGGCGCCGACTTCGGCAACGCGGTGCCGGGCGTGACGATCGAGGGCAGCGTGTTCCACGACCGCGACGCCGACGGCGCGGCGCGCCCGCTCGACGCGCTCACGGGTGAGCCGCTCGAGCCCGGCCTCGGCGGTCGCCAGGTGTGGCTCGAGACCGTCGACGCCAACGGCGCGCTCGATCCCGGCGAGCCCAGCACCGTCTCGAACGACTCCGGCGACTACGGCTTCCGCAACCTGAACCCGGGCAGCTACGCCGTGCGCCACGAGTCCGCCGCCGGCTGGAACTGCTCCTACCCCGCGTCGTGTGGCTGGAGCCTCGCGGCCGCGGCCGGCGAGACCGTCGTGGGCCAGGACTTCGGCGAGTGGACCTCGCCCAGCATCTCCGGCCGCCTCTACGAGGACCTGAACGCCGACGGCGGGGCGGATGCCGGCGAGCCGGCCATCGCCGGCCGCACGGTCAAGCTCGATCCGGGCACGCCGGGCGACGCGAGCGACGACGCGTCCACCACGAGCGCCGCGGACGGCACCTACGGCTTCGGAGGCCTGACCCCGTCCGTCGCGTACCGCGTGTACGACGGCGGTCCCGCGGGCTGGACCTGCAGCCAGCCGGGCGCCGCGTGCGAGTACGCCGTCACGCTCGGTTCCGGCGACGCGAGCGAGGACAACGACTTCGGCCTGTGGCGCGCCGTGACGATCGCCGGCACCAAGTACGAGGACCGCAACGCCGACGGCGACCGCGACGCGGGCGAGCCCGCGCTCGGCGGCCGGGCGATCAAGCTCGACCCGGCGACTCCGGGCGATGCGAGCGACGACCTCACGGCCACCACCGCGGGCGACGGCTCCTACACCTTTGGCGGCCTGCGGCCCGGCGTGACCTACCGCGTGTACGAGGATCCGGCCGCCGGCTGGACCTGCTCCGAGCCCGGCTCGCCGTGCGAGTACAGCGTGCCGACCGCCAGCGGCGACGGCGTGATCGGCGGCAACGACTTCGGTTCCTGGCGAACCGGCTCGATCTCCGGCACGACCTACGAGGACTCAGACGCCGACGGCAGCCGCGACGCCGGCGAGCCCGCCAACGCCGGGCGCACGATCTACATCGACGCCGACGGCTCGGACTCGCTGACCGCAGGCGACCCGACGACCACCTCGGCGGGCGACGGCAGCTACAGCTTCAGCGGCCTCGAGCCCGGCAGCTACAGCGTGCGCGAGGAGCTGCCTAGCTCGAGCTGGACCTGCTCGGCCCCCGCGGGCTGCGAGCACGCCGTCACGCTCGGCTCGGGCGACTCCGCGACGGGCCGCGACTTCGGCTCCTGGCGCCCGGCCACGATCGGCGGCACCAAGTACGAGGACACCGACGGCGACGGCGAGCGCGACGGCGGCGAGCCGCCGATCCCGGGCAAGACGATCGTGCTCGACCCGTGCACCCCGGATGACACCTCAGACGACGTCACGACGACCACCGGCGCCGACGGCAGCTACTCCTTCGCCGGCCTCAAGCCCGGCCTGACCTACTGCGTGCGCGACGAGGGCGAGCCCGGCTGGACCTGCACAGACCCCGGCGCCGGCTGCTCGCACACGCTCACCCCGGGCTCGGGCGACACTCCCGGCGGGCGCGACTTCGGCGCCTACCGCCCGGCCAGCGTCTCCGGCACGACCTACGAGGATCGCGACGCCGACGGCACCCGCGACGCCGGCGAGCCCGCCAACGCTGGGCGCACGATCTACATCGACGCCGACGGCTCGAACAGCCGCACCTCGGGCGACCCGACGACCACCTCGGCGGGCGACGGCAGCTACTCCTTCGGCGGCCTCGCGCCCGGCGCCTACACGATCCGCGAGGAGCTCCCCGACTCGAGCTGGAAGTGCTCGGCGCCGGCCGGCGACTGCGAGCACGCCGTCACGCTCGGCTCCGGCGACTCCGCGACGGGCCGTGACTTCGGCTCCTGGCAGTCGCTCACGATCGCCGGCACCAAGTACGAGGACCGCAACGCCGACGGCGACCGCGACGCGGGGGAGCCCGCGCTCGGCGGCCGGGCGATCAAGCTCGACCCGGCGACTCCGAGCGATGCGAGCGACGATCTCACGGCCACCACCGCGGGCGACGGCTCGTACAGCTTCAGCGGCCTCACCCCCGGCGTGACCTACCGCGTGCGCGACGACGGCGAGAGCGGCTGGACCTGCTCCGAGCCCGGCTCGCCGTGCGAGTACGGCGTGCCGACCGCCAGCGGCGACGGGCTGATCGGCGGCCGCGACTTCGGCTCCTGGCGCCCGGCCACGATCAGCGGCACCAAGTACGAGGACACCGACGGCGATGGCGAGCGCGACGGCGGCGAGCCGCCGATCCCGGGCAAGACGATCGTGCTCGACCCCTGCACGCCGGATGATCCGAGCGACGACGTCACGACGACGACCGGCGCCGACGGCTCCTACAGCTTCAGCGGCCTCAAGCCCGGCGTCGCCTACTGCGTGCGCGACGAGGGCGAGCCCGGCTGGACCTGCACCGACCCCGGCGCCGGCTGCTCGCACACGCTCACCCCCGGCTCGGGCGACACGCCCGGCGGGCGCGACTTCGGCGCCTACCGCCAGCCCGTGCTCGAGGTCCGCCAGGTGCTCGAGCCGGTCACCGACGGCGGCCGCTTCGACCTGAGCATCGACGGCTCCGTGCGGAAGACCGCCGCCGGGCACGGTGGCTCCACGGGACGTACAGACGTCGCGCCGGGCCCGCACGCGGTGGCCCACGCCGCCGCAGCGCCCACGAGCGCCGCCGACTACGACTCGACGCTCGAGTGCCGCGCCGAGGGCGGCAGCGGCGCGCCGGTCCCCTCGACCGGCGGCAGCATGACTCTCGTATCGGGCGACGACGTGCTCTGCGTGTTCACCAGCGTCCGCCACGCGGTCACCCCGCCCGTGGACCCGCCGGTCGATCCCCCGGTGGACCCGCCCGTGGACCCGCCGGCCGACCCGCCGAAGCCTCCCGCCGACCCGCCCAAGCCCCCCGCCGACCCGCCGGTCGACGAGTGCGGCGCCGAGGGCGCCCAGCCCGCCGGAAGCACGGCCGAGGGCTGCGACGAGGAGCCCGACCCGCCGGCCGACGAGGCCTGCCTCAAGCGCCCGATCGTCACCTGGGTGCGCGGCAGCGGCGTCAGGCACGTCGTCTTCTACCTCGACGGCAAGCGCCGCCTCACGGTCACCCGCCCCGACCGCAACGGCCACTTCTCGATGCGCACCGAGCGCAAGACGCTCTCGCCGGGCAAGCACGAGGTGCGGGCACGCGTGTACTTCAAGAGCGCGAAGCGCGCGCCCAGGACGCTGCGCTTCGTGATCGAGCCCTGCCTCAAGAACGCCATCTCCAGGAGGATCGAGACGACGGCGAGCGCCGCCGAGCTCGACGCCTGCGCCGCGCGCAAGTTCCGCGCGTTCGTCCGCGGCGACACGATCCGGCGCGTGATCTTCTTCGTGGACGGCCGCAAGGTGAAGTCCACCCGCGTAGCCGACTGGCGCGGCCGCTACTGGGTGGACGTGAAGCCGGACGCGCTCGGCGCCGGCTCGCACGAGCTGTCCGCCCGGATGTACTTCATCAGCGGCACCAAGCAGCGTTCGCGCGTGCTGAAGCTCGACTTCCGCCGCTGCGGCTAGGGCAGGAGTTTCCCCGCCCTGGGGGAAGATCCAATGCGGATGACCATCCGGATCGTGCTCGTCTCCGCCCTGCTGCTGCTCGTCTTCGTGGCGACGTCGGCCGCCCTCGCCCAGGAGCCGAGCCCACCGGCGCAGCAGCCCCCGGCGACCGCGCCCGACGGGACGACCCCCGACGAGCTCCCGCCCGACGAGGACGACGAGGAGCTCGGGGAGGAGATCCCCGGCGACGGCGACGACGAGGAGGGAGACGACAAGGGCTCCGATCCACCGGCCGACCCCGGGAGCGGCACGGGCGGCTCCGGCGGCGACTCGCCCCAGCAGCCGGACCCGGCGCCGCAGGCGGAGGCTCGCCAGGACCGGCTCCCGCGTACGGGTGGCGACCCGATCCCGCTCCTGGTCGGCGGCATGGGGACGCTGGGACTGGGCCTGCTGCTGTGGTCGGCGCTGCCGCCGCCCCGCCGTCCCTGACCAGCGTCAGCCGGCGGGGCCCTCGTTCAGCCGAACGCCTTCGCGAGGTCGACGACCTGGCTGGACGGCGGCGGCTTCGCTCGTACCTTCACGCCGTACTCGTCGAGCTCCGTCCGCGTCCTGGTCGTCGCCGCGGGCCCCTGCGAGATCTTCTCGATCCTCCGGAGGTAGCCGGCGTCGTCGACCCAGACGTCGACGGTCTCCGGGCGCATCGGGCCGCGGCCGTCGGGGTCCGGCTCGGCGCGGTAGTGCGTCCACTCGTCTCCGAAGATCGCCTCGTCACCGATCTTCCTCGCCCCGCTCGAGCTCTTCTCCAGGTCCTTCACCGCCTGCGTCGGGTCGTCGATCCCGAGGTCCGAGAAGAACTCGAGCGTTGCGTTGCTCGAGCCCTCGAGCCGTTGCCAGTCCGCTATCTCCACGCGTCCCCACGGCTTCTCCAAGTTCAGGCCGCCCGAGTCGTGGAGGTACAGGGTCGGCCCGTCGAACACGAGATCCACCTTCGACAGCTCCCTGATCCCCGTGCTCTGGGACAGGTCGTACTGCATGTGCCCGCGGCTGGCGCCGTAGTCGAGCTGGCCGTCGCCGACGATCGTGCTCGCCCGGGACGCACCCGAGCTCGGGATCTCGGTCATGCTGACCCGGAGCCGGAAGCTGCTCGCGTTGACGTTCTTCGTCGCTCCCGCGATCGCGTCCGAAGGCGTCACGGGCTCGCCACCGCCGATGACCCCCAGCGTTGCGAGTATGCCGACCGCCGTGCCGACCGTGGCGACCACGCCGCTCGCGGCCTTCCAGCCGGCGCTGACGCGATGGAACCGGCCAGGTGCCTCCTCGGCCGCGGCCTTCACGTCGCCGCCCGGCGTCGCCGCCCGCTTCCTGCTCCGCTGCTCCGCCCGGACCGCACTCCGGCGCCGGCGCGGCGCAAGGCTCCTCGGGGATCGTTTCGCCATGGTCGCCTGCCCGTACGGGCCTACCCTGTTTCCTCTATCTGTCTTTACCGCTGGAGCCTGCTGGGTTAATGTAATCCGTGGTGGTGGGACGGTGCAAGTGGAGGATGCGAGTCGCAGTGGCAGCTCTCGCTGCCACGTTGCTCTCGGCCGTACCCGCTGTCGCGGAGGAGCCGGACGCATCGCAGGCCGCGCTCGCCGCCGAGCAGGCGCCCGCCGCGCCGCCGGCGGAACCCGCCGGCGAGGCCGCGGGACCACCGGCCCAGCCGGCCGCGGACCCGGCGGCAACCGCGAGCCCGTCGCCCTCGCGGGGGACGGGCACCGGGGCCGCGCAGGATGGGGACGCCGACGGGGACGGCCGGGAGACGATCTGCGGGGGAGGCCAGGCGCCGGCGTGCGAGGACACCGATCGCCCTCACCCGGGCGGGTTCATCGAGGAGGAGCTCGAGGAGAGCGGTCCGCCACCGCCGCCCCCGCCCGGCGGCGGCCCGCCGGCCACCGCGTCCGCGCGCATCAGCCGGTTCGTGGCCGCGGTGAGGCGGCGCACGCACGAGCCTGCTCCGGTGAGCCTCTCCGATCGCAAGCTCGTGGTCGAGAACGGCAAGGTCCGGATCGAGGTCGAGTGCCTGCTGGGCTCGCTCGAGCGGACCGGCCGCCTCACGCTGATCCTGCCCGGGGGCCGCCAGGAGGAGCTCGCCGGAGACGACTTCCGCTGTGACCGTCTCGGCGAGATGATCGTCGAGCTCGACGCGGGCTCACGGCTGGCGAAGCTGCTCGAGGGTCGTCGCACCGTCCGCGCACGCCTCGTGGTGCGGTTCGGCGGTCACACGCTCCGCGCGCCGGTCACGCTGAGCGCACCGCGCTGAGCGCGCCGCGTAACCTGCGCGGCCGCCATGCGCGCCATCCAGATCAGCGAGTTCGGCGGACCCGAGGTGCTCGAGCTCGTGGACCTCGACGTTCCCGAGCCGGGCGAGGGCGAGGTGCTGATCCGCGTCGCCCGCGCCGGGATCAACTTCGCCGACACCCACCAGCGCGAGAACGCGTACGTGAGGAAGTTCGGGCTGCCGCTCGTGCCGGGCAACGAGGTGGTCGGCACGGTGGAGGGCGGGGCGCTGCCGGCGGGCACGCGGGTGGTGGCGATGACCGGCGGTGCCGGGGCGTACGCCGAGTACGTGGCGGCGCCCGCGGCCAGCACCTTCCCGCTGCCGGACGGCGTGGAGGACGGCGTGGCGCTCGCCCTGCTGATCCAGGGTCTCACCGCCTGGCACCTGCACCGCACCTGCGCGCGGCTGGCGGAGGGGGAGAGCGTGGTGGTGCACTCGGCGGCGGGCGGCGTCGGCAGCCTCACGACGCAGCTGGCCAAGCCGATGGGCGCGGGCCGGGTGATCGCCACGGCCGGCTCCGAGGAGCGGCGCGCGAAGGCGCTGGAGCTGGGCGCGGACGTGGCGGTCGACCCCGACGCCGAGGACCTCACCGCGGCCCTGATCGAGGCCAACGGCGGCGAGCCGCTCGACGTGGTGCTCGAGACCTCCGGCGGCCGGGTCTTCGACGCGAGCTTCGACGCGCTCGCCCCGTTCGGGCGGATCGTCGTCTACGGCATCTCCAGCCGCGAGCAGAACGAGGTCCGCACCGGCAAGCTCCTGCGCGGCAGTCGCTCCGTGATCGGCTTCTGGCTGATGCACTGCCTGGAGCGCCCGGAGCTGCTGCGCGAACCCCTCGCGGACCTGTTCGACAGGGCCGCCCGAGGGGAGCTGCGCGCGGTCGTGGGGGAGACCTATCCGCTGTCCGAGGTGCGCCGCGCGCACGAGGATCTGACCGGTCGCCGCACGAGCGGAAAGCTCCTGCTGGACCCGTCCTCCTAACCTCCGCGTGTGACGAAGTTCGCTGACCTCGGGCTATCGGCCCCTCTGCAGGAGGCGCTGGCCCACCTCGGGTACGAGCGCCCGACCCCGATTCAGGAGCAGGCGATCCCCGAGCTGCTGTCCGGTCACGACGTGATCGGGCAGGCCCAGACCGGCACCGGCAAGACCGCCGCGTTCGGGCTCCCGTTGCTCGAGTACGTCGATCCGAAGATGCCCGAGGTGCAGGCGCTCGTGCTCACGCCCACGCGCGAGCTGTGCATCCAGGTGACCCAGGCGCTGCGCGCGTACGGCCAGAAGAAGGGCATCGACGTGGTCGCCGTGTTCGGCGGCGCGCCCATCCGCGACCAGGCCTCGTTCCTCAAGCAGGGCGCGCAGGTCGTGGTCGGCACGGTGGGGCGGGTCATGGACATGATCAACCGCCACTACCTGTTCCTCGACGACGCCCGCTACGTGGTCCTCGACGAGGCTGACGAGATGCTCGACCTGGGCTTCCTCGAGGACGTCGAGACGATCCTCGGGCGCTGCCCGAACGGGCGCCAGACGGCGCTGTTCAGCGCCACGATGCCGCCGGCGATCAAGAAGCTCGCCGAGAAGCGGATGTTCGACCCGATCACGATCAAGGTGCGCGCGGCGCAGCTCACGATCGACACCGTCGAGCAGTTCTACGTCGAGGCCGCCGACAAGGACAAGCCGGACGAGCTCGCGCGCGTGCTGAAGGCCGAGCGCCCGGACCAGGCGATCGTCTTCGTGCGCACGAAGATCGGCGCCGACCGGCTGGCGCGGCGGCTCGGCGACAAGGGCGTGCGGGTGAAGGCGCTGCACGGCGACATGTCCCAGGGCCAGCGCGACGGCGTGATGATCGCGTTCAAGGGCGGGCGCGAGCGGCTGCTGGTGGCGACCGACGTCGCGGCCCGCGGACTCGACATCAAGGGCGTCTCGCACGTCGTGAACTACGACATCCCGAACTCGCCCGACGTCTACGTGCACCGGATCGGGCGCACCGGCCGGGTGGGCCGCTCCGGGCGCGCGATCACGCTGATCACGCCGAAGCAGCGCAAGGACCTCGACGCGATCGAACGCCACGCGAACACGGAGATCGAGGAGTGGTCGGACGAGGAGGCGCGCCGCGCCGCCGCGGGCGCCGCTCCCGCGGTGAAGGACGTGGCCCGGGACGGCGGCGACCCGGACGCGGATCTCGTGGGCGCGCCCGGCCACTCGGAGGCCGCGGCCACCGTGGCGCGCGAGGCCCCGGCCGCGCCGGCCGCCGCGCCGGCCGCCGACGCTACGCCCGTCGCGGCTTCTCCGCCCGATCCCGCCGACCGCGAGCCCGAGCCGGCCGCCGCCGCAAGCGAGCCCGAGCCGGCCGCAGCAGCCGCAGGCGAGCCCGAGCCGACCGCCCCCGCAGGCGAGCGCAAGCCGCGCCGCCGCGGCGACCGCGAGACGCGCCGCCCGCGCCACACCAAGCCGCGCAAGGACCCCGGCGGCACGCGGCGCGCCAAGCTGCTGGTCTCCGCCGGCCGCGCGCACGGGCTCGAGCCCGCCGACCTGATCGGCGCGATCGTCGAGAACTCGCGGCTCGACGGCGAGGACGTGACCGGCGTCCGCGTGCTCGAGCGCTTCAGCTTCGCGGAGGTGCCGTCCGAGCGGGCCGAGGAGGTCGTGCGGAAGGTCGGCGGGAGCCGCGTGAGGGGAACCGAGCTTCGAATGGAGGTAACGAGGACGTGAGCCAGGCAACGCTGCACACGAACCACGGCGCGATCGAGGTCGAGCTCTTCGACGGGGACGCGCCCAAGACGGTCGAGAACTTCAAGAAGCTCGCCGGCGACGGCTTCTACGACGGGCTGGTCTTCCACCGCGTCATCAAGGACTTCATGATCCAGGGCGGGTGCCCGCAGGGAACCGGCACCGGCGGTCCCGGCTACACGTTCGAGGACGAGTTCAACGACCACAAGGTCGTCCGCGGCGCGCTCGCGATGGCGAACGCCGGACCGAACACGAACGGCAGCCAGTTCTTCATCGTCACGACCGACGCCGCGCCGTGGCTCGACGGCAAGCACACGGTGTTCGGGCAGGTCACGAGCGGCATGGACGCGGTCGACGCGATCGAGAACGGCCCGACCGGCGCCGGCGACCGGCCGGTCGACGACGCCGTGATCGAGCGCGTCGAACTCGCTTCGTGAGGTAGCTCACGCGGAATTTGGCCGCGCAGCCAGTTTTGGCTTAGACTGCTGCGGCACCGCCGAAGCGCCAGATCACGAGGAGAGACTCAATGGCCGTCGAGACGACGCAGGTCGAGGCAACGCAGAACGGGCACGCGAACGGCAGCACGTTCGCGGTCGAGAACCCCGCCACGGGCGAGACCATCGCCCACCTGCCCGACATGGACGCCGCTCAGGTCAAGGCGCTCGTGGACCGCGCCCGCGCCGCGCAGCCCGCCTGGGCCGCCCTCAGCTTCACCGAGCGCGCGCGCTTCATGTACCGCATGAGGAAGTGGATCGTGGACAACCGCGATCGCGTCGCGCGCACGGTCATGGACGAGAACGGCAAGACGCGCGAGGACGCCTTCCTCGCCGACGTCTTCACGACCGCCGACGCGCTCGGCTTCTGGGCCCGGAAGGCCGGCGAGTACCTGGCCGACGAGCGCCTGCGCCCCACGAACCCGTTCGTGCTCGGCAAGAAGGTCGTGGTGCGCTACCGCCCGTTCGGCGTGGCCGGCGTCATCGGCCCGTGGAACTACCCGATCGCCAACTGCTTCGGCGACGCGGTCCCGGCGCTGATGGCCGGCTGCACGGTGGTGATGAAGCCGAGCGAGGTCACGCCGCTGTCGTCGCTGCTCATGGAGGAGGGCCTCCGCGAGATCGGGCTCCCCGAGGACGTGTGTCTGGTCGCCACCGGCACCGGCGCGACCGGCGCGGCGCTGGTGGACGAGGTCGACGTGGTGATGTTCACCGGCTCCACCCGGACCGGCAAGAAGGTCGCCACGCGCGCGGTCGAGTCGCTCACGCCGTTCTCGCTCGAGATGGGCGGCAAGGACCCGATGATCGTGCTGCGCGACGCCGACGTGGACCGCGCCGTGAACGAGGCGGTCTACTGGGGCATGGCGAACGGCGGCCAGATCTGCCAGTCGGTCGAGCGCGTGTACGTGGAGGAGCCCGTCTACGACGAGTTCGTGTCGAAGGTCGTGGACAAGGTCAAGGACCTCAAGCAGGGCCGCTCGACCGGGCCCGGCACCGCCGAGGTCGGCGCCGTGACCTTCGCGCCGCAGCAGGAGATCATCGAGCGCCACATCCGCGACGCGGTCGACAAGGGCGCCGTGATCCGCACCGGCGGCAAGCCGGCCGACCTCGGTGCCGGCCGCTGGTTCCAGCCGACCGTGCTCACGAACGTCGACCACACGATGGAGTGCATGACCGAGGAGACGTTCGGGCCGACGCTGCCGATCATGAAGGTCGCCGACGCCGAGGAGGCCGTGCGGCTCGCGAACGACTCGCGCTACGGGCTCAACTCGAGCGTCTACACGCGCGACGTCGAGAAGGGCGAGGCGATCGCGCGGCGGCTCACGGCGGGCAACGCCTGCGTGAACGACACGGTCGTGAACTACGCCGCCGCCGAGGCGCCGTTCGGCGGCACCGGCGAGTCCGGCATGGGCGTGCGGCACGGCCCGCAGGGCATCCGCAAGTACTGCGCCGTGCAGACGATCCTGGTCACCCGCCGGGCGCTGAAGACCGAGGCGTACATGTTCCCGTACAGCCCGATGCGGTCCAAGCTCGTCGAGCGGATGTCGGTCGCCATCTACGGCCGGATCCCGAAGAAGTACCGCTGATGGCGACGCGCCGAGCGGAGGCGACGTGGGAGGGCGGCCTGGCCGACGGTCAGGGGCGGGCCGACCTCGACAGCGGCGTGGCCACCAACCTCGAGGTGAACTGGCGGGCTCGGACCGAGGGCGGCGCGCAGACGAGCCCTGAGGAGCTGCTGGCCGCGGCGCACGCGTCGTGCTTCGCGATGGCGCTCTCGCACGCGCTGGGGGAGGCGGGCAACGAGCCGCAGCGGCTGTCGGTGGCCGCGGCCGTGGAGTTCGGCCCGACGGAGGGCGGGTTCGAGGTCAAGAGCTCGCGCCTGAAGGTCCGCGGGGTCGTGCCCGGCGTGGACGCCGACGCGTTCGCCGAGGCGGCGCGCGGAGCCGGCGAGGGCTGCCCGATCTCGCAGGCGCTCAGCGGCAACGTCGACATCTCGGTAGAGGCGGAGCTGGAGACGGCCTAGGCGGCGACCGCGGGGCGGCGCTCGCGCGCGGCCTGGCGGCGGTTCGCCTCCTCCACGACGGCCGGCGCCACGTCGTTCGCGGCGAGGAACTCGTCGAGCACGCGCCAGGTGGTGTCGCGGGCGCCGCGGCCGGTCAGCACGCCCAGGTGCCCGCCCGGGCTGGTCTCCACGCGGAGCGACGGCGCGCCGCTCAGCAGCGGCTCGACCGCCACCACGGCCTCGGGCGGCGCCAGCACGTCGTTCTCTCCGGCGACCACCAGCACCGGCACGCGCACGTCCGCCAGGTCGATGCAGCGCTCGGACAGGTCCACGCGCCCATCGGCCAGGTCGTTGATCCGGAAGAAGCGGTGGTAGAGCTGCGCGAACGTGCGGCCGGGGTAGGCGAGCATGTGCGCCATGTAGTCGTCGACCGCCTCCACGTGCGCGAGCAGGTCGCGGTTGCCGAGGTGCGTCAGCGTGAACAGTGGCTTCGTGAGCCGCTTGTCGAGGGCGGTCACCTGGAAGCCGAGCGAGACGAGCGGCGCGGGCGCGCCGCCGAGCGCGCTGTACAGGCTCGTGACGAGCCGCCCGCCGGTGAGCTCGGCCAGGCGCCGGATCGGCGCCATCGTGCGGACCTTCTCGAAGTCGAACGGGCTCGCGACCATCGAGACCGACCGCACCGGCAGGTCGTGTCCGGCGACCGCAAGCGACGACATGATCCCGCCGAGGCACCAGCCCACGACCTGCACCGGTAGCCCGTCCGAGTCCTCGCTGACCGCCCGC
The DNA here is from genome assembly GCA_036386455.1 of Thermoleophilaceae bacterium. GTDB lineage: Bacteria > Actinomycetota > Thermoleophilia > Solirubrobacterales > Thermoleophilaceae > AC-37. Next base: position 118,601 of record DASVVS010000119.1, read on the forward strand.
ACCGCGTTCGGGATCACGTCGTCCACCCAGTGCTCGAGCCCGAGCTGGCGGTCGCTGAACGAGATCGGCCCGTAGTCCACGAGGTAGGTCGGATAGCCGAGCGCCACGAGGTGCCCGGCCAGGCTCGCGCCGCGCCAGAGGTCGAAGCACGACGCGGGGGCCGCGAGCGGCGGCACGAGCAGAACGGGCGCGTGCCAGCGGCGGCGGCGCGTCGGGCGGTAGCGGTGGACCTTGCGCTGGGGCCCCTCGTCGATCACCTGCGTCGGGGTCGGCGACCGGTCGGCGAGGCCGGAGCCGAGGGGCGACATGTCCCAGACGTTGGCGGCCGCGTTCACGACCGCGTCGACTGACGGCAGGAGCCTCGGCATGACGGTTGGCAGGATAGGTGCGTGGCGGCGATAGCACTCGGATTCGCGTCCGCTCT
>DASVVS010000120.1:0-3046 GCA_036386455.1 Thermoleophilaceae bacterium
CGGGTCGAAGGCGCGCTCAGCGGCCATCCACGCGCCGAGCGGTCGCGAAGCGGAGGGCGGCGCGGGACAGCTCGATCGCCCGGCGCAGGCGCTGCTCCGGCGTCATCGCGCGGTGGCGCGCGATGTCCTCCGGCGTGTTCCAGGTGCGTCGAGGGCTCGGCGGTCTCGGCTCGGGCATCAGAGGTCACTCCCGCTCCAGCAGCGCCACGCACTCGATGTGCGGGGTCTGCGGGAACATGTCGACCGGGCGGACGGTCCGCAGGGCGTAGCCCGCGTCCGCCATCTGGCGCGCGTTCGGCGCGAGCGTCGTCGGATTGCACGACACGTAGACGACCCGCCGCGCCTCGGTCTCCAGCAGGCGGCGGACGATCTTCGCGCTCAGCCCGGCGCGCGGCGGATCGACCACCACCACGTCCGGCTTGCCGGCCTCCTCGATCAGCGGGCGCATGGCGGTGCGCACGTCGCCCGCGAAGAAGCGCGCGTTGTCGATGCCGTTCAGCTTCGCGTTCTCGATGGCGTCGGCGACCGCGCGCTCGACCAGCTCCACGCCCACGACCTCGCCGGCGCGTGTGGCCATCGCGAGGGCGATCGTCCCGATCCCGCTGAACAGGTCGTAGACGCGCTCGGCGCCCGCGAGTCCAGCCAGCTCGACCGCCGTGCCGTAGAGCCGCTCGGCCATCTCGGTGTTGGTCTGGAAGAACGCCTCCGGTGAGATCCGGAAGCGCAGCTCGTCGCCGAGCACGTCGATCCGCTCCTCGATCGCGCCCGCCCCGGAGACCACGCGCGTAGTGCCCTCGCGGGTCGTCTCTGCCACGCCCGCCGTGCGGGTCCAGAGGAAGCCGTCGGCGCCCGCGGCCTCGGCCAGATCGTCGGCTCGGAAGTCGCCGTCGCTCGTGACGATGCGGGCCTGGAGCGTCCCGGCCCGGCGCGCCTCGCGGACGACGAGATTGCGCAGGAAGCCGTCGTTCGAGCGGCGGTCGTAGGCGGACAGGCCCTCCGCGCGGCACCACTCCTTCACGCGCTCGCGGAGGGCGTCGACGCGCTCGGAGGCGAGGATGTCGTCGGCCACGTCGTCGATCTCGTTCCAGCGGCCCGGGCGGTGGAAGCCGAGCACGAGGTCGTCGGCCTCGCCGGCCTCCGGATCGGAGGCACCGGCCCCGAACGAGTACTCGACCTTGTTGCGGTAGCGCCACGGCTCGACCGCCGGCACGATCGACTCGACCGGCGGCGCCTCGAATCGGCCGATCCGCTCCAGCGCCTGGCGCACCTGCCGCTCCTTCTCCGCGAGCTGGCGCTCGTACGGCAGCACCTGCCACGACGCGCCGGGGTGCGCGGCCCGCGGCTCGATCCGGTCCGGGCTCGGCTCGATCAGCTCGACCGCACGCGCCTCGCCGTAGTCGCGCTTGGCCTTGGTCACCCGCGCCCGGAGCCGGTCGCCCGGGACGCCGCCCTGCACGAACAGGACGTAGCCCTCGTGGCGGGCGATTCCGTTGCCGCCGTGCGCGAACGACTCGACGACGAGCTCGAGCTCGGCCCCGCGCTGGGGACGCGCGGCTCTGGCTGTGGGGGTGCCGGTCACGCACCTATGCTGCCACGCCCGTGAACCTGGACGAATACCGCGCCGAGGCCGAGGCCTTCTACGTCGAGATCGAGCACGAGTACGTGCTCCATCTCTCCGGCCGCAAGGAGAGCTTCGAGCTGGAGCCGATCTACGGCCGGCACGCCGGGCTGTTCAGCCGCGAGGCGGCCGATCGGCTGCGCGACGCGGGCGCCCCGCGCGAGCTGGTGCGCTTCGCGGTCGAGGGCCTCTTCGGGCAGGCGACCAAGCGCGAGGCCGAGGAGCTGGCGCGGCTGGAGGCCACGTCCAGGATCACGGTCGGCGGCGAGGAGATCGGCTTCCGCGAGGCCGTGGCGGCACAGGCGAACGAGCCGGACCCGGAGCGGCGCGAGGCGCTCGAGCGCGCGCGGCTCGACCTGACCGAGCGCGAGCTGAACCCGCTGCTGCTGGAGGCGCACGAGCGGGCGGCGGCACTGGCGCGCGAGCTGGGCTGGGGCAGCACGCTCGCGATGGTCGAGGAGCTGAGCGGCATGGACCTGCGGGCGCTGGGCCGGCAGGCGGACGCGTTCCTCGCGGCCACGGAGGACTCGTACGAGCCGCTCGTGGACCCCCAGCTGCGCGACCAGCTCGGCTTCGGCTTCGACCGGCTGCGCCGCGCCGACATGGCGGCGTTCTTCCGTGCCCGCGGCTTCGACGACGGCTTCCCCGCCGATCGGCTGATCGAGTCGCTCGAGCGGACCGTCGCGGGGCTCGGGGTCGAGACCGGCCGCGTGCTGGTCGACGCCGAGCGGCGGCCCACCAAGTCGCCGCGGGCGTTCTGCGCGGCGGTGCGCGTGCCGGACGAGGTGCACCTCGTGATCGCGCCGATCGGGGGCCGCGACGACTACGAGGCGCTCATGCACGAGTCCGGCCACGCCTACCACTACTCGCACGTGGACCGCGCGCTGCCGTTCGAGGACCGCTGCCTCGGCGACAACTCGGTGACCGAGGGCTTCGCCTTCCTGATGCAGGGGCTGGGCGCGGACCCCGACTGGCTCGGCGACATAGTCGGGCTGGCCGATCCGGGGCCCGTGCTCGCGTTCGCGCGGGCGAGCCGGCTCGTGTTCCTGCGCCGCTACTGCGCGAAGCTCGGCTACGAGCTGGAGCTGCACGCGGACGGCCGCTCGCCCGAGGAGCACGCGGCGAACTACGCCGAGCGGCTCGGCCGCGCCGTGCGCGTGGACTGGCCGAGCGCGACGTGGCTGTCCGACGTCGACGCGTTCTTCTACGCCGCCCGCTACCTGCGGGCGTGGGCGTTCGAGACGCACCTCCGCGGCGTGCTGCGCGAGCGCTTCGGGCCGCGCTGGTACGCCGAGCGCGAGGCGGGCGGGCTGCTGCGCTCGTTCTGGAGCCGCGGGCAGTCGAGCGACGCCGACGAGCTGCTGGCGGAGCTCACCGGCGAGCAGCTCGACCTGGGCGTGCTGGCCACGGACCTGAGCGGCGCCGCCT
>DASVVS010000121.1:0-19981 GCA_036386455.1 Thermoleophilaceae bacterium
TCGACAACGACGAGCCGAGCGTGCACCGGCTCGGCACCGACCGCCCGGACGCGTGGAGCATGGAGACGAGCGCGCCGAATCTGTCGTTCCGGGTGCTCGCCGGCCCGGCGCCCGCCGGCGTCGTGCGCCGCCTGACCGAGCGGACCGGCCGCCAGCCGAAGCCGGTCGCGCCGTGGATGTTCGGCCCCTGGTTCCACGCCGGCCAGGAGAACGTGGCCCCGCGCGAGCGCGTGGAGACCGCGATCAGGACGCTGCGCGAGGCCGACGCGCCCGCCTCGGCCGTCGAGAGCCACCTGCGCTACCTGCCGTGCGGCGAGGCCGTCCCGCACCGCGCGGCCGAGCGCGAGCGCACCGCCTACCTGCACGGCAACGGACTGGCCTCGCTCTCCTACGTGAACTCCGAGGTCTGCCAGGAGTACGAGCCGGTCTGGTCGGACGCGGCCGCTCGCGGCGCGTTCCAGAAGGACGCGTCGGGGCAGCCGTACGTGTTCAACGCGTACGTGGGCAGCCGCACGCCGCCGCAGACGCCGGTCTCGCAGCTCGACTTCACCGCCCCGGCCGCGCAGGAGGTTTGGGACCGGCTCATGTCCCAGCTCGTGGAGGACGGCCACGACGGCTGGATGGAGGACTTCGGCGAGTACACGCCGCTCGACTCCCACCACGCGAACGGCATGACCGGCGAGCAGATGCACAACCACTACCCCGTGCCGTACCACCGCGCCGGCTGGGAGTTCGCGCGCCGGCAGGAGCGCCCGATCGCGCGCCATGTCCGCTCCGGCTGGACCGGGGTGCACCCGTACGCGCAGATCGTCTGGGGCGGCGACCCGACCACCGACTGGGGCTACGACGGCCTGGCGTCGGCGGTCACGAACGGGCTCACGATGGGCCTGTCGGGCATCAGCACCTGGGGCTCCGACATCGGCGGCTACTTCTCGCTCGGCACGCGCCAGCTCACGCCCGAGCTCCTGATCCGCTGGATCCAGTTCGGTGCGGTGTCGGGCGTGATGCGCACGAAGCACGGCGGCGTGTCGATCCCGCCGCGCGGCGAGCGCCCGCAGCCGTGGCACCCGGAGATCCTCGGGCACTGGCGCCGCTACGCCAAGCTGCGCACGCAGCTCTACCCGTACATCGCCGCTCACGACGCGGTCTATCGCCGTACCGGCCTGCCGCTCATGCGCCACCTGGCGCTCGTCCACCCGCGCGACGCGCGCGCGGCCGCGACCGACGACGAGTTCCTGTTCGGGCCCGACCTGCTGGCCGCGCCGGTGGTCGAGCCGGGGGCGAAGCAGCGCCGCGTGTACGTGCCCGGCGGCGACCGCTGGTTCGACCTCTGGCGCAGCGTGTCGTACCACGAGCGCAGCGGCGGCCTGCGCCTGGGCCGCCCGGCGCGGGTGCGTCCCGGCGACCGCACGCTCGACGCCCCGCTCGACCAGCTCCCGCTGCTGCTGCGCGCGGGCGCCGTGCTGCCGCTGCTGCCGCCGGACGTGGACACGCTCGCCGACTACGGCGGCGGGAGCGGCGTGGTCCGGCTGCGCGACCGGCGCACGCGCATGGAGCTGATCGCCGTGCCGCGCGGCACGACCAAGTCGCGGATGCTCGAGCGCGAGTCGCTGACCTCGGTCGAGGGCAACCGGACGTGGCGCCTGAAGGTGTCGGGCCGGGCGCGCCGCACCTACCGCCTGCAGGCCTCGCTCGCCACGCTGCGGCGCCCCTTCCGCCCCTGCGCGGTCACGCTCGACGGCCGGCCGCTGCGCCGCGGCGCCTGGAGCTGGTCGGCCCGGACCGGCGTGCTGAAGGCGACCTTCACGGCCAAGCGCGGCGCCCTCCGTGCGCGCGGTTGCACATAGCCGGGCGCGATTCGGGTACGTTCGCCGCCATGCCCGCTCGCCCGCCCTTCGCGGAGTTCTTCGTGTCGCACCACATCGGCGACTACCTGCTGCAGACCGACTTCCAGGCGCTGAACAAGTCCGGCGGCCTGAGCGACGACGAGGATGCGCGCCGCGCGCTCGTGAATCACGCGCTCACCTACACGGCGGCGTTCGTGCCGGCGCTGCTGGGCGTGGCGCGGCGCACGAGCGTGCCGCGCGCGTTCGGCATCGCCGCGCTGATCGCGCTGCCGCACATGGCGATCGACGACGGCCGCCTGCTCGAGGCGTACATGCGCAAGGTCAAGCACACGGATGCCCAGGACCACGCCTCCCTTCGCGCCAGCGTGGACCAGAGCGCCCACATCGTCTGCCTGTGGGCGGCCGCGCGCCTCGCCGGCCGCGCGTAGTGGCCTTCAAGCGCGTCGGCCACAAGGGGGCCGGCCTCGTCGCACCCGGCAACACGAAGGCGAGCTTCGACGCCGCCCTCGCCGCGGGGGTGGACATGGTCGAGTTCGACGTGCTGGCGCGCGACTACCGCGATCCCGAGAACTCGGAGCTCGTGCTCTCGCACGACTACGACCACCTGGCGAAGGGTCCTGTCCTGACGCTCGAGGAGGGGCTCGCGCACCTCGCCGACAGGACCTTCGCGGACGTGGACTTCAACGTGGACCTGAAGACCCGCGGGTACGAGCGCCGGGTCGTCGAGGCACTGCGCCGGCACGGCCTCGTGGACCGCGTGCTGATCTCGACGTACCACCTCGAGAGCCTCGACGCGGTACGCGAGCTCGAGCCGCGCATCCGGCTCGGCTGGTCGGTGCCGAACGTGCGCCGCGACTACACGCGGTCGAAGCTGATGATCGTGCCCGCGCTGATCCTGCTGCAGGCCTTCAAGCGCCTGGTGCCGGGGCGGGCGGCGCGCGAGATCCGCCGCGGGCGCTGCCACGCGCTGATGGCCCACTGGCGCCTCGTCACGCGGCGGCTCGTGCGCGCCGTGCACGACGCGGGCGGCGAGCTCTACGTCTGGACGGTGGACGAGGCGCCGGCGATCCGCCGCCTCGAGGCGCTGGGCGTGGACGGCATCATCAGCAACGACCCGCGGCTGTTCGCGGGCGGCTAGCTAGCGCGCGCCGTCGAGCATCGCCCTGGCGGTGGCGACGTAGCCCTCCACGTCGACGGCGTCGCCGAAGATGCTGCGCTGGATCAGCAGCCCCTGGAGGAGGGACATGACCATCCGCGCGGCGGACTCGGGGTCGGGATGACCCCCCGCGGCGGCCACCCGCGCCAGCGCGCGGGCCATCCCCCCCAGCCCGGCGGTCGCGCGCTCGCGCACCACGGGGTTGCGCTGGGCCTCGACCCAGAGCTGGGGCGCCATGCGGGTGCGGGCCTCGTAGGTGCCCAGGTCCAGCTGCTCGAAGCCCCGCACGAGCCCCTCGAAGGCCTCGCCGAGCGTGGGCGCGGCGCCATCGTCGACGGCCGCCGCGAACGCCCGGGCGCCCTCGCTGGCGAAGCGCATCGCGTCGGAGGTGATCGCGTCGACGATGTCGTCCTTGCCCTTGAAGTAGCTGTAGACGGCGCCGGGGGAGAGCTCCGCCTCGCGGAAGATGTCCTGCATCGTCGTGCGGTGAAAGCCCTCGCGGGCGAAGCAGGTGAGCGCCGCGGCGAGGATCTGCCGCCGCCGCGCTTCGAGATGTTCCTCGGTGACCTTGGGCACGGATCCGCATCCTAGCTTGACAGCGAACGTTCGTTTCATTATAAAGAACGAACATTCGGTTTTTACGAGAAGAGCAGCATGACCGCGACCGGCACGACATACGACCGCAGGTGGAGGACGCTGGCGGTACTGTCGCTGTCGCTCGTCGTCATCGGGCTCGACAACACGGTCCTGAACGTCGCGCTCCCGAGCCTCCAGGAGGACCTGGACCTATCCGGGTCCACGCTCCAGTGGGTCGTCGACGCCTACATGCTCGTCTTCGCCGGGCTGCTGCTCGCCGCCGGCACGCTCGGCGACCGCTACGGCCGCAAGCTCGCGCTCCAGAGCGGCCTCGCGATCTTCGGCCTCGCCAGCGTCGGCGGTGCGTTCGCCGAGACCGGCGAGCAGCTGATCGCGGCGCGCGCCGCGATGGGCGTCGGTGCCGCGCTGATCATGCCCACGACCCTCTCGATCATCATGGACGTCTTCCCGCAGGAGGAGCGCGGCAAGGCGATCGGCGTGTGGGCCGGCATGGCCGCCGTCGGGATCGGGCTGGGACCGCTGATCGGCGGCGCGCTGATCGAGCTGTCGTCCTGGCCGGCGGTGTTCTGGGTGAACGTTCCGGTGATCCTCGCCGCGCTCGGCCTCGGCGCCGTGCTCGTGCCGGAGAGCCGCGACCCCGGCCCGGGCCGGCTCGACGTGCCGGGCGTCCTGCTGTCGATCGCCGCGCTGGGCACGCTCGTCTGGGCCGTCATCGAGGCGCCGGCGCGCGGCTGGGGCGACGGACTCGTGCTGGCGGGGTTCGCCGCCGCGGTCGTGCTCGGCGCGCTGTTCGTGCGCCGCCAGCGCCGCGCCGAGAACCCGCTGCTCGACCTCGACCTGTTCAGGCGACCCGCCTTCTCGATCGGCTCGCTCGCGATCTCGACCGGCTTCTTCGCGCTGTTCGGGATGCTGTTCCTCGTCGCCCAGTACCTGCAGTTCGTGCAGGGCAAGTCGGCGCTCGAGACCGGCGTCCAGATGCTCCCGATCGCCGCCGGGCTCGTGCTCGGCAGCGGGCTGAGCCACCGGATCAACGTCCGGGTCGGCGCCCCGAGGCAGATCGCCGCGGGGCTCACGGTCCTGGCGGTGGCGCTCGCCAGCGTGGTGCTGTGGACGCCCGGCACGCCGTACTGGGCGATCGGGCTGTTCTTCTTCGTCGTGCCGTTCGCGATGGGGAACGTGATGGCGCCCGCGTCTGAGGCGGTGATGAGCGCCGTGCCGCTCGCGAAGGCCGGCGTCGGGTCCGCGATGAACGACGTGAACCGCATGGTGGCCGGAGCCCTGGGCGTGGCGATCGTGGGCTCGGCGGCGAGCTCCGCCTACACCGCGCGGGTGGAGGACGCGACCGCCGGGCTGCCGGAGCCGGCGGCGGCGGCGGCCGGGGAGTCGATCGGGGCGGCCACCGCGGTCGCCGCCGAGCTGCCCGGTGCGGCGGGCGACGCGCTGGCGGTCGCGGCCGGGCAGGCGTTCACCGACGCGCTGGGGCTCGCTCTCTTGATCGCCGCCGGCGCGGCGCTGGCGGCGGCGGTGGTGGTCAGGCGCGCGCTGCCCGGTCAGGCCAGCGCGTCCACGCCGTCGCGCTCGCCCTCGCCGCGCTGGAAGAAGTCCCAGAGCTCGACGACGTTGCCCTCGGGATCCTCGACGTAGATCGAGCGATCCCCGCCGGGGTGCTCGACCGGGCCGCGGAACTCGAGCGACCGCGACCGCAGCCGATCGATCGTGCGATCCAGTCCGCCGGGCGAGGCCGACATCGCGAAGTGCACGTGGCGCCCGCCGCGGTCGTCGAACTCCTTCGGTCCGGGCGACCAGACGCCGATGCGGGTGCGGGATCCGGCGGCCAGCCAGACGCGGTCGTCCTGGCGCTGGATCGTCTCGCAGCCGAAGGCGTCGCGGTAGAAGTCCACGAGCCGGTCGAGGTCGCGCGCCTCGAGCGTCAGCTCGCAGATCCCGTCGATCAGCTCGGGCGCATGCCGGGGGTGGGAGGGGGCGCTGATGGCGGCGCGGGTCATGACGGAGGTACGGGCCTACCCGCGAACGCGGATCAGTACGCTCGGCGGGGTCCACGAGCAGGAGCGAAGTGAGCAGGGAAGTGACAGTTGCACTCGTCTGCGCGCTCGCGGCGGGCGCGGGCATCGCGATGGATCGCGGCGACGAGGATTCCCGCGCGGTCGCGCCTGCGCCGCCGGAGGCGCAGGCCGGCGCGTTCGCCGGCGGGCCGGATCCCCGCGGCGCCGGCGATGGCGGCGCGGACCGGCCGGACGCCGCACCGCGAGCGAGCGGCGAGCGCGGGCGCGCCCCGCGCGGCACGACCGAGGCCGCCCACGTGCGCCGCGGCGCCACTGTGCGCCTCCGCGACCGCCCCGGCGGCCGCACGCTCGAGGTGCTCGACGACCGCACGCCGTTCGGCTCGCGCGCCACGTTCGCCGTCGTGCGGCGCGAGGGCGGCTGGCTCGGCGTCCTCTCGAACGTGCTCGGCAACGGCGACGTGGGCTGGATCCGCGACGACCCGGCGGCGCTCGCGGTCGAGCGCCACTCGGTGCGGATCGTGGTGGACCGCTCCGATCGCCGCCTCCACCTGCTCCGGCGCGGGCGGCGGGCGCTCTCGGTGCCGGTGGGCATCGGGCGCCCGGGCTCGGAGACGCCGCTCGGCGAGTTCGCGGTGACCGACCGGCTCGGCAACGGCCGCTGGTCGAGCTCGTACGGCTGCTGCATCATCGCCCTCACCGGCCGCCAGACGCGACTCCCGGCGGGCTGGCAGGGCGGCGACCGCCTCGCGATCCACGGCACGGACGGGCGCGCGGCCGCGGCCACGTCGTCGGCCGGCTGCGTGGCGGTGGACGGCGTGCCGCTCCGCCGCCTGATGCGCTCGGTGCCGCTCGGCACGCGCGTCACGATCCGCGGCTAGCCCCGTCCGCGCGATTCCGGCTACTTTGCTGGCGCGGATGTACGTGTCGATGTCGCACCTGCGGGTGGAGGAGGAGCGCGCGGCCGAGCTGGTCGAGGCGTTCAGGGGCCGGATCGGGCTGGTCGACGGCGCGGACGGCTTCGTGGACATCGAGGTGTGGCAGTCGGACCGCGACCCCGCCGAGCTGATCATGGTCAGCCGCTGGCGCGACCGCGAGGCGTTCAAGCGCTACATGAAGAGCGAGGAGCACCGCCGCTCGCACGACCGGATCGACCCGAGCCTGCAGGAGGCGATCCGGCTGACCCGGCTCGGCCACCTGCACACCTACGACGTGGTGGCCCGGTGAAGCGGACCGCGCCGCCGGGCGGGGCGCCGCCGCCGTCGAGCGCGACGCTGCCCGGCGGGGAGCGCATCGAGCTGGTCCCGCTGGCCGAGGAGATCACTCGCCGCTACCTCGAGGAGTTCCCGGGCGACCTCGAGCGTTACGGCGACGTGGCGCGCGAGTGGGGCGTGCACGACAACCGCTACATCCTCGCGTGGACCGCCGGCGACCTCGCCGGGCACCCGATGCTCGCCGGGCAGGTCGGCTGGCTCGCGTCGGTCCTGGGCGCGCGCGGCTTCCCGCTCGGCCAGCTCGCGCGCAACCTCGAGCTCGCGGCGGAGGTGCTCGCCGAGCGCCTTCCGGGCGAGCGCGAGCGGATCGCGGAGCTGCTCGGCGCCGCTGCCGTGTCGGTGCGCGCCAGCGCCCAGGCGTGACATAGGCTGTCCCCGCTATGGGGCGGCGAGGGCTATTCCGGGGTTCGCGTCCGTCGGCGCGGCGACTCGCGACCTTCATCGCGATCGCCGGCACCGTCGCCGCGAGCGCGATCTTCTTCGTGAAGATGTTCCAGGGCGCCGACGAGGCCGACAAGTACGGCCGCATCGACCTGCCCGGCAGCGGCGCGATCGAGCTGCCGGAGGGCCGGGTCGCCCTCTACTACGAGGAGCACGTGACGCTGTCCGAGAACGAGTCGCTCGACGTACCGAGCGGGCTGCGGGTGGTGGCGCGCCGCGAGAACGAGGTCGTCAAGTCGCAGAAGACGGTCCACAACGCCGTCAACACGACCGGCCGCTCGCTGCGCGAGTTCGCGAAGCTCGAGATCCCGCGCGCGGGGCGCTACCGAGTGAGCGCGCGCTCGTCGTCGCCGGGCGGGAACGACCCCGGCGTGACGCTCGGGAAGGGCCAGCTCGAGGGGCTCGGGGGAGTCGCGCTGGCCGCGGGCGGGATCGAGGGCGGCTCGTTGCTGCTGGCGCTGCTCGTGCTGCTCGCCGGGCGCAGGGGCTACGCGGGCGAGCGGTCGAGCTTCCCGGTGGAGCCGTCGTCGGCCCCGGTGCTGCCCGTTCCCGGCAGGCTGCCCGGCACGGGCGCGCTGCCCGGCTCGACGCCGCCGGGCTCGGGGGTGCCGCCCGGCTTGGGCACGCCGGCCGGCATGCCCGCGACCGGCGACCCGCTCGAGCTCCAGCTCCGCGAGCTCGAGCGCCAGCACGCCGCCGGCGCGCTCAGCGACGAGGACTACGCCGCGCGCCGCCGCGCCGTGCTCGACGCGGCCTTCAAGCGCTGAGGACGCCCCCGCGGCCGAGTCCCGCCGCCGCGGCTAGAGCCCGACGGCGAGTATCTGCGCGACGCCCGCCACGAGCACGACCGACGCGATCGCCATCAGCACGCGCTGGACCCGGAACTGCCGGTTCACGCCCGCGATGCCGAGCAGGAACAGGGAGATCGACAGGATCACCGTGGCGAGCACGTACTTGTCGCCGTCCTCGTCGTGCACGCCGGCCTCCGAGAACCGCTGCCTGACCTGCCCGCGCAGCTTCTCCGCCTCGTCGTACTCGGGCCGCCCGTAGGGGGAGTCCTCCTGGAACGGCGAGACGACGTCGGGGTCGTCCTCGCCCTCCTCGACCCACTTGACCGCCTCCTCGAGCTCGGGCGAGAAGAGGGTCTTCCGGAAGTAGTTGGCCACGTCGCCCTCGCCGGCCACGTCGGACTTGATGAACTCGAGGTAGATCGCCTGGTCGGTCGTGTACTGCTGCGTGCCCTCGGTGTCCTTCTGGGTGGCGTCGTTGTTGAGCCGGATGCCCTCGTTGAAGTTGGCGAGCGTGTCGCCGTCCTCGAGGACGGCCTTGTAGGTGGCGAAGGCCGTGATCACGGCGACGATGCCGAGCAGCGCGGCGATCCAGATCTCGATGCGCTTGCTGCGCGGGTCGCGCTCGTCGCCGGCGGGAGCTGCCTGGTTCTCGGTGGTCATGGCCGCCACCTTCAAGGCGCGCCGCGCTAGTCCTGCGTCACCCGAGGCGCCGGCACTCGATTGGCACGTACCAGTGCGCGAGCCGGTGGGTGGGCACGATCGCCGTCCGGTCGCCCGGGGCGCCGATCAGCGTGACCGGTCCGACCGGCCGCCCGGCCGCGCACGCCCGCTCCGCCTGCTCGAGCGCCGGACCCCAGCGCGGGTCGCCCTCGGTGCGGTGCGGGGCGCGCAGGTCGAGTGCGATCGTCGCCATGACCAGGAGGGCGAGCGCGATCTCGCGCAGCGGCGAGTGGCGGCGGGCCCGCCCCGCGGCGGCCGGGTCGGCCCGGTCGACGGCGGCGACCAGCCCGGTCAGCAGGAACATGACCGGCAGGTACATGTAGCGCGAGGCGCCGAGGGACCACGGCATCTCCGGCACGAGCAGCTCGGTGCCGCGGCTGATCACCGGGATCAGGAAGTAGGCGACCGAGAACGCCGCGCCGGCCATCAGCACGTGGCGGCGGCGGCCGCGCAGGCGCCAGACGCCCACCGCCACGGCGGTCGCCACCAGCACGAGCGACGCCCAGGCGAACGGCGACCCGGTCCTGCCGCCGAAGAGGTCGAAGAGGTGCTGGTCGCCCGCCAGCAGCGAGCTCGTCACGCGCTCGGCGAAGATCCGCGGGACCGCCCCGGCGTCGACGCCGCCGACGCGCTCGGCGCCCTCGTCGCGCAGGACGAGCTGCACGAGCAGGCCGAGCACGATCGCGCCGGGCACCACCCAGGCGGCGCGGCCGCCGCCGCGCTCGCGCAGGGCGAGCACGATGCCGAGCGGGAGCAGGACGGCCGCGAGCGGGTCGGTCAGCGTGGCGACCAGGACGAGCCCGGCCGAGAGGGCCAGCCAGCCGCGGCTGCGCCACGGGTTCACCACCGCCCAGTAGGAGGCGTAGATCAGGTACCAGTGCAGGTTGGCGACCGTGGCGTTGATGTCGCGCGCGGTGACGGGGATCAGCACGAGCGCGACCGCGAGCACGCCGCGCAGGAGCGGCGAGGCGATCCAGGCGCCGCTCGCCTCGAACACGTAGGCGGCCAGCAGCGCGACGGTCAGCGACGTGAGCAACGCCATCACGAGCGGCGCGCGCTCGAGCGGGAACCAGGTCGCCACCTCGGTGATCGCGCGGGCCGCGGTGTGGAGGTAGCCCAGGTGGGAGGTCGCCAGCGTGTCCCACGCGTGCTGGTCGACCGCCTGGGCGAGGAAGACCTGGCCGTCCTCGACGTAGAGCGAGTCCCAGGCGGGCGGGTCCGTGGGGCGCCGGACCATCTGGATCCACGTGAGCACGGCGACCCCGAGTGCGATCCCCCACCACGGCAGCCGCCGCGGGGGCGCGAGCGGGGTCAGGTCGATCCGGTCGAGGATGCGCCGCACGGCGGGAGTATGTCGCCTGGCTGACCGCCCGCCTGGACGCTCCGCAACGGGCAGCGCCGCGTGCTGTTGCCCTCTGGGAAAGCAACGGAAGGAGTAGGGACATGCGACACGTTCTTCAACGCCTGCCGCGTGGCGGGCGCTCGTGGGCGGTGATGGGCGCCGCCCTCGTGATGACGATCGGGTTCACCGCGGTCGCAGGCGGGGCCGTGGGCGACAACGTGCTGGTCGGCAAGCGCAACGCGGCGGAGGGGACGACGGCGATCGTCGGCTTCACCACCAACTTCGCCACGCGCCAGTCGAACGGCAACAACGGCGACGGAGGGGCGGCGAGCTACGGCTGCCGGGCGGCGATCGGCAGCGAGCCGTGCCTGTACGTGCTCAACCACCAGGGCGGGCACACGTTCCGGTTCCGCACGAAGGGCGGCGAGAGCGGCGGGCAGTTCGAGGTGACGCCGCCGAGCGGCAAGACCGCGAACGACGTGCGCCCGTTCACGACGAACGCGACGGGCGTGGCGACCGGGCTCAACGCCGACCGGGTCGACGGTCAGAGCGCCGACGAGCTGCTGGCCGCCGCGCGCGCGGCGTGGGAGCAGGCGCGCCCGCTCTTCGCGGCCGTGGCGGCCGACGGGACGGGCAGCGGCCGCGGTCTCGCGCAGTCGAACGCGACTCAGAAGACGGGGACCGGGGCGTACACGGTCACGTTCGCGTCCGACGTCTCGAAGTGCGCCTACACCGCGACGCAAACGACCGTGACGGATGCCGGCGCCGTAGCGGTGGCGCCCGTGTCCGGCAACGCGAACGCGCTGCAGGTGGTCACGCGGGCGGGCGGCGGCGACGCCGGCACCGGCGCGACCGCGCCGGCCGACCGGCCGTTCCACCTGGTCGTGAACTGCTGAGCCGGGCGGCGCAGCCATTAGGCGGCGCCGCGCACTGAGGTAGCGTCCGGGCGGCGATGGGACTCGCCGTCCGGACCATCCTCCTCGCCTTCGTCTGCGGGCTCGTCTCCCTCGTCGTCTGCGTCTCGATCCCGCCGCTCACCGACTGGACGCAGGAGACGGCGGCCTGCCCGGGAGCGGACCGGGTCGAGCGCGACGTGCGCGACGGCGGCGACGTGCAGACCCGCGGTCCGGGCAACAGCACCTCCACGGTCGGCACGACCGTCTTCGAGCTGCGCTGCACGAGCGGCGACTCGGTCGAGCTCGTGGGCAACGACGAGGCGGTGCTGCAGGGCTTCGCGCTGTCGTTCCTGCTGGGAGCCGTGCCGTGCGCGGCCCTCGTGCTGGGGCGGGCGCTGGTGCGCCGGGGCCGCGACAGGACCGCGCCGGCCTAGCTGCCGGCTCCCTCGAACCAGCGCGCGAGGGCTTCCACGCCGCGCTGCTGCCCCTCGCCGCCGCCCAGGACCCCGCCGCCGCGCATCATCATCAGCTTGAGCTTCTCGCCCCCGCGCGTCTTCACGGTGAGCTTCACCGCGGCGCGGTCCATCACCGCCGAGGCCAGGCTCGGCCAGCCGCCGGAGACGCCGTCGGCGCCGGCGGCGGCGATGTCGCCGGGCGCGAGCGAGGTCGCCTCTCCGTCCGCGTCCCCGCGGCGGTCGAGCGGCTGGAGGATCAGCCGCCGCGGGGTCACGCCGAGCGCGACGGCCCGGCCCTTGAAGAGGCCGAGCTGCTGGGAGGCGGCGCAGATCCCGTCGAGCGTCTCGCCCGGCTCGAGCAGGCGCTCGAGCACGGGGCGGTGCTTTGAGTCGAAGTCGGTCATGGGTTAAAGGGGCGGCCCCCTAGAGCACCAGCCGCCCGCTCAGCGACGCGCCGCGGCGCGGCTTCAGCGTAACCGCGATCGTGCCCCTGGCGGCGGGCAGCGCCTGCTTCGCCACGGTCACCTTGCCGCGCTTGATCGCCGCGGTGCGAGTCGTGCACTTGCGCCCTGCGCAGAAGCGCGCGGTGTAGCTGCCGTCCGCGGCCTTGAGGCGCGTGCCCGTGATCTTCGCGGTCGCGACAGTGCCCGTGCGGGTGATCGCGAAGACCAGGGTGCCGACGGGCTTGCGGCCCGCCTTCAGGGAGACCTTCGCGCGCACCGACAGCGGACCCTCGGCCGGCGGGACGACCGGAGCGGGGTCGACCGGCGTGATCGGTCCGGGCGAGGCGGGGCCGGGCGTGACCGGTCCGGGCGTGACCGGCGCGACGGGATCGGGCGGCGCCGGCGTGGGGTCCGGACTCGGGGTCGGCGCCGGAGCCGGCGTGGGGGCGGCCACGGGCCCGCGCGCGGCCGAGGCCGCCGCGGTCTCGCCGTCCGCGCCCGTCGCCGTCACGAGCACGCGCACGTCCGCGCCGACGTCGGCCGCGGTGAGCGCGTAGGTCCTGGCGGTCGCGCCGGCGATCGGGCTCCACGCGCCGGCGCCGCTGCGGCGCTGCCACTGGACGGCGAGAGCGGTGTGGCCGGTCCACGCGTCGCCGGCGGCCGTGAGGGTCTCGCCCTCGGTCAGCACGCCCTCGACGACCGGAGGAGCGGTGTTCGCGGGCACGATCGCATCGGCGACCGGGCCGGTCGCGGCCGAGGCCGACGGGTCCGCCGCGGCGGTGGCGTTCGATGCCGTCACCCGCACGCGCAGGGCGCGGCCCACGTCGTCGGCGCCGGGCAGGTAGGTGGCGGAGGTCGCGCCGGCGATGGCGTTCCAGCCGCCCGCCGTCTCGCGCTCCCACGAGTAGGCGTAGGCGGTCGCGTTCGTCCAGGTCCCGGGGCTCGCGGTCAGCGTGCGGCCACGCTTGGCCTCGCCGGCGACGGTAGGCGGCGCGACGGCGACGGGCGGGTCGGCGACGGCCGCGGTCTGAGCCGAGGCGGCCTGGGTGCTGCCGCCCGGGCCGGTCGCGGTCACGACCACGCGCAGCGGCCGGCCGCCGTCGGCGGAGACCGGCACGTACGTGGCGGCGCCGGCGCCTGCGATCGGCGTCCACGTGCCGCCCTCGAGTCGCTGCCACGCGTACGCGTACGAGTCGGCCCGCAGCCACGTGCCGCTGGTCGCGGAGAGGGTCTCGCCGCGGCGGGCGGTCCCGCCGATCGCCGGCGGCGCCGTGTTGCCCGGCGCGACGTTCGTGACCACGGGGCCGCGGGCGGCGGACGCCGCGGTGGCCGAGCCGTCGCCGTTGGTCGCGGTCACGACCGCGCGCAGCTCGGCGTCCACGTCGGCGGCGGCCGGCACGTAGGTACGCGCCGTGGCGCCGGAGATGGCGGCCCAGTCGCCGCCGCTCGCGCGCCGCTGCCACACGACGGAGGTCGACGACGCGCCGCTCCACGTGTCGGAGCCGGCCGTGAGCGTCTGGCCCTGCTGGGCGGTGCCGGTCACCACGGGCGCCGCCGTGTTCACCGGCGGGCTGAGCGCGGCCACGGCGGTCGTCGGGCTCGAGTACGCCGTGGTCGACCCGTTCGCGTTGGTGGCCGTCACGGCCAGGCGCAGGCGGCGGCCGGTGTCGGCCTCGGTGGCGGTGTAGCTGCTCGAGGTGGCGCCGGTGATGCTGGTCCACTCGCCGCCGACCTCGCGCTGCCAGGCGCGCGCGTAGCTCGTGACCGACTGCGACCAGGAGCCGAGGCCCGAGCTGAGCGTGCGGCTCACCTTCGCGGTGCCGCTGACGGACGGCGGAGTGGTGTTGACGGGCGCGGAGACGACCGGCCCGAGCATGTTCGACGAGGTGGTGCTCGCGCTGAGCCCGTCCTCGCTCGTGGCCGTCACGCGGAGGCGGATGTAGTAGTCGAGGTCGTCGAGCGTGACCGTGTAGGACGGGGACGTCGCGCCCGGGATCTCCTCGTAGGTCCCGTCGTAGCGCAGCCACTGGTAGGCGTAGCTCTGGGCGTTCGACCAGCTGCCGGTCGTGCCGGTCAGGGTCTCGCCGTTGCGCGCGGTGCCGCTGACGGCCGGGCGCGCCGTGACCGACGGCGTGAGCCGCGTGGTCACGGCGGCGGTCGGGTTCGAGCGGGCCACCACGGTCTCCGACCCGGCGGCGGTGACCTTCACGCGGTAGCGGCGGCCGACGTTCGCGGAGCCGAGCGTGAGCGCGGTCGACTCGTGCGCGTACGCCTGCCAGCTGCCGGAGACCTCCTCCTCCCACTCCCAGTCGAGCGAGGGCTCGCCGCTCCAGGTGCCGAGGTTCGCGGTCAGGGTGTGGCCCTGGCGGGTGGTGCCCGTCACGGCCGGGCCGTCTGTGACCGCGGGGGCGCCGCCGCCTCCGCCGCACTGGTTGCCGAGCGCGGGGCAGTCGCCGTTGAAGACGCTGTCGAAGGTGTTGTGGTGCGTGGCGAGCCAGGACGCCTCGGTGGGGGCGGGGCTGAAGTAGTCGTCGCGGCCGCAGTCGAGCAGCTGGACGAACTGGGTCGTGAAGGTGCTCACGGCCGGGCAGACGCTCGGGTCGTACGCGAGCCCGCCGTCGGAGTAGCACATGACGTCGCGCCCGTCGCGGCAGTGGCCGGCCGTGGTCGAGTTCGGCGAGCCGTTCATCACGCCGCCGAAGGTGTGGGTCATCTCGTGGAGGAAGCCCTCCGGCCAGAAACCCTGGTCCTTCGAGGACTCGGTGCTCGGGAGCGACTGGAGCTGCGGGATCCAGATGATCGAGGTGTAGCCGCCGCGGTTGTGCTGGTTGCCGGTGCCCTTCGTGTCCGCGGACGCGGCCACCTCGCCCTGGCCGAGAAGGCTGCCGGCCGAGCGCGACGAGAGCTTGTCGGCGAGGATCACGTAGTTGCGCGGCTCGCCGCTCGTGGCGGGCAGCGCGGCGTAGACGGCGTTCTTCAGCGTGGTGAAGCCGTCCACGTAGGTGGAGCGCGGGTTCGGGAGCGCGACGGTGACGACGTCGACGTAGTCGGCGCCGCAGCTCGTGCCCAGGTCGAAGCGCGGCGCCCGCTGGCTGTCGGACTGCTGGGCGTAGAAGCGGCTGATCAGCGAGGCGTTGGCCTGGAGCAGGTCGGCCCACTGGGTGGTGCGGTTCACCTGGTCGGACGCGTAGGCGTAGACGAACTTGACCTGCGGCAGCGACGGGTCGTGCACCTGGTTGGCGGTGTCGTCGGTGGACCGCTCGGTCCCGCACCAGCGCTTCGGCAGGTAGCTCAGCCCGGAGTCGCCGTACGCCGAGGGCGCCGTGATCTGGTCGTTCGCCTCGATCGCGGCGGCGAAGTCGAAGTTCAGCTCCTGGATCGAGTCGCCGTGCGTGACCTCGCCGTCGTGCGCGCGCGCGGGAGCGGCCGCGAGCAGCAGCAACAAGACGGCGCACAGCAGCGTGCGATACCCCACCCGGTGGTAACGGCTCGGATGGCGCGGGGCTTGAGCGCTCTACGTCAGGAGTCGATCGATTGCCCCGCTGAGGCGCGGCACGTCGCGCTCGACGATCTCGACGATGCGGGCCATCTCGATCCGGAAGTACTGATGGGCGATCAGGTCACGCAGTCCGGCCACGCTCTCCCAGGGGACCTCGGGCTCGCCGCTGCGGGTCTCGGCGGAGAGGCTCTTCACGGCCTCGCCGATGACGACGAACTGGAACAGCAGCGCGTCGTGCAGCATCGGGTCCTCCAGGGTCGCCCCCTCGGCTCCGGCTCGCGCCATGTATCGCTCTATCGCGCCAATCGCGTCGCGGATGTCCTCCAGTCGCCGCCGTTCCTCGCGGCTCACAACGGGCGGGCTTCCGCGAGCACTCGCCTGCGGACGCGCGGCTTGAGCATGTCCTCGGTAGCCGCGTCGACCTCGACGCCGAGGATGCTCGCCACATCGCCACGAAAGCCCGCCAGGTCCATGAGCGTGCGGCCCGGGTCGAGGTCCACGAGCAGGTCCACGTCGCTGTCACTCCGCTCCTCGCCGCGGGCTATCGAGCCGAAGACGCGAAGATTGCGCGCGCCGTGCCGGCGCCCCGCGGCGATCACGCGCGAGCGATGCCGGGCGAGCGCGCCCTCGAGGGGGCCGACGCGGACGCCCCGTCCCTCGCGGAGGACGCGCGAGGAGATCACGGGCTCACGACCGCAGGCGACCAGCAGACGCTGGAGGGTCGGGAGCGTGGGAAGCGCCACACCCTGCTCGTAGCGAGCGACCGCGGGCTGAGAGGTGCCTGCTCGCCGAGCCACCTCGGCCTGCGTGAGGCCCACCGAAGCCCGGGCGTCCTGGAGCAACTGCGCAACTCCCTGCATAGAGTCAATATACCGGTTAAGGTATAGAGTCCGCTGTCGCGGGCCTAGCGGAATTCGAGCGACCCGACCGCCTCGGCGCAGAGGCGCCGGAAGCGGTCCTTCTGCCGCCGCGCCATGCACTCGACCCGCACCGTGTGCCGCGGGTGCGGGAACCACGCCGCGTGGTACCAGAAGCCGCTGGGGCTGCCGTGGTTCCAGACGTAGCCCCTGCGCCCGTCGATCACGCGCTCGGTGTGGGTCGCGTCCTCACCGGCGAGGTCCGCGTGCTCGCGATCCTTCTTGGCCACGAACTCCGCCACCGCGTCGGGGTCGTCGAGCGGCGGGTCGTACGTGTAGCTCGCGAGCGATACGAAGTTGTAGCCCTTGGTGAACCTGGAGCGGAGCTCCCAGCGGGCGCCGTCGGTGGGGTCCTTCTCGGGCGCGTTGTCGGTGATCAGCTCGCGGAGGTCCGGGCCGCGCGTGTAGGTGAGCGAGGCCGCCCCACCGGTCAGGTTGGAGCGGCCGTCCACGGGCTTCTGCTCGCGGGTCATCTCCTCCACCGCCAGGCTCACCATGCTCAGCTCGAGGCCGGCCGCCGCGCTCGCCATCACGAGCGTCAGGATCCCCGCGAGCACGATGCCCGACAGGCGGATCAGGCCCGGTCCGCTGAGAGCCTCCTGAAGCGTGCCGCGCCGCGGCCGCTCCCGTGCCGGTGCGGGCTCGGGGGGTGCTCCGTGGCGAGCGCGCCGCAGCGCGACCCCCACGCACAGCCCGGCGGCCGCGAACACGCTCAGCGTGAGCATCAGGCCGAGCACGTCGCCCGGGTCCGCGAAGAAGAAGGTGGGCGAGAGGAGCAGGTTGAGTGGGATGAGGTAGGCGAGCGACCGCATCGTCCCGGCGACGTATCCGCAGACGCCGCACACCAAGGGGAGGAGCAGCAGCAGCGCGACGGGGTTGCGCGCGACTCCGAGCCCGACGCCGAACGAGTTGATGTAGAGGACCCCCGCCGCGAGGCGCAGGAGCTTCCAGAGGCCGCGGTCGAAGGCGGGCGGCTTCGGGCGGCCCGTCATGGGCGCGGGGGCGGGCGCTCCGCCGCGCGACTCGCGCGGCTCGGCGGCCTCGCGCCGGCTGGCGGCGCCCCGCGCCTCGTCCCAGGCGCGCTCCGCGGCGGCCACGGCCGCGGGATCGTCGGCCGGCACGCCGTGCGAGCGGAGCGTCTGCGCGATCGAAACCAGGTGCGCCGGGGCGATCGAGCCGATGACGTGCGTCTCGGGCGCGGCGGTCCCGGCGCCGGCCACGTCCAGGGAGAGCTCGCCGGCGAGGCCCAACTGCTTCCACTCGAAGCCGAAGCGGGTCACGCGGTCGTAGGGAGCGTCGATGAGCGGCGCGCCGTCCGGCGACCCGGTCTGACCGACCACGAGCAGGCGCCGGTCGGTGGCGGCGATCAGCCGGAGCACGCCGTGCGAGCGCTGGGCCTCCACCGCCCGGCCCACTCCGTCGCCGAGGACCGCCTCGCCGGCCGCGAGCAGGTCGCGCAGCCTGTGCAGCATGTCGCGCAGGCGTCTCTGCGGGGGCAACCAGCCGGCGGCGCCGACCTTCACGACGGATACGCGCGATCGCTTGGTCCGGCGCGCCGTCACCAGGACGAACGCGACCGTGCCGGTCCACACCAGCGGGAGGAAGAGCCAGGGCGCTCCGAGCGCGGCCGCCCCCGCGCCGATCCCGAAGAGGGAGACGAGGACGCCGAGAAGCCGCGCGGCGAACCTTCCGAAGTCGGCGAGGTGCCGCCGCGGGTCGGTCTCCACCCCGACATCGCGAAGGCCCAGGTCCATGACGGCGTGGAACCTCGGCTGAGTAGCTCTCGACAGCAGCCGCATTCAGGAGGATTTCGGCGACTTGGCGCGTTCGCTATAGCGGCTGGGGCGGTAGCGTCCCGTGCATGAACTACCTCGACGTGGCCGATCGCGTCTGGCCGGTCACGCGCCGGCTCATGGGGCTGCACACGCTCGCGTACCGCGCGACCCGCGGCGTGATCGGGCACACGGCCCCCGGCCTTCCGACCATGCTCCTGCTCGAACACGTGGGGGCGAAGAGCGGGCAGAGGCGCACCGCCCCGCTGCTCTACTTCCGCGACGGCGACGATCTGGTGATCGTGGCCTCGAAGGGCGGCTTCCCGAAGCACCCGGCCTGGTTCCACAACCTGAAGGCGAACCCGGACACGGAGGTCCAGGTGGGCTCCGAGCGCCGCCGCGTGCGGGCGCGGATCGCCGAGCCCGACGAGCGCAAGCGGCTGTGGCCGAAGGCGGTCGCGTCCTACGGCGGCTACCGCGACTACCAGGCCCGCACGGATCGCGAGATCCCGCTCGTGATCCTCGAGCGGCGCTGACACGTGGAAAGATGGTCGCGCAGGGATGCGTCGACCACCAACGGGGGGACACAGAGTGAAGCGAGTCGTGTTGCTGGGATCGTGCCTGGCCGCGTTGCTGGCCGGGTGCGGGGAGGACGACAAGGGCAAGGCCGGCAACCCGCTCGCCGAGGACCAGACCCAGCAGGAGGGTCCGCCCGCGACCACGCAGACCCAGCCCGCCGAGCCGCCTGCCGAGGAGGAGCCGGCCGCCGAGGTGGAGGTGGCCGAGAGCGGCTTCAGCGAGCTCGAGGACACGGTCGCGTACGGCGCGGTCCTGAAGAACTCGTCGCAGGACTCCGAGGTCTCCGAGATCGAGGTCACCATCAACGCGCTCGACGCGCGCGGCGACGTCCTCACGACCGACACGAAGAACGTCAGCGTCATCCCGCCCGGTGAGGAGTTCGTGATCGGCGGCGACCTCGATCCGGGCGGCGACACCGTGGAAGAGCTCGACATCGAGGTCGAGGCCGGCGATTCGGGGCCGCCCGAGCATCCGCTTCCGAAGGTCACGAACGTGCGGATCCAGGAGGAGGAGTACGGCGGCCTCAACGTCCGGGCGCAGGTGGAGAACACCCTCGACAAGGAGCTGTCGTCGATCACCGACGTGTTCGGCGTCGTGCGCAACGCCAAGGGGAAGATCATCGCGGGCGGCTTCACCTTCCCCGAGAACGGGATCAACCCGGGGCGCAAGGCGTCAGTCGAGCTGAACTTCCTCTACGACCTGCCGGGCGCGGAGAGCGCGGAGGTCAGCGTGGACAACGAGATCACGCCGTAGGGCGCCGACCGCAGCCGGCAGGGGCCTACGATGGGGTCCATGAGCTGGCAGGTCTACCTCTCGGGCGAGATCCACACGGACTGGCGCGACCGCATCGAGCGCGGCGCCGAGCAGGCCGGGCTCGACGTCCGGTTCACCGCGCCGGTGACCGACCACGCCGCGTCGGACGCCGCCGGCACGGCCGTCCTCGGTGAGCAGGAGAGCGCCTTCTGGAACGACCACATCGGGGCCGGGGTCAACGCGATCCGCACGCGGTCCCTGATCGAGAAGGCCGACGTCGTCGTGGTCCGGTTCGGCGAGCAGTACAAGCAGTGGAACGCCGCGTTCGACGCCGGCTACGCCGCGGCTCTCGGCAAGCCGCTCGTCACCCTGCACCCGCCGGAGCACGACCACGCGCTGAAGGAGGTCGACCGCGCCGCCCTGGCGGTCGCCCGCGAGCCCGAGCAGGTGGTCGAGATCCTCCGCTACGCGCTGGCGG
>DASVVS010000122.1:0-13538 GCA_036386455.1 Thermoleophilaceae bacterium
AGTTGCAGACGGGCGGGGCGTCGCCCTCCACGGCGCCGGCGGGCGACCCCGAACCGCAGCCGCGGCCGTCCGGCGACTCCACCAGCACGCCGTAGTTCGCCATCGTCAGCGCTCCCGCGCGACCGCCCAGCGCGATCCGCTCGCAGCGCAGCCCGCGCGCGAACACGAGCGGCCGCCCCGTCGCCGGGTTGACCATCGCCGTGTAGCGGTCGGGCAGGCGTGCCTCCACCTCCGCCGGGTCGCCGTCCACGAAGGCCTGCTGCTCCCGGCAGTCCGTGCCGGCCGCGTGGTCGGCCGCCGCCGCGCCCGCCGGCGCCGCCGCGGCGATCGCCAGCGCCGCCATCGCCCCCGCTCCGGCCCGTCCGATCGCGCTCCTCATCGCGCGTCCACCTCCTCCAGCTGCGCCGCCGCCGGCGCGAACCGCGTCGCTTCGATGGCCGCCATCAGGCCCATCCAGCCCGTGAACGGACTGCCGTCCCGGTCGCCGTTCGCGGTGTACAGCCGCCCCTCGATTCGCTCCGCCACGAAGCGGAACTCGATCGCCAGCCAGCGCATGTCGCCTCCCGTGGTCATGCACCGAGGGTCCCCGAGCCGCGCGCCGCTCACAACGGGGAGCACCCTGATCCCGCACCCCAAACTTTTCGCGAGCGGCGCACCGATCGGCCCCCGCGGTGTAAACGAACGGCATGCGGGTCACCGACAGCGGCGCCCTGCTCGAGCGCGAGGGCGAGTTGCGCGAGGTCGATCGCGCGGTGGAGCAGGCCTGCGCGGGAGCCGGGCGGCTCATCCTCGTCGAGGGCCCGGCCGGGATCGGCAAGACGCGCCTGCTCGAGGCCACCCGCGCGCACGCGCGCGCGCAGGGCATGGCGGTCCACTCCGCGCGCGCGTCCGAGCTCGACCGCTCGTTCCCCTTCGGTGTGGTCCGCCAGCTCTTCGAGCCCCTGCTGGCGGGCCCGCGGCGGGAGGACCTGCTGCGCGGGGCGGCAGCGCCCGCGGACCGGCTGCTCACGGGAACGCCGCTCGACTTCGGGCCACGCCGCTCGCTCGAGCACTTCCACGCGCTCTACTGGCTGGCGTCGAACCTCGCCGAGGAGGCCCCGGCCGCGCTCGTGGTCGACGACGTGCACTGGGCCGACTCCGGGTCGCTGCGGTTCCTCGAATTCCTGGTCCCGCGGCTGGAGGGCCTGCCGATCCTGCTGGCGATCGCCACCCGCCCGGCCGAGCCCGGCGCCGACCAGCGAGTGATCGACGCTCTCGCCACCGACCCGCTCGCCGTCCTCGTACGCCCGGCGCCGCTGAGCGCGGGCGCGGTCGCGGAGCTGGTGGAGGCGGAGCTGGGCGAGGCGGCCGACCCGCGCTTCTGCGCCGCCTGCCGCGAGGCCTGCGGCGGCAACCCGTTCCTGCTGCGCGAGCTGCTGCGCGAGCTGGCCGCCGAGCGCGTGGTCCCGGACGCGGCCAGCGCGCCGCTCGTCGGGCAGCTCGCGCCGCCGACCGTCGCGCGCGCGGTGCTGCTGCGACTCGCTCGGCTCGGCGGCGAGGCGGCCGCGCTGGCGCGCGCGGTCGCGGTGCTCGGCGACGGGACACCGCTGCGGCGCGCGTGCGCGCTCGCCGCGCTGGACGAGGAGCGCGGCGCCGAGGTGGCCGGGGACCTCGCGGCCGCCGGGATCCTGTCGCCGGGGCGGCCGCTCGCGTTCGCGCACCCGGTCCTGCGCTCGGCCGTCTACCACGACCTCGACGCCGGCGAGCGCGCCGCCGCCCATCGTCGCGCGGCCGCCCTGCTCGCCGAGGACGGAGCGGACCCGGGCGCGGTCGCCGTCCACCTGCTCGAGACCGAGCCGCGCGCCGACCCGGAGGTCGTGGCCGCGCTGCGCGAGGCGGCCGCGCGGGCCATCTCACGGGGGGCCGCGGCCGTGGGCGTCGCCTGCCTGCGGCGCGCTCTGGAGGAGCCGCCGCCCCCGGACGATCGCGGCGTCCTGACCCTGCGCCTGGCGGTGGCGGAGCTGTTCGCGGGCGAGCCGGACGTGGCGGCGGAGCACTTCGCGGCGGGCGCCCGCGTGACCGCCGACGCGCGCTCGCGCGCCCTCTACGCCTGGGACCACGCGGCTGCGCTGAACGCGCTGGGCCGGAGCGACGAGGCCTGGCGGGTGCGCATGCGAGCGATCGAGGAGGCGGCGGAGATCGACGGCGAGCTGTCGATGTCGCTCGAGGCGAGCCTCGTGGCGAGCGCCGCGCTGGACGTCGCGCGGCTCGGCTGGGCGCGCGACCGGCTCGACCGCCACCGCGGCCGCCTCACCGGCGCCACGCCGGCCGACCGCCGGCTGCTGGCGACGCAGGCGATCGTCGACGCGATGTTCGGCGACGAGCCCGCCGAGGCCGTCGCGGCGGTGGCGGAGCGCGCGCTGGCGGCCGGCGACCTTGCGGAGGAGACGAGCGGCTTCGTCCCGTTCTTCTGCGCGATCGAGGCGCTCTGGCTCGCGGACCGGGTCGACTCCGCCCACCGCGCGCTCGACCGTGCGCTCGAGGCGATGCGCCGCCGCGGCTCCGTGCTCGGCTTCGCCGCGATGTCGGGCTGGCGCAGCATGCTGATCGCGCGGCAGGGACAGCTCACGGACGCCGAGGCGGAGGCGCGCAGCTGCGCGGAGCTGTCGCTGGAGCACGGCTGGTTCGGCGTCGCGCCGCCGATGCTCGGCTACGTGCTCGACGTGCTGATAGCGCGCGGCGAGACGGACGACGCGCGGCGCCTGCTCGCCGCGAGCGGCCTGGGCGACCGCGCTGCCGCCGACGACCTCACCTTCCACCCGATGGTCCACGCGCGGGCGCGGCTGCGGGCGGCGGCCGGCGACGTGGCCGGCGGGCGCGAGGACTTCGCGGTGCTCGTGCGGCGCCGCGATCGCTGGAACACGTACATGCCGCTCGTGCCCGCGCTGCTGGTGGCGCCGGAGCTCGCCGGGGAGCCGGACGAGGAGCGCGAGCGGGCCGAGCGGATGCTCCAGGAGGCGCGCGGCTGGGGCACGGCGCGGGCCGTGGGCATGGCGCTGCGGACGCTGGGGCTCGCCACCGGCGACCTCGACCTCCTTCGCGAGGCCGCGGGCCTGCTGGAGGATTCGCCGGCGCGGCTGGAGCACGCGGCGGCGCTGGCGGACCTCGGGGCGGCGCTGCGGCGGGCGAACCACCGCGCGGACGCCCGCGAGCCGCTCCGGCAGGCGCTCGACCTCGCCGAGGCGTGCGGCGCCCCGCCGCTGGTCGAGCGCACGCGGCACGAGCTGCGCGCGGCCGGCGGGCGCCCGCGGCGCCCGCGCATCTCAGGCGCCGACGCTCTCACCGCGAGCGAGCGCCACACCGCGGCGATGGCGGCGGACGGGCTCTCGAACCCGGAGATCGCGCAGGCGCTGTTCGTCACCAAGAAGACGGTCGAGGCGCACCTCGGCAACGCGTACCGCAAGCTCGGCATCCGCTCGCGGACCGAACTGGCGGAGGCGCTGCGCGCGCGCTGACCGGACTCAGCGGGTGCTACGAAGGCGGCGCGCGCGGAGCCGGTAGAGAGCTTGGCCCATCCGCTCCGAGCGGCTGCCCGGCTCGGGGATCGCGCGTATCTGCCGGGACATGCGGAGGTCATCGGCGTTCGCCCACTCCTCCACCACCAGGCCGTCCACGTAGTGCTCGATCGCGAGGAAGGGTGCCGGCCACGGGCAGGCCGGTCGGCGCGAACCCCTGCAGCTCGCCGAGGTGCGTGCCGCGCATCTCGACCCGCGATGCCACCCGGTGGTCCTGTTCGACGGTCTCCACCACCGTCATGGTCAGGTCCGGGAAGGCGGCGAACAGGTCCTCGGCCAGACCGCGGAATCCGTCCGGGCCATGGACCGGCTCCGGCAACGCGCTGTAGTGGCCGACGAAATCGGGCGCGATCCAGTCGGCGATCACGTCGAGGTTGCGCCGGTTCCAGAGCTCCTCGTAGTAGGTGCGCGTCTTCTCGGCACCGTCGAGCCGCGTGCCGCCGGAGGTCATGCGCCAGCTAGGGGAAGTAGACGGACGCGTTGTTCCCGCCCGTGCAGACGTGCGGGCTCCCGCCGGTACAGGACATCGTGTACACCTTGCCCGTCGCCGGGCTGTGCGCCGTAATGGTCATCGACCCCGACCCGCCCGACGAGTTGTACTCGTCCCTTACGTTGCGGGCGAAGGCGCACGAGGTGTTCGGGCCAACCTCGAGTCCTCCGCCGCACGAGGTGCGTCGGGGAGCGGAAGGCGATCCCCCGGACGAGGGCGGGCTCGACCCGCCGCCACGATCTTCCTTCTCCCGTTCGCGCAGCCGCCGCTCGAGGTCACGGAGCTTCTCGCGGTCGCGGCCCTCCTTCTCGCCCTGCTCGCGCGCCTCGCGCAGCTCCTCCTCGCTCGGGCCGTCGTCGCCGCCGCAGCCGGCGACGCCGAACGCAAGCACGACCCCCGCACACAGGATGCGGGCCAGTCTGTGGCGGGCGAGTCGCATCTGCGCAACCTAAACGCAGGAGGTCCGATGCGCCAGCCCCCAAAGCGGGGACCTCGTCAGCAATCGTTCCCTGGACCGGCCAGTCCCGCCGCATGCTCACGCAGCCATCGCGCTACCGCGGTGGCGACACGCTGCCCTGACTCGAAGCTTCCGTCGTGCGGAATGGCCGCGAGGGTGACGACCAGCGGACCCCGACTCGCCTCGATGACACCCATCTGCCGCACCAGGTAGCGACCGTCGGTTCCCGGCCCCCACCCGCCCTTCCATCGCGCGGGCACGCCCACCGACCCCAATCCCCATCTGTCGGAGGTGACGCGACCCATCAGGTCCAGGAGGTAGTCGGCCGACCCGTCTTGGCCGATGCAGCCGGCCGCGAGGGCGGCGATGAACCGGTGCTGTCGCTCGAGCGACCAGTTCGTCTGTCCGTACGGAGAGAATTCGCCGCGTGACTGCGTCGAGACTCGAGTCTCGTCGTCCCCGGCTTCACGCAGCACGTCCTCGACCTCGCGCGCCGCGGTGCCCACCGCACCCAGGCTGGCGAAGAGTCGCGCGGCCGCCTGGTTGTCGGATGCGGTGATGGCCCGCTCGATTTGCTCGCGCTGCGCAGCACCGAGGGCGTCCACACCGCCTGCACGCTGGATCACCCTGAGCGCGATCGGAACCTTGATGGTTGACCACGCAGACCCGATGCGGAGGCCGCCCGCGGCGTGCGCGGGCGCGCTGCCCGGCGGTCCGGCCGTGAGGCCCACCTCGGCGTCGAGTGACGTGAGAAGGCGATCGACTCCGCGCAGGCCGTTCGGCTCACGCGGCTTCCCGGAGTCCTTCCGCTCGCGCTCGCGCAGGCGTTCGAGCCGGCGCTCGGCGTCCTCGATGCGCTCGGCGAGATCGTCTCTTTCGGCGGAGGAGTCGGTGAGGTCGACGGGCTCTGCGTCGTCGCCGCCGCACGCGCCGAGGACGCCGAGGGCCGCTAGGAGCATGCCCAGCAGCAGGTACCTCTGAAAGCTAGCCGCGATGAGGAAAGTCTAAGAGCGGAGGTGCCCTCGCCGGACCGGTGGGTGACCTAGCTCGGCGCCAGCAGCCGCCGCTCCACGGCGTCGGCGGCCGCGGCGGGCCCGCCCGCGGCGGCGAAGCCGGCCGCCACGCGGCGCGCCCCCTCGGCGCACCCGATCGCCTCGCGTACCTTCGCCCGCAGCCGGTCCGGGCCGAGCCTGCGCGCCGCCAGGCGCGTGCCGGCACCGGCGACCTCCACCC
Source organism: Thermoleophilaceae bacterium (assembly GCA_036386455.1). Lineage (GTDB taxonomy): Bacteria > Actinomycetota > Thermoleophilia > Solirubrobacterales > Thermoleophilaceae > AC-37. The sequence goes on from DASVVS010000122.1 coordinate 5,735, forward strand.
GCCGCGCCACCTCGAGCTGGTCGCGCCCGAACGGGACCGCGCACACCGGCACGCCGCGCGCCAGCGCCTTCTGGGTCGCCCCCATCCCGCCGTGGGTCACCGCGCAGGCGGCCCGCTCCAGGATCGGCCCGTGCGGCACGAAGCGCTCCAGGCGGGCGTTCGGCGGCGCGCGAAAGGCTCCCGGGTCCTGCGAGGGCAGCGTCGCCACGACCTGCACGTCCTCCTCCGTCAGGCCGTCGAGCGCCGCCTGCACCAGCCGCGCGTCGTCCTGGAGCTCCGACGAGCTCGTGACCAGCACGATCGGCCGCTCGATGGCGGCGAGCCAGTCCGGCGGCTCGGCCGGCGGGTCCCACTCGCACGGGCCGACCAGCACGACGCCCTCGGGCCACTCGCGCGCGTACTCGAACGGCTCGGCCGTCATGTAGAGGACGAGCGGCGGGCGGGCGAAGAGGTCGTCGGTGCCGGCCAGCGGATCGAGGCCGAGCGTCGCGCGGACCGCGTTCACCGGCGGCAGCATCGCGCGCGCGAACGAGCGGTCGAGCAGCGGCCGCAGCGCGCGGTCGCGGGCCCGGCCGAGGGGTCCGCGCGCCGGCGCCAGGCCCGGGCCGTAGGGAGGCGCGTCCGGCGAGGAGATCGGCAGCGGGTAGGGACAGAAGGTCGCCCACGGGCCGCCCCAGGCCTCGGCGGCGGCGATCGCCCCCCAGCAGTTGACGTCGACGATCGCCGCGTCGGGCCGCTCCTCCGCGATGGCGCTCCGGAGGTCGGGCGCATCGAGCTCCGCGCGCTGGGCGAAGACGCGCATCGCGCGCTTGAGCGCACCCGTCGGCGTGCGCGCCCGCCAGTCGTCGTGCTCGAGCGCCTCGATGCGGGGTTCGATCGGCGCGGCGTGGAACCCGCGGGCGCGGCTCGGCTCCACCTCCGCCGCGAGCGTGCGCAGCGCGATCTCGTGCCCGCGGCCGCGGAGCTCGTCCAGGATCGCGGTCAGCGGGAACAGGTGACCGCGCGCGGGTGACGTGTAGGCGAGGATGCGCGCCATCAGGCCGCCCCCACGAGCGGCTCGACCAGCTCGCGCATCGCCAGCTCGGTCTGCCGGCGGCTGAGGCCGCGGTCGCGGCGGAGCAGCTTCCAGGTGAGGACGTCGGTGACCGCGACGAGCTGGGCGAGGCGGCGCTCGCGCGCGGCGCCGCGCCGGCCCGCGAGCGCCGGAGCGAAGACGCGCTCGCACCAGGTCTCGTGCAGCGCGCGGCCGCGGTCGGCGAGATCGCGCAGGCCGCTCAGCTGCTGTTCCGCAGCGAGCAGGCGCAGCACGCGGTCGCCCATCTCCTCGTAGTGGTCGAGCAGCACCCGGACGGCGCCGGCGACGTCACCTGGCTCCGCCTCGTCGCGCCGGCGCCGGACGCGCTCGTACTCGCGCTCGCTGACGGCCGCGAACAGGCCGGTCTTCCCGCCGAACCGGCGGATCACGGTCTGCACCGAGACGCCGGCGCGCTCGGCGACCGCGTCGAGCGGGATCTCCGTGACCGGCCGCTCCCAGAAGATCGCGAGGGCGGCGTCGAGGATGCGCTCGCCGGTCGCGACGGCCCGGTCGGCGCGGACTCCCATCCGGTAGCGGCGCCTCGACGACGCGGGGGGAGCCGCGTACGACATTTTCATGTCAACAAGACTAACGCGAACTTGAGGCGTACGATCCAGCCATCTACCGGGCTGGGGGCGAACGGGCACGCCGGGCGATCGTCGCGATCCTCGCGACCGTGGCCATGCTGGCCGCCGCCGCGCCGGCCGCCGCGGCCGAGCCGCTCGGCCTGACCGACTGCCGCGCGACCGAGGGCGTGCATCAGTGCTCCGGACTCGCGCGCACGTGGGACGGCGTGCCGCTCGACGCCACGGTCACCCTCCCGGCGGAGGGTGCCAAGCGGTTGCCGCTCGTCGCCGAGATCCACGGGTTCGGCAACAGCAAGCACGAGTACCTCGACCCCGGGTCGGAGGCCTACACGGGCAACGCCTACGGCTGGGCGCGGCGCGGCTACGCCGTGCTCACCTACACCGCGCGCGGGCTGTGGGGCTCGTGCGGCGCGCCGGAGGCCCGCGCCGCCGGCGGCGAGGCGTGCGCGCGCGGCTACATCCACCTGGCGGACACGCGCTACGAGGTGCGCGACACCCAGGAGCTGATCGGCCGCCTGGTGGACGAGGGCGTGGCCGACGCGGGCCGGATCGGCGTGACCGGCGACTCCTACGGCGGCGGGCAGTCGTTCACGCTCGCGGCGCTGCGCGATCGCACGATGCTCCCCGACGGGCGGCTCGTGCCGTGGCGCAGCCCGGCCGGCACGCCGCTGCGGATCGCCGCGGCCGCCCCAGTGATCCCCTGGACGGACCTGATCTACGCGATAGCGCCGAACGGTCGCACGCTCACCTACTCCGTCGCCGACCAGCGCGAGTACTCGGCGCCGGTCGGGGTCTTCAAGACGTCGTTCGCGAACGGGATCGCGGCGGCGGCGCAGTTCGCGATCGGGCCCGGGCAGCCCGTGGGCGAGCCGTTCGTGCCCGGCCGGCCGATGGGCTATCTGGCGCCGCCCGGGGTCGATCCCGAGGCCGACGTGGCGGGCTGGGTCGCGCGGGCGGACGCCGGCGAGCCGTACGACGACCCCGCCGCCGGAGCGATCGTCGAGCGGCTCGAGCGCTTCCACTCCCCGTACGGCGTGCCCGCCGGGACCCCGCCGCCGCCGCTGTTCGTGGCGAGCGGCTTCACCGACGACCTCTTCCCGGTCGACGAGGTGCTGCGCTTCGTGCACCGGATGCGCCGCGACCACCCGCGCGTGCCGGTGTCGCTCATGCTCGGCGACTTCGGTCACCAGCGTGCGTCGAACAAGCCGCCGGAGCGCGCCCGGCTCGTGGAGGCGATCCACGAGTGGTTCGATCACCACCTCCAGGGCCGGGGCGGCGCCCCGCGCGAGGGCGTGACCGCGACGACGCAGACGTGTCCGCGCGAGACCGCGTCGGAGGGGCCGTTCGGCGCCGCGCGGTTCGACGCGCTGGCGCGCGGGGAGGTCCGCCACGTGGCGCCGGCGGCGCAGGAGATCCTGTCGACCGGCGGCGACCCGGCGGTCGCGCGCGCGATCGACCCCGCACTCGGCGGAGGCGACCCCTGCGCGCAGACCGATGCCGCGGCGGCGCCCGGCACGGCCGATTTCCGGCTGCCGCCGGCCCCCACGGGCGGCTACACGCTGCTCGGCGGGCCCACGGTGATAGCGCGGCTCCGCGTCGACGGCGCCGAGCCGAGCGACGCGCAGGTGGTCTCGCGGCTGTGGGACGTGGCGCCGGACGGACGCTCGCAGACGCTCGTGGCGCGCGGCCTGCACCGGCCCTCCGGCCGCGCGAGCGACGTGTGGCAGCTCCACCCCAACGGCTGGCGCTTTGCCGAGGGACACGTGCCCCGACTGGAGCTGCTGGGCGCCGACCCGCCCTACTCGCGGCCGTCGAACGGCGCGTTCCGGATCGACGTGGAGCGGCTGGAGCTGCGGCTGCCGGTGCGCGAGAAGCCGGACTGCCGCGTTGTGCTGCCCACCGCGGCGCCCGTGCTGCCGCCGGGGCAGGAGCTGGCGCCGGGGGTTGCGGCGGAGGCCGCGGACGGGTGCGGCTCGGATGGCCCGGGATCCGCGAAGGGGGACGAAACCGGCCGCGGCGGTGCGACAGCTGACGACGACCCCGCGAATGGCTCGACCGTGACCGGCGGCACGACCCGCGGCAGGCCGGTGACCGCGCGCACCCCGCACGGCGAGAGCCTGCCGTTCACCGGACTGTCACTGGGCCTACTCGTCGCCGCTGCGCTGGGGCTTATCGCGGTCGGCACGGTGCTGCGCCGCCCTACGGCGGCAGCGCCCCGAACCTCGTAGCCGGCGCCGCGCCCCGCGGGCCCGGCCGCCTCCGCACCGCCGCGGGCAGCAGGCGCGCGGCCTCGGCGTACCCGCGCAGCAGGTGGCGCTCGCGGGCGAGCGCGAAGCCGAGCGCCAGCAGCTCGTAGCCGAGTATCCACGGGAGGTCGCGGAGCAGGTCGCGCGGCCGGTCGTTCTTCGCGATCAGCAGGTAGCGGTTGCGCAGGACGAGGCGGCGGGCGGGCTCGGGCAGCGACCGGCGGGTGGCCGGGCGGAAGGTCCGGATGTGCCACGCGACCGCGCGCGGCTCGTACACGCACCGCCACCCGCGCACGGCCGCGCGCCAGGCCAGGTCCACGTCGCAGGCGAGCGACTCGAGGTTCTCGTCGAACACCGCTCCGGCGACGGCGCAGTCGTCGAGGGTCTCGCGCAGGTAGAGCGCGGCCGCCCCGTCGGCGCCGAACACGTCGGCCGGCTCGTCGAAGGCCGGCAGCGGCCGGTCGTGTCCGGCGAGCAGGTTCTTGCGCGACCGGTGCATGTAGATCCCGACCGCGTCGATCCGGTCGAGCCGCGCCCCCGGTGCGGGCCCGCGCGTCCTGATCAGCTTCGGCGCCACCGAGCCCACCCCGGGCTCCTCGAGACGCGCACGGGCGGCGGTCAGGAAGCCGGGTGCGAGGAAGCAGTCCGCGTTGAGGAAGAGCACCGCAGCGCCATCCGCAGCACGGAGCCCGGCGTTCAGCGCCGCGGCGTAGGAGACGCGCCGCCCGAGGGCGATCCGCTCCACCCCGTGCTCGCGCGCCAGATCGGCCGTCTCGTCCGCCGACGCGTTGTCCACCACGACCACCCGCGCCCCCTCCTGGGCCAGCGCGAGCGGCAGGGAATGGCGGAGGTTCGCGCCCTCGTCGGCGCTCACGATGACGATCGTGGTGTCCATTCGCACGACCGTACACTGGCGGCGGTGGGCTCCCTGAGGCTCGGCTTGCTCGGATTCGGCACGGTCGTGCGCGGCATCCACCTGGAGACGCTCCGGCGGCTCCGAGGCGTCACGGTCGCCGCGGTGGCCGACGCCGACCCGCGCGCCCGCGCCGAGGCCGAGCGTCTCCTGCCCGGCGCGGCGGTGCGCTCGTCGGAGGCGGAGCTGCTCGCGGAACCGGACCTCGACGCGGTGATGGTCTGCCTGCCGGCCGGCGAGCAGGCGGCCGCCGCCACCGCGGTGCTCGGGAGCGGCAGGCACGTGTACGTGGAGAAGCCGATCGCCACGAACGTGGCCGACGCGCGCGCCGTGGTGGAGGCGTGGCGCAGCGCCGGGACCGTGGGGATGGCTGGCCTCAACTACCGGCACCACCCGCACTACCGCCGGGCGCGCGAGCTCATCCGCTCCGGCGCGGTGGGCGAGCTGGTCGGCGCGCGCTCGGTCTTCTCGCTCCCCGGCGCCGTGGGCCAGCCCGAGTGGAAGCGGTCGCGCGACGCGGGCGGCGGCGTGCTGCTCGACCTCGGCTCGCACCATGCCGATCTCGTGCACTTCCTGCTCGGCGAGCCCGTCCGCGAGGTCTTCGCGGAGGTCCGCTCCCAGCGCGCCGAGGACGACAGCGCGACGGTGGAGCTGCGGCTCGGGAGCGGCCTCCTGGTGCAGTCGCTGTTCTCGCTCGCCGCCATCGACGAGGAGCGCTTCGAGGTCTACGGCACCGAGGGGAAGCTGACCGTGGACCGTTGCTACGCCCTCGACGTCGAGATCCGGCCGGCCACGCGCGAGCGCGACCGCCTCAGGCGCCTGGGGCGCGGGCTGCGCAGCTTGCGCCACGCGTCGTTCATGGTCACGAGGACGCGCGCGCCGGCGTGCGAGCCGTCGTATCCGCTGGCACTCGAGCGCTTCGTCGCCGCCGTCCGCGGCGAGGCGGCCGCGGAGCCGGACCTCCTGGACGGCTACCGCAGCCTGGCCGTGGTCGCCGCCGCGATGGAGTCCGCGCGGACCGGCGCGCCGGTCGCGCCCGCCCCGGTGCCCGAGCTCGAGCCCGCGCCGGCATGAGCGCCGGCCCCGAGCTGTCGGTGATCCTCGTGACGCCGGATCGCTACGAGACGATCCGCCGCACGATCGCCTGGCTGCGCGCGCAGACGGTTCGCGAGTCGATCGAGGTGGTGATCGTCGCGCCGTCGCGCGAGGTGCTGCAGCCCGACGAGGAGGAGCTGGCCGCGTTCCACGGCTTTCAGGTCGTGGAGGTGGGGACGGTGCGGTCGGTCGCCGCGGGCAACGCGGCCGGCGTGCGGGCGGCGAGCGCCCCGGTCGTGGTGTTCGGCGAGGATCACTCCTATCCGCAGCCCGGCTGGGCCGAGGCGCTGATCGAGGCGCACCGCGGGCCGTGGGCGGCGGTGGGGCCGGTCGTGGCCAACGCGAACCCCCGCAGCGCGGTGAGCTGGGCGGACTTCCTGCCCGGCTACGGACCGTGGCTCGACCCGACGCCCGGCGGGCCGGTGACCTACCTGCCGGGTCACAACAGCTCGTACAAGCGGGACCTGCTGCTGGAGCTCGGCGACGACCTCGACCCGATGCTGAACGCCGAGAGCGTGCTGCACTGGGAGCTCGGGGCGCGCGGCCACGAGCTGTACCTCGAGCCGCGCGCGAAGACGCGTCACTTCAACTTCTCGCGGCTGCCGATCTACCTGCACGCGACGTTCCTGCACGCCCGCACGTTCGCGGCCGAGCGCGCGCGTGGCGGGCGCTGGGGCACGCTGCGGCGGGTCGCCTACGCCGGTGCGTGGCCGCTGATCCCGCTGGTTCGGATCCGGCGCGTGTTCCGCGACGTCGGGCGTGCGCGCGAGCACGGGGTGATGCCGCGCGTGCTGCCGCCGGTGCTGCTCGGCCTGGTGGTGAGCGCCCTCGGCGAGGCGGCCGGGTATCTGCTCGGGCCGGGCGAGGCGCCGGAGCGGGTGTCGGCCTACGAGTTCCATCGCGACCGGCACGTGACGCGCCGCGACCGGGCCGCGATGGCCGCGGCCGTTCCCCCTTGACGACGCCGGTCGTCTCGGCGGTCATCCCCACCGTCGCGCGGCCCGCGCACGTGGTCGCGGCGGTGCGGAGCGCGCTGGCGCAGACGCTCCGGGAGATCGAGGTGGTCGTGGTGGTCGACGGGCCCGATGCGGCGACCGCGGCGGCGCTCGGCGAGGTCGGCGATCCGCGGCTGCGCGTGGTGGAGCTGCCGGCGCGCGGCGGGCCGGGCGGTGCGCGCAACGCGGGCGTGGCCGCGGCGCGCGGCGAGTGGGTGGCGTTCCTCGACGACGACGACCTGTGGGCGCCGCGCAAGCTCGAGCTGCAGCTGGCGGCGGCGCGCGAGTCCGGTCACGCGCAGCCGGTGGTCGCGTGCCGCGAGGACGTGCGCGGCCACGGGGCCTCCACGGAGACGTGGCCGCGCCGGCTACCCGACCCCGGCGAGGACATCGGCGACTACCTGCTCGCGCGGCGCGGGCTGTTCTGGGGCGAGGGGTCGGTGCACACCTCGACCTGGTTCACGCGCAGGGAGCTGCTGGAGCGCGTCCGCTTCCGCGAGGACATCGGGAAGCACGAGGACTGGGAGTGGCTCGTGCGCGCGGCCCGCGAGGCGGGCGCCGGCGTCACGTTCGTGCCGGAATCGCTCGCCGTCCGGAACGTGGAGGACGACCGCCCGCGCGCCTCGCGAACGCTCGACTGGCGGCTCGGCCTCGACCACGTGAGCGCATGCCGCCGGGCCGGGCTGATCACGCCGGCGGCGCACGCCTCGTTCCTGCTGACGGTGATCAGCGACGAGGCCGCGGAGCAGCGCAGCCTCGAGGCGCTGTGGCGACTCCCCTGGGAGGCCGCGCGCCACGGCCGCCCGCGGCTCAAGGACCTGGCTATCTGCGTGGGGAACTTCGCGGTGCCGCGCGGCTGGCGGACGGCGCTGCGGCGGCGGGCGGCGCGCCCG
>DASVVS010000123.1:0-49040 GCA_036386455.1 Thermoleophilaceae bacterium
GCCACGGACGCCTCCTCCTTCAGGCGGCGGATCGTCGCGTGCGCCTCGGTGAGCCCCGCCTCCGTGCGGAAGACGGCGCACTTCTCGTTCATCATCGAGCCGAGCTCGTCCTTGATCTCCGAGATCCGGCGGCCGTCCTTCGCGCGGCCGAGGATCTGGTCGATCATCCGCTGCTCGGCCCTGAGCGAGCTCTCGGAGGGATGCGGCATCGCCATCCCGCCGGCGCGCTCGGCGGCGGCCTCGCCCGAGCGCCGGCCGAAGATCAGGGTGTCGAGCAGCGAGTTGGCGCCGAGCCGGTTGCCGCCGTGCACCGACACGCAGGCGCACTCGCCGGCGGCGTAGAGGCCGGGCACGTCCGTGAGGCCGTCCTTGTCGGTCTTCACGCCGCCCATCGTGTAGTGGTTGCCGGGCTTGATCCTGACCGGCTCGTTGAAGATGTCGATGCCGGCGAAGTCGCGCGCCACGAGCACGATCTCGCGCAGCGCCTCGTGGATCCGCTTGCGCGGCACCTGCGTGATGTCGAGCGCGACGGTTCCGTCGGGGAAGCCGCGGCCCTCGTTGATCTCGGTCTGCTCGGCGCGCGAGACCACGTCGCGCGAGGCCAGCTCCATCTTGTTCGGCGCGTACTTCTCCATGAAGCGCTCGCCGTCGGCGTTGTAGAGGTGCGCGCCCTCGCCGCGGGCACCCTCGGTGATCAGCAGCCCGTTCCCGGCCAGCGTGGTCGGGTGGTACTGCACCATCTCCATGTCCATCAGCTTGGCGCCGATCCGGTAGGCGATCGCGATGCCGTCGCCCGTGCAGATCAGCGCGTTGGTGGTGGGCGTGTAGATCTGCCCGTTGCCGCCGCTGGCCAGGATCACCGTCTTGGCCGAGAACATCTCCATCGAGCCGTCGCGGATGTTGCGCGCCAGGCAGCCGGCGGCGTGGCCCTCGTCGTCGCGGATCAGGTTGGTCGTGAACCACTCCTCGTAGCGGTAGACCTCGGAGTGCTTCATGAGCTGCTCGTAGAGCACGTGCAGGATCGCCTGGCCGGTGATGTCGGCCACGTAGTAGGTGCGCGCGGCGGAGGCTCCGCCGAACGCGCGGGTGCCGAGCTTGCCCTCGGCGTTGCGGTGGAAGGTCACGCCCAGGTGCTCGAGGTCCAGGATCTCCTGCGGCGCCTCGCGGCACATGATCTCGATCGCGTCCTGGTCGCCCAGGTAGTCGGAGCCCTTGACGGTGTCGAACGCGTGCGACTCCCAGGAGTCCTCCGGGTTGAGCGCGGCGTTGATGCCGCCCTGCGCCGCGTTCGAGTGGGAGCGGACCGGGTGGACCTTGGACATGATCCCCACGTCCGCGCCCTCCTCGGCGGCCGCGAGGGCGGCGCGCATCCCGGCGAGGCCGGCTCCGATTATCAGGACGTCGTGCTGGGGCATGAAAAGGCTCCGGTGGCCGGAGCGGCGGCGATTCTATGTCAGGCCGGACCGCGGAGCAGTCCAGATCGGTTATGCCTACCCGCCGGGGGCGTTATGACCCACGGCAGCGGGCGGTCGCAGGGCGCGGCGCACGCGGTCGATCGTGACCACGCCGCGCAGCACGCCGTCGGCGTCCACGGCCATCACCGCGCCGATCTGCTGGAGCGACTCGGAGCCGAAGAGGACCTCGATCGGCTCGTCCACGCCGATCCGCATGCTCTTGACCTCGTCGAAGGTCATCACCTGGTCCACGCTCGACCCCTGGCGCAGCGCCTCGGGCACCTCCTCGACCTTCTGGCGGCTGACGAGCCCGAGAAAGCGGCCGGTCGCGTCCACGACCGGGAACCAGGGCCAGCGGTAGCGCAGGAAGAACTCGTCGAGCGCGCGGTCGAGCTTGGTGTGGGCGACCAGGCTGACCGGCTCGGGGTCCATCACGTCGCGGACGGTCAGGTTGCCGAGGTGCTCGCTGATGCGCGTCTGCACCTCCGCGCCCTTGGCGGCCTGGCCGATCATGAAGCCGATCGCGATCGTCCAGATGCCGCCCACGAGGTCGCCGTTGAGGGTCAGGAAGAGCCCCAGCCCCATAAGGATCCAGCTGAACACGCGGCCCACGCGCGCCACGATCCGGGTCGCGCGCTCGCGGTCGCCGCTGCGCCACCAGGCGAACGCGCGAGCGATTCGCCCCCCGTCCAGCGGGTAGGCGGGGATCAGGTTGAACACGAACAGGACGACGTTGATCACCACGAGCCAGCCGAGCAGCGCCGCGCCGCCGCTGCCGGTGTCGAGCGCCATCCCGTCGAGGAGCGTGTCGCCGCCGTACAGGAGCGCGCCGAGCCCGCCGCAGAGGGCCGCCACGAGCAGCGTGACCGCCGGGCCCGCCGCGGCGATCCGGAACTCCTGCCCCGGCGTCTGCGTGTCGCCGCGCATCCGCGCCAGGCCGCCGAAGAGCCACAGGTCGATCCCGACGATGCCGATGCCGTTGCGCATCGCGACCAGCGCGTGGCCGAGCTCGTGCAGCAGGACCGAGGTGAAGAACAGCAGCGCGCCGGCCGTGGCGAGCGCGAACCCCTGGGTGTCGTCGCCCGGGAACAGGTCCGACAGCCACCAGATGAACAGGAACAGGACGAGGAACCAACTGGGGTCCACGCCGATGCGGATGCCGAAGACACGCGCGAGCTGTATGGACCGGCCGCCGGGCATCCGCGAATCCTGGCAGACATAATGGCCCGCCCCACCATCTGTGGGGGCGGCTGCCTCCCCACCAGAAAGGACGGACGTTGGCTTATCGCGTGACCTTCATACCGGGCGACGGGACCGGCCCCGAGATCTCGGAGGCCGTACGACGCGTTCTCGAGGGCACGGGGGTGGAGTTCGACTGGGACTTCCAGGACGCCGGCGCCGACGTCTACGAGGCCGAGGGCACCCCGCTGCCCGACCGCGTGCTCGAGTCGATCCGCGAGCGCAAGCTCGCCATCAAGGGCCCGATCACCACTCCGGTCGGCTCGGGCTTCCGCTCGATCAACGTCGCGCTCCGCAAGGAGCTCGACCTGCACGCCTGCCTGCGGCCGTGCAAGGCATACGAGGGAGTGCGCACGCGCTTCCCGGAGACCGACGTGGTGATCGTCCGCGAGAACCACGAGGACCTGTACGCGGGCGTGGAGTACGAGCTGGGCGACGAGAAGACCGACCGGCTGCGTCAGGTGATCGCCGAGACCGAGGGCACGCAGCTGCGCGAGGACATCGGAATCACCATCAAGGCGATCTCGGTGTTCGGCACCAAGCGGATCGTGCGCGAGGCGTTCGAGTACGCGAATGCCTACGGACGGCGAAAGGTGACCGCCGTGCACAAGGCCAACATCATGAAGCACACCGATGGTCTATTTCTCCGTATTGCTCAAGAAGTTGCACAGGAGGAATATCCGGACATCGAGTTCGAGGAGCGCATCGTCGACAACCTGTGCAACCAGCTCGTGTCGCGCCCCGAGGAGTACGACGTGCTGGTGCTTCCGAACCTGTACGGCGACATCGTCTCCGACCTCGCCGCCGGGATGATCGGCGGGCTCGGCCTCGCGCCGGGTGCCAACGTGGGTGAGGAGTACGCGGTGTTCGAGGCCACGCACGGCTCGGCGCCCAAGTACAAGGGTCAGAACAAGGTGAACCCGATGGCGCTGATGCTCTCGGGTGTGATGCTGCTCCGCCACATCAAGGAGCTCGAGGCGGCGGACCGGCTCGAGAACGCGATCGCGGAGGTCATCCGCAAGGGCGAGCGGGTCACCTATGACATGAAGCCCACCCGCGACGATCCGACCGCCGTAGGCACGTCGGACGTCGCGGATGCGGTTATCGAGGAGATGGAGAGGGTGACCGCTTAGGCGGCCGTGAACCCTCTGCCCTCCTTCTTGACAGCGCCCTCGCTCTGCAGGTTGCCGACGACGCGGTACAGGTAGTTCTTCTGCTTCATGCCGAGCCGATCGCCGATCTCAGACACCGAGATGCCCGGGTTCTCGCGGATGATGCCGAGCACCTGGTCGGCGCGGTTGGCGCCGCCCCGGCTGCGCCGCCGCCGGCGGCCGTTGCCGCCCGAGGCACGGGGTGTGGTGGTGGAGCGGCTTCCCGGCGGGCGTCCGGGCCCGCGCCTGCGCGGGCTGCCGCCCACGCCCTCGAGTGCTTCCTTGGCCTGCTCCAGCTGGAGGTACTCCTCATACAGCGGCCGTAGTTCCTTGAGCCGGTTTTCGATTGCCGTCCGCTGCTCCGTCAGAAAGTCAGCCATTAAAGGCTCCTTCCGTGGAAAGGATGTAGAAGATGAGTAGAAGGAAGATAACCGTAGTGGGTGCAGGCAATGTTGGTGCAACAACTGCACAGCGTCTTGCGGAGCGCGACTACGCGGACGTGGTGTTGGTGGACATCGTCGAGGGCATGCCGCAGGGCAAGGCACTGGACCTCAACCAGTCCGGTCCGGTCGTGGGTTACGAGCCCAACGTCGTCGGTACCAACGGCTACGAGGAGACCGCCGGTTCCGACATCGTTGTCATCACATCTGGGTTTCCGCGCCAACCTGGTATGAGTCGTGACGACCTGCTCGCGAAGAACAAGGAGATCGTGGGCGGCGTCGCGTCACAGGTGAAGGACCGGTCCCCCGACGCGATCGTGATCGTGGTGACCAACCCGCTCGACGCTATGTGTCACGTGGCCTACGACGCCACTCAGTTCCCCCGCCAGCGCGTGATCGGCATGGCGGGCATCCTCGATTCCGCGCGCTTTCGCACATTCCTGGCGTGGGAGCTCGGGGTGTCGGTGCGCGACGTCACCGGATTCGTCCTCGGTGGTCACGGCGACACGATGGTGCCGGTGGTGTCGTACACCAACGTCGCCGGAGTGCCGGTGCGTCAGAAGATCGCCGACGACCGCCTCGAGGAGATCGTGCAGCGCACCCGCGACGGCGGCGCCGAGGTGGTGAAGCTGCTCCAGAAGGGGTCGGCGTTCTACGCGCCGTCGGCGGCCACCGTGGAGATGGTGGACTCGATCGTGTACGACCAGAAGCGCGTGCTTCCGTGCGCCGCCCTGTGCCAGGGCGAGTTCGGGATCGACGGCCTGTTCGTGGGCGTGCCCGTGCGGCTCGGTGCCGAGGGAATCGAGGAGATCATCGAGATCGACCTCGACGACGCCGAGAAGTCGGAGCTCCAGAACTCGGCCAACGCGGTCCAGGAGCTCGTCGACGCTCTGAAGAACGTCTGACGGCCGGGGCCCGGGCCGCCCGGCCGCGGGTCCTGTCGCTGCTACGTCCCTGTGTCCGGGCCTGTCACGGCCCGGGCCACAGGGACTCCGCGCGCCACCCGCGGAAGCTGCGCCCGCGTGACCGCTAGCTTCGGCGCGTGGCTGCCCCCCTCACCACCGTGATGATGCCCGCGTACAACGCGGAGGCCACGATCCGCGAGTCGGTCGAGAGCGCCCTGGCTCAGACCGAAGAACGGCTCGAGGTGTGCGTGGTGGACGACTGCTCGCGGGTGCCTGTCTCGGAGGCGCTCGGCGACATCCGGGACCCGCGCCTGCGCATAGTCCGCCACGCGCGCAACCAGGGCACGCCCGCCGCGCGCAACACCGCCGTGGCGGCGGCGCGCAGCCCGTTCGTCTCGCAGCTCGACGCCGACGACATGTGGGAGCCGCGCTACCTCGAGTGGATCCTGCCGTGCTTCGAGGATCCGGAGGTCGGGCTCGCCTACTCGAACACCCACATCATCGGCCACCCGACCGGGCACGACGACTACATCGGCGACCCGGCGCCGCACCCGATCGACACGTTCCCCAAGTTCGCCGAGGCGTGCCCGGCGCCCGCGCTGACGGTGACGATGCGGACCGGGGCCGTACGCGGCGTGGGCGGCTACGCGACCTGGCTGTGGTCCACGAGCGACTACCAGATCTACGCCAAGCTGATCGCGGCGGGCTGGCGCTTCGCCTACGTGCACGAGCAGCTCGCCCGCTACCGCTGGCCGGAGCCGACGCGCGGCAAGAGCTACGACCAGCGCAGGGTGGAGCTGTCCGAGCTCAAGCAGTGGATGGCGTTCGTGGCGCGCCATCCGCTCACGCCCGGGCCGCGCCGGCAGGTGCGGATCAGGCTGCGGCGGGAGGCCGAGCGGGCGGCGCGGCGAGCTCGCTCCGCCATCCGGGCCAGCTGAGCGCCACGTCGACCACCTGCCGCACCTCCGCGCCGGTGAGCGTGGGATGCAGTGGAAGCGAGGTGGCGCGGCGGCCGATCGCGACCGCGCGCGGACACTCCCACCCGTCGCCGCTCCACGCCGGCTGCTCGGGGAGCGCCGTGTAGTAGGCCGCCGTGTCCACCCCGGCGGCCGAGCAGTGCGCGCGGAAGCCGTCGCGGTCGCGAGGCAGCAGCACGAACATGTGCCAGGCGTCGCGCGCGGCGCGCGGGACCTGCGGGAGGCCGGCGAGCCCCGCCGCGTATGCCTCGCCGATCTCCCGGCGCCGCTCGGCCCAGCCGTCGACGTGGGGGAGCAGCGCGGTGCCCATGGCGGCGGTCGGCGCCGTCATGAACGCGCGCAGACCGCGGCGGACCACCTGCGTGCGCGGGCCCGGGCCGAAGCTGAAGCCGTGCTGCGCCACGCGCCGCGCCTCGCCGGCCGCGGCACGGTCGCCGAACACGGCGGCTCCACCATGGCCGAGTGGCAGGCTCTTGACGGCGTGGAAGGAGAAGCAGGTGGCCTCTGCGGCCGGGTGGTGCCCGTGCTCGAGCGTCTGCGCGGCGTCGACGATCACGGTGGCGGCGGAGTCGAAGACGCGCTCGTCGAAGGCGTTCCCGTAGAGGCCGACCGGCAGCACCGCGGTGTCCGGCCCGGCGGCGGGCAGGGCGGCCGGGTCCAGGCATGCCCGCTCGTCCACGTCGGCGAGCGCGGTCTCGATGCCGAGCACCTCGGGCACGTTGGCGGTCGCGTTCCAGGTCAGCGCCGGCGCGACCGCCCGCTTCGGCGCGAGCACCATGAGCGTCACGAGCAGCGCGTCGGTGCACGACGAGGTGCTCACCACCTGCTCGGGATGCACGCCCAGCCGCTCGGCCAGCGCCTCCTCGAAGGCCGCCACCTCGGGACCCTGCGTGGCGTGGCCGGCCAGGTAGGCGGCGTTCATCGCGTCGAGCCCGGCCCGCAGCTCGGCAGGAGGGCGGAAGTAGGGGACGTGCACGGACGGGACCCTACGATCCCCCGATGCGCCCCCTGCTCGTCTGTGGCACGCGGACGTTCGCCGTCGAGATCGCGGACGTCGTCTCCGGCATTCCGGGCCACGAGGTCGTCGGCTTCGTGGAGAACGAGAGCCGCGAGCGCTGCGAGGAGACGCTCGAGGGGCTGCCGATCCACTGGGTCGACGACCTGGCGGGGATGGCCGAGACCCACGACGCCGTCTGCGCACTCGCCACCACGGCCCGCAGCCGCTTCACCGACCAGGTCGAGCGCCTCGGCCTTCGCTTTCCGCCGCTCGTGCACCCGACCGCGCACGTCTCGGCCACCAGCACGCTCGGCGCGGGGACGATCGTGAGCCCGGGCGCGGTGGTCGGCGCGCGCACCTCGGTGGGGCGCCACACGATCCTCAACCGCGCGGTGCTGGTGGGCCACCACACCGAGATCGGCGACCACTGCACGCTCAACCCGGGCGCGAACGTGGCGGGCAAGACGGTGCTGCGCGACAAGTCGTTCGTGGGGATGGGGGCGAAGGTGCTCGGCGACGTGGAGGTGGGTTACGGAGCGGTGATCGGCGCGGGTGCCGTGGTCACGCGCGACGTGCCGGAGCGCGCCGTGGTGATGGGCGTGCCGGCGCGAGTGGTCGAGGGCTCGAGCGGCCCGCGGTAGTGGATGGACGATCCCCTCCGGATGCAGCCGTTGATCGTGAACGCCGCCCTGACCGGGATGGTGCCGGCGAAGGCCGACACGCCGCACGTGCCGGTCACGGCCGAGGAGATCGTGGCCGACGCGATCGCATGCGCGGAGCGCGGCGCGAGCATCGTGCACGTGCACGCGCGCGACGGCGACGGCCGGCCGACGCACCGCGCCGAGGCATACGCGCCGATCGTGGAGGGCATCCGCGCCGCGGTCCCGGACCTGATCGTCTGCGTGAGCTGCAGCGGCCGCGAGGTGACGGACGTCGAGGCGCGCGCCGAGGTGCTCGCGCTCGAGGGCGCCGCCAAGCCCGACATGGCGTCGCTCACGCTGGGCTCGCTGAACTTCGCGAGGCAGGCTTCGACCAACTCGCCCGGCACGATCCGCGCGCTCGCCGGGCGCATGCGCGAGCGCGGCATCGCGCCCGAGGTCGAGGTCTTCGAGCCCGGGATGCTCGCCTTCGCCGGCCGCCTGCGGCAGGAGGGCCTGCTGGGCGAGCGCGGCTACGTGAACGTGCTGCTGGGCAACCTCGGCACCGCGCCGCCGACGCCCGCGATGCTGAGCGCGTTCGTCTCGGCGATGCCGCCCGGCTGGACCTGGGCGCTGGCCGGGATCGGCCGCCACCAGCTCGACGCCACGCTGCTGGCGGTCGCGCTCGCCGGCGGGGTCAGGACCGGCATCGAGGACAACCTCTGGTTCGACCGCGAGCGCACGGAGCTCGCGACGAACGGCCGGCTCGTGCAGCGCGTGGCGGACCTCGCGGCGCTGGCCGGGCGCAAGACGGCGACGCCGGCCGAGGCGAGAGAGCTGATCGGCCTCCCGCGCCCGGCCGGCGCCACCTAGACCGCCGCTACTCGTACTGCAGCGCCTTCAGCGGATCGAGCCGCGACGCCCGCGAGGCCGGCAGGATCGCCGCCAGCACGCCGGCCAGCGCCGCCACCACCGTGAACGCCACGAGCTGGCCCACCGGGACCACAAACTCGAGCTCGTACTCGGCCAGCGCGCCCGTGGCGAGGGCGGCCAGCAGCAGCCCCACGCCGATCCCCAGCGTCGAGCCGATCAGCGCGGTGATCACGCTCTCGTGGCGGACCATCCGCCGCACCTGCCGGCGCGTCATCCCGACCGCCCGCAGCATGCCGAGCTCGCGGGTGCGCTCGAAGACCGAGAGCACCAGCGTGTTCACGATCCCGAACAGCGAGACCACCACCGCGAGCCCCAGCAGCACCGTGAACAGCGCCAGCAGCGGGTCGATCGAGTCGGCCTGCTCCTGCGTGAACTCGGACGCGGACTGGACCTTCGCGTCGGGGAAGGCCGCGAGCCGCCGCTCGAGGGCATCCTCTATGCCCGCGGACGCCCCGCCCGCCGACACGAACGTGAACCGGTCCTCGCGCGTCTTGAAGACCTTGTCGTAGCTGGCCTTCGAGACCGTCACGTCGCCCAGCGAGAGCACGTCGAACGCGGGCGGGTCGCTGATCCCGGCCACGCGAAGGCGGAGCTTCTGCCCCGACGCCGCCGTGACCTCGATCGGGCTCCCGACCTTCAGGCCGTGCTCGTCCGCGTAGTCGGCGCCCACGATCGCCCCGCCTGAGGCGAGCGCGGCGATCGACTCGTCGCCGCCGTCCTTCCAGTCGAACCGGAACACGCGGCCGATCGCGGCCGGGTCGACCCCGTCCACGGTCGCCTCCTTGCCGAACGCGCGGCCCTCGTCCTGCGTGATGCCGGTGACGGCGGTCACGCCGGGCGTGCCGCGCACGGCGGCCGCCGCGGCCGGGTCGATCGACGACCAGCCGTCGCGGCCGTTGACCACGTAGTCGGCCTGCACCTGCCGCTCGAGCGCGGTGGTGGTGGACGCCTTGATGCCCGTGGCGAACACGGCCACGAACGTCACGAGCGCCACGCCGATCATCAGCGCCGCCGCGGTGACCGCGGTGCGGCCCGGATTGCGCATCGAGTTGCGGCGCGCGAGGCGCCCGGCCGAGGCGCCGAGGCGCTCCGCCGGCCAGCCGATCACCCTCGCCATCGGCCGGACGAGCCGCGGCGAGAGCAGCGCCACGCCCACGAACAGGATCAGCACGCCCGGCGCCATCAGCGCGAGGCGCTCACCGATCGCGAACCCGCCGCCGAACAGCGCGAACCCGAGGAGCGCGAGCCCGGCGATCGTCGTGCCGATCGCGATCCGGGCCGCCCGGCGGCCGATCGCCGACTCCGGCAGCACCGCGCCCTCGCGCATGACCGCCACCGGCGCGACACGCGTGGCGCGCAGCGCCGGCACGAGCCCGGCGAGCACGGTGATCACGACGCCGACCAGCAGCGCCACGACCACGGTCCGCGTGGCGAACACGAGGTCGTTCTGCGGCAGGTCGACTCCGGTCGCCCGGAATATCGAGTCGAGCAGCGCCGCCAGGCCGAGCCCGGCGAACAGCCCGATCACCGACGCGACCGCGCCGATCACGAGCGCCTCGGTCAGCACCGACGCCAGCACCTGCCGGCGCGAGGCGCCGATCGTCCTCAACATCCCGAACTCACGCGCGCGCTGGGCGACCGTGATCGAGAGCGTGTTGAAGATGATGAACGCGCCCACGAAGATCGCCACGCCGCCGAACGCGAGCAGCGCCTTCTGGAGGATCCCGATGAACTTCTTGAGCCCGTCGAGCGTGAAGCGGTCGTCCGCCTCGGCCGTCTGGACGCGGTACTCGGGCAGCGCCTTCGCCAGCGCGTCGCGGACGCCCTCGGCGCCCGTGCCGCGCTCGCCCGCGACCAGGATCGAGTCGAAGCGCCCGGTCTTGCCGAACAGCTCCTGCGCGCGGCCGAGCTCGAAGATCGCGAACGTGGCCGTGCCGATCGCCTCGACCTCGCCGAAGTTGGCGAGCCCGACGACGGTGAACCTCCGCTTCGGCCCGTGCGTCGCGATCTGGACCGAGGTGCCGATCCGGTAGCCCTCGTCCGCGGCCGTCTTGGTGCTGATCACGACCTGGTCGGGGCCGCTGGGCCAGCGTCCCTCCTTGAGCTTGAACGGCGTGAGCCGCCCGGCACCCGGCGTCCGGTCCACGCCGGCGCCGAAGTACGGACCCTGGCCGATGGGCTTGCCGTCGCGCCCGATGATCTTGGTGGCGTCGTCGGTCACGTCGCCGACCGCCACGCCGACCTCCGGCACGTCCCTGACCTGCTGGAGGACCGAGGCCGGGACCGTGGGGGCCTCGAACCCGTCCTCACCCTCCGTCTCGAACGCCTGCTTGGCGCCCACAACCGCGTCCGTGCCGCTGTACGACGCCTGCGAGAGGTCGTCGGCGGCGCCCCGCATCGTGTCGGTGAGCGTGTACGCCCCGCTCACCATGGCGACCCCCAGCACGATGGCGAGGGCCGTGAGGGCGGTCCGCAGCTTGCGGCCCGCGATTCCCTTGATGGCGACCTTGGTCATCGGTCCGTCACCTCCTCGAGCCCGGCGATGACCTCGGCGCGGCTGGGCTCGCGCAGGTCGCCGGCGATCAGGCCGTCGGCGATGAACAGGACGCGGTCGGCGCTGGCCGCCGCGGCGGGGTCGTGGGTGACCATCACCGTCGTCTGGCCGTAGCCGTCGACCGACTGGCGAATCAGGCCGAGGATCTCCTCGCCCGTCTTCGAGTCGAGGTTGCCGGTCGGCTCGTCGGCGAACAGCACCGTCGGCCGGCCGATCAGCGCGCGGCCGATCGCCACCCGCTGCTGCTGGCCGCCGGACAGCTCGGCCGGCCGGTGCGTGCGGCGGTCGCCCAGCCCCACCTGCTCGAGGATCTCCTCGAGGCGGCCCGGCTCGGGGTCGCGCCCGGCGATCTGGAGCGGCAGGAGGATGTTCTCCTCCGCCGTCAGCATCGGCAGCAGGTTGAAGAACTGGAAGATGAAGCCGACGTGGTCGCGTCGCAGCCGCGTCAGCTCGTTGTCGTCCATCGCGCCGATCGGCTGGCCGGCGACCTCCACGCTGCCCGAGGTCGGCCGGTCGAGCCCGGCCATGATGTGCATCAGGGTGGACTTGCCGGAGCCGGACGGGCCCATCACCGCGGTGAACTGGCCCTGCGGCACGTGCATGGTCACCCCGCGCAGCGCGTGCACCGTCGAGTCGCCCTCGCCGTAGCGGCGTGTGACGTCCACGGCGGCGACCGCGGGCGCGGTGCCCCCTTGCGAGTCCAGCCGGGACTCCTGCATGGCTCTCATATTGAACATGGCTTCCTCTCTTGCTCCGTAGGGGTCAGGCCGCGAGCGCCATCCGGTCGCCCGCGTAGTCGTCGATCTCGTGCGCGATGCGGCCCAGCGCGCGGTCGAGCGCGCCGGCCGCGAGCAGTGCGTCCGTGGCCTGCGCGAGGAGCCGGCCCAGCAGGCCGCCGCCACGCACCTCGACCGTCGCCCACACCTCGGTGCCGCCGCCGTCGGCGAAGGCCTCGTACTCCACGCCGAGCTCGATCGGGCCGGAGGCGGTGAGCGCGAAGCGCCCGTCGCCGGCCTGCTCGACCTCGACGTCGAAGGACGCGCCCCGCCCCGCCAGCCGGCCCGACACGCGGGCGTGGCTGCCGGCCTCGAGCCGCTCGCCGTCGATCCCGTCGACCGTGAAGTCGATGGGGGACCAGCGGCGGATCGAGTCGGGGTCGCTGAGGACTGCGATCACGTCGTCGGGGGTTCCGCTGACGTTCGTATGTGTGGACCAGACGCTCATGGGTGCAGCATCGGTCCTGGAGGGCGCCGCGTCGTCGGCCGTGCAGGCGATTCGCGGAGCCGCCGTCAGGACTACGGCGGGGCGGCCGCGTCATCCCTGAGGAGGACCCCCGGGTCGTCGCCGCGGCGGACGCCGCGGGCCGCTCCCGGCGCTAGCTTGGCCCCATGAATCGCGCACGCGCGCTGGCCGACCGCGTCAGGGGGCTCCGCCCCGAGGTGCGCGACCGCATCCTGCTCGCCCTCTTCCTCGCCGGCGCGGCGCTGGAGGTCACGCTGCACGACATGGAGCCGGGCGAGCGGGCCATCACGGCCGTCGCCGAGGTGGCGATCATGCTCCCGCTGCTCCTCCGGCGCCGCTCGCCGGCTCTCCCGCTCGTGGTCTGGGGCGTGGTGTTCGCCGCCCAGGACGTGCTCGGCGGCGACCTGGAGAACGTCTTCGCGCTGCCGTTCGTCGTGATCCTCTTCTACGCGTACGCGCTCGGGGCCCACGGCTCGCGGCGCGAGCTGGTCCTCGGGATCGTCGCCTCGTACGTCGGCGCGGCGTACCAGATCGTGGAGGCCGCGCCGGACCCCGGCGACGTCCTCGGCGGGCTGATGTTCGGCGCCGCCTTCCTCGCGGCTCCGATCGCCACCGCGCGCTCGCTCCGCAACCGGCGGCTGCTGGCGGCCGAGCTGTCCGAGCGGGCGGAGCGCGCCGAGAGCGAGCGCGAGGAGCGGGCGCGGCGCGCGGTCGAGGACGAGCGTGCGCGGATCGCGCGCGAGCTCCACGACGTGGTGGCGCACTCGATCAGCGTCATGACCGTGCAGGCCGAGGCGGTGCACCGGATCGCGCCGCGCATGCCCGAGCAGGCGCGAACGTCGCTCGAGACGATCGAGAACACGGGCCGCGAGGCGCTCACCGAGATGCGCCGGCTGCTGGGCGTCCTGCGGCGCGACGACGAGGGCGCCGAGCTGGCTCCGCAGCCGTCGCTCGGCCAGGTCCGGCTGCTCGCGCAGCGTGCCCGGGCGGCGGGGCTGCCCGTGGAGCTGGCGATCGAGGGCGAGGTGCGCGAGCTGTCGCCGGGTGTGGACCTGGCCGCGTACCGCGTGGTGCAGGAGGCCCTGACCGAGGCGCTCGCGCGCGCGGGCGCGCGCAGCGCGCGCGTGCTGATCCGCTACGGCGAGCGTGACGTGCGCATCGAGATCGCCGACGACGGCGCCGGCCACGCGCGCGCCGCCGGTGACTCGGCGGAGCTCCTCGGCATGCGCGAGCGCGTGGCGCTGTACGGGGGCGAGCTCGAGACCGGGCCCGGCGAGGAGGGCGGCTTCCGCGTGCGCGCGCGGCTGCCGCTGGGGCTGGTGCGCGCATGAGCGCTCCGTCGCCGCGCGGCGCCCCCTCTCCACGTGCCGCGCGCGTGAAGCGGCTCGCCGAGCGCCACCGCGACGTCGCGATCTTCGCGCTCCTGTTCGTCCTCGCCGAGGCGAACGTCGCGGGCACCGGGGAGACCGAGAACGGGCGCGACCCGGCGCTCGCGCTCGACCTCCTCGCGGCCGCCGCGCTGACCGTGCCGCTCCTGTGGCGTCGCCGGGCGCCGCTGGCGATGGCGATCGCGGTCATGCTCGCCGCGCTCGGCCAGACGCTCTGGCTCACGCAGCCGCCCGACGTGTTCGCGGAGACGCTCGTCGCCGCCGTCACGATGTTCTCGCTCGGCCATCACGCCGAGTCGCGGCAGGCCTGGATCGGCATCGTCGTATCGGCGGCGATCGCGGTCGCCATCTCGGTCGTCTACGACCCGGCGGACATCGTCTTCCCGGTCGTCTTCTTCTTCCTGCTCCCGTGGGCGGCCGGGCGGGTGCTGCGCGGCCGGCTGCTGCTGGCGCGCGAGCTGGCCGAGAAGGCCGCGCGGCTCGAGGCCGAGCGCGAGGAGCGCGCCGCGCGGGCGGTGGCCGACGAGCGCGCGCGGATCGCGCGCGAGCTGCACGACGTCGTCGCCCACAGCCTCACCGTGATGGTCATCCAGGCCGGCGCGGCCAGGCGCCTGGTCGACCGCGATCCCGAGCGGGTGGTGGAGGTGGCTGCCACGATCAGGCAGATGGGACGCGAGGCGCTCGACGAGATGCGGCGGCTGGTGGGCGTGCTGGCCGAGGAGCAGGGCGCGCCGGCGCTGGCTCCGCAGCCGACCATGGCCGATCTCGAGTCGCTCGTGGAGCGGGCGCGCTCGGCCGGGCTCGACGTGGAGGTGAGCGTGCGCGGCGAGCGGGCCGAGCTGCCGCCCGGCGTGGACCTGGCCGCCTACCGGGTGGTGCAGGAGGCCCTCACGAACACGGTCAAGCACGCGCACGCGCGCCACGCGAGCGTTGCGGTCACCTACGGCGGCGACGAGCTCGAGCTGTGCGTCTCCGACGACGGCTCGGGGTCCGCCGCGGGGGAGTCCGCCGCGGTGCCCGGCGGCGGCCACGGCCTCGTCGGAATGCGCGAGCGCGTGACGCTCTACGGGGGCGAGCTGGTCGCGGGCGAGCGGGAGGGCGGCGGCTTCGAGGTGCGCGTCCGGTTCCCCCTGCGCGAGGAGGCGTACGCGTGATCCGCGTGCTGCTCGTGGACGACCAGGCGCTGGTGCGCGCCGGGTTCCGGATGATCCTCGAGGCCGAGGAGGACATGGAGGTGGTGGGGGAGGCGACCGACGGCTACGGCGCGATCGACTCGGCCAAGCGGCTCGACCCCGACGTGGTGCTGATGGACATCCGCATGCCCGGGCTCGACGGGATCGAGGCCACGCGGCGGATCGTCGATGCCACCGCCGACGATCCCGTGCGGGTGCTCATGCTCACCACCTTCGACCTCGACGAGTACGTCTACGAGGCGCTGCGCGCGGGCGCGTCCGGGTTCCTTCTGAAGGACGTGCCGGCCGAGCAGCTGATCGCCGGGATCCGCGTGGTCGCCGAGGGCGAGGCGCTCCTGGCGCCGTCGGTCACGCGGCGGCTGATCCACGAGTTCGCGAAGGCGGCGCCGTCGGCTCACGAGCGGCCGAAGGCGCTGGAGGAGCTGACCCCGCGCGAGGAGGAGGTCCTCAAGCTGATCGCGCGCGGGATGTCGAACGCGGAGATCGCGGAGTCGCTGATCGTGGGCGAGACCACGGTGAAGACGCACGTGGCCCGCGTGCTGATGAAGCTCGGGGTGCGCGACCGCGTGCAGGCCGTGGTGCTCGCCTACGAGAGCGGGCTGGTACAACCGGGGGGCTGATGCGACTCGGCGCCGTGCACGTCGTCGTGACCGACCTCGACCGGTCCGTCGCCTTCTACCAGGACGCGATCGGGTTGCGGCAGCGCTCGCGCGAGGACGGCGAGAGCGGGCCGGTGGCCGCGATGGGCGCCGGGGCCGAGGACGTGCTCGTCCTGCACGAGAACCCGTCGGCGCATCCGGCGCGCCGCCACGCGGGGCTCTACCACTTCGCGCTGCTGTTCCCCACGCGCGAGGAGCTGGCGCGGGCGCTCCAGCGGCTGGCGGTCTCGCGCACGCCGATCACCGGCGCCTCGGACCACGGCGTCTCGGAGGCGATCTACCTGAACGACCCGGACGGCAACGGGATCGAGCTCTACGTGGACCGCCCGCGCGAGGCCTGGCCGCCGCCGCGGCGCTCCGGGGAGCGGGTCGGCATGTTCACGGAGCCGCTCGACGTGCCGGACCTGGTCGGGCTCGTGGAGGGATCGGACCCCGTGCGCCACGCGGGAGAGGGCCTGCGGCTCGGCCACATGCACCTGCACGTGGGCGACCTCGAGGAGGCGGTCCGCTTCTACGCCGGCGAGCTGGGGATGGAGGAGATGACGCGCTATCCGGGCGCCGGCTTCCTCTCGTGGGAGGGCTACCACCACCACCTCGGGATCAACACCTGGCGCGGCGAGGGCGTGCCGCCGGCGCCGGAGGACGCGGTCGGCCTGCACCACTGGGAGATCCTCGACGGAGGCGGCGAGGAGCGGATGCTCCGCGACCCCTCGGGCAACCGCGTGCTGGTCAGGCCGGCCTAGCGGCTGCCGCCACGCTGTGAGGCGGGGTTAATCTCCGCTCCGGATGGCACGTGTGTTCGTCAGTCACGCCTCGTCCGACCGGACGCTCGTCAACCGCTTCGTCAACACCATCCTTCGCTTGGGGTGTGGCCTGGGGCATGAGCAGATCTTCTTCTCCTCGGCGGGTGACACGGGAGTGCCTTCGGGAACGGATCTGAACGCCTATGTGCGTAACCGTGCCGGCGATGACGGGCTTGTCGTGGCGATCCTGTCTCCCGCCTTTCGCGCGTCGCCGTTCTGTCTCACTGAATTGGGCGCCGCCTGGGGCCGGAATGAGGACCTGTTTCCGCTCAGGCTCCCTTCGATGCCCCGTTCAGCTTTGGACGGGGTGCTCGCGGGAATGGTGATCCACCCAGTGGATGATCCGACTGCGCTCGATGAGCTCCGGGATCGAGTGTCGGCGGTGGTGGGGACCACAACCCCGACCACGACATGGAATGAGCAGAAGACGGAATGGCTCGCTGAGGTTGGGGCCGCTCGTCGACGCGCTCGGCGCGGCGCCCGGCGACCAAGCGCTCAGCGCAGCACCCAGCGGTCCTGTGGTGAGCGCCGCTTCGTGCTCTCGGTGTTCGGGTCACATGGAGCTCTTCTGGACGGATGGGTCGGGGAGGGTCTTCTACCGGTGGTGGCTTGATTCGGAGGGCTGGTCGAAGCCTCTCCACTGGGATGACCCACCAGCAGTGCACGTGGCGGCCGCGAGCCGCCACTCGGGGGATGAATGGCTCTTCGGCGTGGCTGAAACGGGAAAGGTCTGGGCGCGTCGATGGGAGTTTCGGGAGTCGCAGGGTCACTTCGCCGGGGAGCCCGAGTTCATTCCCGGAGAGGTGCGAGGTCCACTGACCGCCTTGAGCCGGAGGTCAGGCCAGATCGAGTTGATTGCATGGACTCTCGACGGGGAGCAGTGCCATCTGTGGCGGGAAGAGGGCAGGTGGACCAGGTGGCATACGGATTGGTGGGGCAGTTAGAACGCTGCGGTTGAGGGGGCGTCAGGCCGGCCTAGCGATCTCCCACACCACGTGGTGGTGGCCGAGGTAGTCGAAGCGCTCACCGCTGTCGGTCATGCCCAGGCGCTTCGCCACGGCGGTCGAGCGCTCGTTCTCGGGCACGATCACCGAGACGATCCGGTCCACGTCGAGCTCGCGCCAGCCCCAGTCGAGCGCGGCACGGGCCGCTTCGGTCGCGAAGCCGTGGCCCCAGTGGGCGCGGCCCAGCGTCCAGCCGACCTCGGTGCCGGGCCAGCCCTCCGGCCGGTAGAGGCCGGCCTGGCCCGCGAACTCGCCGGTGTCGCGGCGCTCGAGCGCCCACTGGCCGAAGCCGCGCAGGCGCCAGTGGCCGACCCCGTAGGCCATCCGCCGCCAAGCGCCGGCGCGGTCGATCGGCTCGCTGCCCAGCCAGCGCATCACCTCCGGGTCGGCGGAGATGGCGGCGACCGCGTCGAGGTCCGGCTCGGCCGGCTCGCGCATGATCAGGCGCTCGGTCTGCAGGACCGGGACGTTCACTGAGTGCCGTCGCGCTCGGCCCGTGCCATCCCCGCGGAGTATGGGCGTCGTCCGTGTGGATGACTCGCGCGCCCCTCGGATCGCCCTTTGCGACGACCCGAAGATCGCCATCCCGGCCGACGACCCGCGGCCTCTTTCGATCGATGCTCTCGGCGTACCCCAGAGCGACCGAGAGGGAGCAGCGAAATGGCCTACAGCGGACAGATCATCGAGAACCCCGTCAGCGGCGAGCGGATCCTCTTCCGGAAGACCGCGGCGGACACCGGCGGCGAGTACCTGGAGATCGACCTCCACCTCGCGCCCGGCGGCCACGTGCCCGGCGCGCACGTGCATCCGAAGCAGGAGGAGCGCTTCGAGGTCCTCTCCGGAACGATGAAGTTCAAGATGGGCCTGCGCACGATCGTGGCCGAGGCGGGCGACGTCGTCACGATCCCGGCCGGCCGGGTGCACCGCTTCAAGAACGGCGGCGACACCGAGGCCGTGGTGCGCGTGACGGTCACGCCGGCGCTCATGATGGAGCAGCTCTTCGAGACGACCGTCGCGCTCGCCGAGGAGGGGCGGGTCACGAGGAAGGGCATGCCGAAGCCGCTCGAGCTGGCCCTCTTCGTGCGCGAGTACCGCGACGAGGTGCAGGGCCCGTTCCCGCCCGCCGCCGTGCAGCGCGCCGCGCTGGCGCCGCTGGCGTGGATCGCGGAGCGCCGCGGGCGCGCGGAGCGCTACGCGGCGCCGCGGCCGGCGTTCGCCTAGTGCGCTCCGGGGTATCGGCCACCGCGCGATCTTTTGGGTCCAGGAGACCCATAAGGTCGCGCTGTGGTCACTCACTTGGCCAGGGGCCAAGAAAGTGACCGCGGTGGCTCAGGACTTGGCCTCGACCAGCGCCTTCAGGCGCTCGAGCGACTTGTCCGCCTCCCCGCCGCTCGCCTTCATGATCGCGCGCCCGGCCAGGCGGCCGGCCGGGCCGCCGGGCAGGTCGTAGGAGTTCATGTAGGAGAAGCGCGTGCCGCCACCGCCGTTCTCGGCCAGCTCGTAGACCGCCTTGGCCTTGGAGCCCATCGGCCCCTCGCCCTCCCACACCACGCGCGTTGGGCGGTCGGCCTCCACCACCGTCCACGAGAGCCGGAAGCGCTGGCCGGCGACCTTCATCCGCTGGCGCAGCCTGTCGCCCGGCTTCAGGTCGCGGCCCTCGGGCGCCTCCTCCAGCTCCTCCTGGATCGTCACCCACTCGCCCAGGCAGTCGGGGTCGAGCAGCACCTCGTACACGCGCTCGCGGGGCGCGTCGATCTCGATCTCGCGCTCGAGCTTGGTCATCGGGCGGCCAGCGGCTCCGTCCGCTCCCACTCGCCCAGCGCGTGCAGCACCGCCCGCTCGAACGAGCGCGTCCGAACGCCGAGGACCGCGCGCGCGGAGTCGTCGCGCGGCAGCACGTCGGTCTCGAGCGACTGCATCAGCGACCGGACCAGGTCGATCGGCTGCCCCACCACCGCGCTCACCACGGCGCTGGCCGCGGGCGTCTGCGTGAGCTTCAGCCGCAGCGGCGAGCGCCCCACGCCCATCAGCTCGGCGATCCGCTCGATCATCTCGCCGAAGGTCATCACGTCCGGCCCGGCGATGTCGAGCGACCGGCCCTCGGCCTCCGCGACCTGCGGCGCGCGCGCGAGGAACTCGATCGCGTCGCGCTCGTCGATCGGCGCCGTGCGGTTGACGGTCCACGCCGGGAAGGGGAGGAAGCGCAGCCGCTCGACCAGCCGCACGAGCATCCGGAACGAGGACGACCGCGCGCCAATGAGGATCGACGCCCTCAGCGCCACCGAGCGCGGCAGCTCGCCCAGCAGGATCTCCTCGACCTCGAGCCGCGAGGTCAGGTGCGGCGAGTGCGGCGAGCCCGGCGGCGGCGCGATCCCGCCGAGGTAGACGACCTTCTCCACGCCCGCCTCGCGCGCGGCGCGCGCGAAGCCCGTGGCCGCGCGGCGGTCGCGCGAGGCGAAGTCCTCGTCGCCCGCCTCCATCGAATGGACGAGGTAGTACGCGACCCGGACGCCCCTGAGCGCCTCGGCCACGCCCTCGCCGGAGAGGACGTCCATCCGCGCCGTCTCGACGCCCGCGGACGTGTCCAGCCGCGCCGGGTTGCGCGCCGTGGCGCGCACGGGGCGGCCCTCGCGCGCCAGTCTCTCGACGAGCCGCCCGCCGACGTATCCGGTCGCTCCGGTCACGAGTTCCATCAGGACCCGGAGCGTACGAACGAGGAACCGATCCGGATTACCCGCAAATACCGGCCGGTCTCGGACTCGCTCCGCGAAAAACCTGCAAGGAGCGGGAGAATCAAAATCCAGCCATTTGCGGAAACCGGGGTGGCGGCGGTGTAAGAGATCGTGTTGGATGGTCGGCGTCGGCGGGCTCACGGTCTCGGGCTCGGATCTCGGAGAATCAGGGGGAGGATCGCCTCGGTGGCGAAGGGAAAGCGCGTGTCCTGCGAGGACTGCTACTTCAAGCGCAACATGCTCTGTGCGCTCAACTCGGACAAGCCGTGCGCGACGTTCCGCTGCGCCGAGCGCGGCCTCAAGCCCGAGCGCCAGCTCGCCTTCGTCTTCCGCGCCGAACGCACGCGCGCCGTGTACGCCTTCCCGCAACCGCAGTAGGCGGCCCGCGCACCGCGCGCGGGCCGCGCGCCGCAACCGGACCAAAGTCTCTTTCCCCCGCATCGGCCGCGGATTAGAGTTCGCGGCAGATGCGACTAACGGTTCTCGGGAAGTCGCCGTCGTGGCAGGACGCGGACGGCGCTTGCTCGGGGTACTTGGTGGAGGAGGACGGCACGTCCGTCGTGGTCGACTGCGGCAACGGCGTGTTTGGGAAGCTGCGCAAGTACCGCGACTACACGGCGATCGACGCCGTCGTGATCTCGCACATCCACGCGGACCACTGGCTCGACCTGATCCCGTTCTCCTACGCGCTCACCTACGCGCCGCGCCAGCAGCCCGTGCCGGTCGACCGCTGGCCCGGCACCGACACGCCCGCCAAGCCGCGGCTGATCGTGCCGCGCGGGACGATCGACTGCTTCCGCCGGGTGGTCGGGGTCTGGGGCAACGAGGACCTGATCGAGAAGGCCTTCGCCGTGGAGGAGTACGAGGAGCGCGACCGGCCCGAGATCGGCCCGTTCAGGCTCGGCTTCCAGTCGGTGCCGCACTTCACCGAGACGTTCGCCATCTGCGTGGAGTCCACCAACGGCGGCGGCAAGCTCGCCTTCGGCGCCGACAGCCGCCCGAGCGTGGACCTCGTCGCGTTCGCTCGCGAGGCGGACCTGCTGCTCGTCGAAGCCACGCTGCCGCGCCCGGAGCGCACCGGGATGCGCGGTCACCTGACCCCGCGCGAGGCCGGCGAGCACGGCAAGGCCGCGGGCGTGCGCCGCATCGTGCTCACGCACATCTCGGACGAGCTCGACACGCTCTGGGCGCGCAGCGAGGCGGAGAACGCCTTCGGCGCGCCGGTCGACGTCGCGCGCGAGGGCGCGGTCTACACGATCTGAGCCGCGGGCCGGCCGGGTGCGTCCGGCCTGCCGCAGCGGGTGGTTAACCTGCGGACCATGCCTCCCGAGCGCGACCTGTTCGCCAACTTCGAGCGCATGCGGCGCGAGATCGACGAGCTGTTCGGCGACGTGTTCGACCGCTCGCCGCTCGCTCCGGGCCGGCGTGGCTTCTCGCCCGCGGTCGACGTCTACTACTGCGGCGGCGAGCGCCCGCGCGCGATCGTGAAGGCCGACCTCGCCGGCATCGAGATCGGCGACGTGGGCCTCGAGATCCGCGGCCGCCAGCTCGTGATCGCCGGCGAGCGCCGGGCGCAGGAATCCGAGGGCCGCCTCTACCAGCAGATCGAGATAGCGCACGGGCCGTTCAAGCGCGTGGTCGAGCTGGGCACCGACGTGGTCGCCGAGGAGGCCAACGCGACCTACGAGGACGGAATCCTCAGGATCGACATCCCGATCGCGACCGAGAACCCGCGGCAGGTTCCGATCCGCTCGCGCGAGCGGGGCGCCGGATGAGCATCAACATCGGGAACCTCGGCGGCCCGGACGGCGGCGGCGGCGCGCCCCTGCCCGACGGCCTGCCGATCCTTCCGCTGCGCGACACCGTCACGTTCCCGCACACGCTCACTCCGCTCGCGATCGGGCAGGAGCGGTCGATCCGCCTCGTGAACGACGTGCTGAGCGGCGAGCGGATGCTCGCGATGGTCGCCTCACGCGACCCCGAGAACGACGAGCCCGGGCCCGACGACCTCCACGACGTGGGCGTGGCCGGCACGGTCGCGCGGATGATCAAGGTGCCCGACGGCACGCTGCGCATCCTCGTGCAGGGCGGCCCGCGCGTGAGGGTCGGCCCGTACGTGGCGACGCAGCCGTACCTCGTGGCGCGCATCGAGGAGCAGCCCGACGTGGTGGAGCACACCCCCGAGGTCGAGGCGATGACCCGCACCGTCCAGCACTCGTTCACGGAGATCATCCAGCAGGTCCCGTACCTGCCCGAGGAGCTCCAGCTCGCGGTCGCGAACATCGACGACCCGGCCGAGCTGGGCTGGATGATCGCCGGGGCCCTGCGCGTGAAGACCGACGAGAAGCAGGACCTGCTCGCCGAGCCCAACCTCGCGAAGCGCCTGCGGCGCCTGTCGGAGCTCCTGGCGCGCGAGACCGAGCTGATCTCGATCGGGTCGCGGATCCAGTCGCAGGTCCAGTCGGAGATGGAGAAGGGCCAGCGCGAGTACTTCCTGCGCCAGCAGCTCAAGGCGATCCAGGAGGAGCTCGGCGAGACCGACGAGCAGGCGGCGGAGGCGAACGAGCTGCGCGAGCGGATCGAGGCGGCGGACCTGCCCGAGCACGCCGCCAAGCAGGCCGAGCGCGAGCTCCAGCGCTTCGAGCGGCTGCCGCCGCAGTCGGCCGAGCACGGCGTGATCCGCACCTACCTCGAGTGGATCGTGGACCTGCCGTGGTCGGAGTCGACCGAGGACCACCTCGACCTCAAGGAGGCGCGCTCGGTCCTCGACCGCGACCACTACGACATCGACCGGATCAAGGACCGGATCATCGAGTTCCTGGCCGTGCGCAAGCTCAAGCCGGACGCCCGCTCGGCGATCCTCTGCTTCGTCGGGCCGCCGGGCGTGGGCAAGACCTCGCTCGGGCGCTCGATCGCCGCCGCGATGGGGCGCAAGTTCGAGCGGATCTCGGTCGGCGGCGTGCGCGACGAATCCGAGATCCGTGGTCACCGCCGCACCTACATCGGCGCTATCCCCGGGACGATCATGCGCGCGCTGCGCGACGCGGGCTCGAACAACCCGGTCCTGATGATCGACGAGATCGACAAGATGGGCGCGGACTTCCGCGGCGACCCCTCGAGCGCGATGCTCGAGGTGCTCGACCCCGAGCAGAACGGCACCTTCCGCGACCACTACCTCGACCTGCCGTTCGACCTCTCGAACGTCATGTTCGTGACCACCGCGAACCAGCTCGAGCCGATCCCGCCGCCGCTGCGCGACCGCATGGAGGTGATCCAGCTCGCCGGCTACACCGAGGAGGAGAAGCTCGAGATCGCCAAGCGCTACCTCGTGCCGCGCCAGATCGAGCGCAACGGGCTGACGCCCGGGAAGATCGAGTTCACCGACGACGCGCTCAAGCTGATCGTGGACGGCTACACGCGCGAGGCGGGGGTGCGCAACCTCGAGCGCGAGATCGGGTCGGTGGCGCGCAAGGTCGCTCGCGAGTACGCCGAGGGCACGCGCAACCGCAAGCGCACGATCCGGCCGAAGCAGGTGACCGAGCTGCTCGGCAAGCGCCGCTTCCTCTCAGAGGTCGCGCGGCGCACGGACGACCCGGGGGTGGCGACCGGGCTCGCGTGGACGCCCGTCGGCGGCGACGTGCTGTTCGTGGAGGCGACCGCGTTCCCGGGCGACGGCAAGCTGCAGATCACCGGCCAGCTCGGCGACGTGATGAAGGAGTCGGCGGCGGCCGCGCTCTCGTACGTGAAGGCGAACGCGCCGCGCTGGGGCGAGGGCGTGGCGGACGACTGGTTCCGCACGAACGACGTGCACGTGCACGTGCCGGCGGGGGCGGTGCCGAAGGACGGGCCGAGCGCGGGCATCACCATGGCCACCGCGCTCGTGTCGCTCGTCACGGGGCGACCCGTCCGCTCCGACACCGCGATGACCGGCGAGGTCACGCTGACCGGCCAGGTGCTCCCCATCGGCGGCCTGAAGGAGAAGTCGCTCGCGGCCCAGCGCGCCGGAATCACGCGCGTGATCGCGCCGAAGCTCAACGAGGCCGACCTCGACGAGTTCCCGGAGCACCTCACCGAGGGCATCGAGTTCGTCTTCGTCGGCACGGTCGACCGCGTGCTCGACCTCGCCCTCGAGCCGCTCCGCGACGCCGACGGCAACGCCGTGGAGCTGCCGCGCAGGCGCCGCTCGCCGCGCTCTCGCGCGCGCCAGCCCGCCGCCGCGCGAGAGCGCTAGCCAGGCGCTACTTCCTGATTCGGGCCCAGAGCAGGCGCGGGGACTCGCCCCACGAGCTGCGCGCCGCCACCAGCACGTGCTTGCGGGTGTGCACGCTCGTCGCGACGGTGGCCGGCCCGTCGACCACCCACCCGAGCCTGACGCGGGCGCGGTCGTCGTACGCACGGACGGTACGCGGCTCCTCGGTCCAGGTCACGATGCCGGCCGAGAGCTGGGTCGATCTCCACGGCCGCGTCGTGAGCCGCGTGTCGGGGCCGCGCCGCAGCAGGGACAGCGAGCCGTCGGCCGAGTCGCCGGCGCGCAGCGACAGCGACCCGTCGCGGTCGAACACGCTGCGGGGGTAGGGCCGCAGCTTCGGATCGTCCACGTCACGCCCTGCGTCGAGGTCGAACGAACGGCTCACCCGCTCGCCGGTCCGGCGGTTGACGAATACCTCGATCTGCTTGCCGACCGTGGTCGTGGTGCCGGCGATCCAGTGGCGGCCCACGGTGTGCCAGTACTCGATCCCTTCCGTCGTCTGGGGCCCGACCGGCACGGGGTGGAGCGCCCCGGTGGCGAGCCGGAGGAGGTACGGCGTGCGCTCCTGGTCGCAGACCACCAGCACCACGCCCGGACTGCCGCTGCGGGCGCGGCAGCGCTCGCCGACGGCGACGTCGCGCACGGACCGCGTCTCGGTGTCGAAGACGCGCACGGTGCCTGGCGCCGCGTTCAGCGCGAAGTAGCGAGCGCCGTCCGAGGTCGGGTCCTCGGGCGTCGTGACGCTGTGCGGGAACGGCTGCAGCGGCGGCCCGGTGCGCGCCTCCGCCGCCGTGGGCAGCAGGGCGAGCGCGGCCGTGGCGCCCACCGCGAGATACGTGCAAAGCCTCACGGTCCTGTGAAAACCGCCGCGTGTGGAGAGGTTGCGCTCTCGGCCGGCGGTGTCTCGAATTCCTCACTCGGGTATGTTCCGGTCTAGGAGCCGACCGAGGAGAGTCATGGCATCGAAGAAGAAAAAGGCCGCATCGGCCGGCGCGGGCGCTCTCGCGGCCGGCAAGGCGGCCAAGGACAACCCGTATGTGCAGCGTCTGATCGAGGACGATGAGCTGCGGGACAACCTGCGCACGGCGTACGAGTCCGCGCGCAACGCCTACGACCGCATCGCCAACGGCAAGGGCCCGGCGAAGGCGATCCTGGACGACAAGAAGACGCAGAAGGAGCTGCGCGAGGCCGCGACGTCGCTGCGCGACGCCGCCGACTCCCTCCGCGGGTCCAAGAAGAAGAAGGGCAAGAAGGGCCGCAGGCTGCTGCTCCTCTTGGTCGGCGCCGGCGCCGCGATGGCTCTCTCCGAGGGTCTGCGCAAGAAGGTGCTGGACGCGCTCTTCGGCGCGGAGGAGGAGTTCGAGTACACCTCGACCACCACCTCGTCCTCAAGCTCGGGCTCGGCGCAGCCGACGGGCGCCGCGACCTGACCTCAGGCCGCAAGCCAAGTTCTCGAAGGGGCGCCTGCGGGCGCCTCTTCTCGTTGAGGGGCTACTGCGCCAGGTAGTCGCGCACGACCACGAGCGTGCCGGGCCGCGCGCCGCCGTAGCTCTCGAGCCAGGCGGCGGTGGGCACGTCGCGCTTCGTCTCCCAGGCGCGCAGGAAGGGATACGGGTTGACCGGCGGACCGGCGCCCGGGTGGATCTCGAAGTGCACGTGCGGCGGCGTCGGCTCCGCGTCGCCGGTGCTCCCCACGTAGCCGAGCACCTCGCCCGCCTTCACGCGCTTGCCGCTGCGAGCGTCGGCCTCGAACGACGAGAGGTGGCCGTAGAAGTAGTAGTCGCCGCGGGCGGTGTGGAGGTAGAGGCGGTTGCCGGGAACGCGCGCGGTGCCGACACGCTGGAGCGTGCCGTCGGTGACCGCCAGGACCGGCGTGCCGGCCGGGGCGAAGATGTCGTTGCCCTCGTGGGCGCCGGTGTTCTGCCGCGGCGCGCCCCAGTCGTTGCTGTAGCGGTGCTTGCCCTTCAGCACCGGGAACGCGTAGCCGCCCTTCGTCGAGAGCTCGCGCAGCTTGCTCGCGGGGGTGGGCGGGGCCTTGCGCCGCGGTGGCTCCTTCGACCTCTCCGGAGCGCCGCCGCCACCGCGCGGGCGCTTGCGCGGCTCCTTCGGCTTCGGCTTCGGCGGGCGGACCGCGTCGCGCGCGGTGGCCGAGGCGAAGGCGACCGTGACCGTGGTGCCGCGCCGCGTCCCCTTGTACGAGCGCGTGAGCTTCGCGCGCATGCCGGTGATGCCGTGACGCCCGGCCGAGAGGATCACGAGCTTGCCGTAGCCGTCGAGGTCGAACGCGCGGCGGCGCGTGAAGGTGCCGCGCGACTTGCCGGCGATCCGCAGCCCCGCCACGCGGCCGCCGCGCCGGCCGCCGGCTCCGGCCGAGGCGCCCACGCGCACGCTCGAGGCGCGCACGAGCCCGTCGAACAGGTTCACGTGGGAGACGACGGCGCCGGCGCTGGCGCGGCCCTTGCCGCCGCGCGTGGAGGCGCTGGCGGAGGCTCCGCCGCGCGACCGCTGCTCGTCTCCGCGCGCGGAGACGCGGCTGTGCGTGCCCTCCGAGTCCTGGCGTGCGAAGGCGACCGCCGAGGCCGCCGCCGGCCGCGCGCGCGTCTGCGACTGGGCGGAGGCCGCGAGGCCCACGCTCGCCGTGCACACCGTCAGCGCGCCGGCCAGCCAGCGCGCGCGGAGGGAGCCGGCGTGAGAAGAGATCACGGGGGTATCGTCTAGCACAGCCAGGTCAACACGTCGGAGCATGCAGGGCTCCGCTGGCTGGCTATCCAGCTAGTAGATTGCCCTCGATGGAGGCAGCCAGGACCGCGACACCGAGCGTCCCCGAGCGCCGGCTCGACAGCGACAAGGCGCGGCGGATCGTCGCCGCGATGCGCGACAGCGTGGCGCGCGTCGGCGCGGCCGGCTCGACCTTCGACCACGTCGCGCGCGAGGCGGGGGTCTCGCGCGGCCTGCTGCACTACTACTTCGGCTCGAAGGAGCGGCTGCTCGTTGAGGTCGTCCGCCACGACGCCGACCTTCGCATCCACACGCTCGAGGAGCGTCTCCGGGGCGCGGGCTCGATCGACGCGATCGTCGAGGCGCTCGTGACCCAGCTCCGCGAATACGTGGACGAGGAGCCCGGCTGGCACGCGGTCGTCCACGAGATGCTGAGCGCCGCGCGCCGCAACGACGAGATCCGCGGCGAGCTGAGCGACCTCTACCGCCGCGTCCGCGGCGAGCTCGCCGCCGCCCTCAGCGAGAAGGAGGCGGACGGCATCGTGAAGCTGCGCGCCGAGCCCGAGGCGGTGGCGTCCGTCTTCCTCGCGCTCGCCGACGGCCTCGAGGTCCAGATCATCTCCGACCCCGCGTGGGACAGCGCCGCCACCATCGACGCGGCGGTTTCGGTCGCCCGATTTTTATTGGGCGAACGCGCCTGAGCAGATACCGCAAACGCGCCTGTTTTCGGGTACTCCCCCGATAGGGGGATGAACACCCACCTACGGGGGGAATTCCGGGTATAGTCGTCCCCACGATTCGCATAGAGCGATCACGCCGACTTGACCTAGAGGGGGGCACCTTGGCGACTGGTGACGTGATTGCGGTACCGCGGGACCGAGGGGTGATCGCCTCCCGGCCGGGGATCGAACTTACACCCACCTGCTGGATCTCCGAAACCGACCTCGGCATGCGCGAGTGGGCTGAGCAGGGCCGCCGCCTGGGCGTCATCGGGCGCGGCGTGGGCTGGTGGCTCGGCGACTGGCTGCGCTACGGCAACCAGCGCTTCGGCGAGCGCTACGTGCGCGCGTCGCGGATCACCGGCTACGACGTGCAGACGCTGACGAACATGGTCTACGTGGCCTCGCGCTTCGAGCCCGAGGAGCGGCGCGAGGGCCTGTCCTGGAGCCACCACGCCGAGGTGGCCGCGTGCCCGCTCGAGGACCGGCGGCGCTGGCTGGACCTCGCCGAGTCCGAGCGCCTGTCGGTGCGCTGCCTGCGCGAGGAGATGCGCCGGGCGCGCCGCCTCGAGCCGACCCCGGACCTCGAGCCCGTGCAGGTGGATGCCGCGGAGCCCGAGGTCGTCTGCCCCGAGTGCGGTTGCCGCTTCGGCAGCCAGCAGGAGCAGCAGCAGGACGAGCGGCCGCACGTGGCCGCGGCCGCCGCGGCCTAACGGCCGCCCCCGCCCCCCGCCCGGGGGCCCCCACCCCGATCGTCTAGCTCGCCGGCTCCGCGGCCGGCCGCGCCGGCGCATGCCCGTGCGACGGTGGCTCCAGGTTCACGTTCGGCAGGATCCGGTCGAGCCAGCCCGGCAGCCACCAGGCCCATGGCCCGAGCATCCGCATCAGCCCCGGCAGCGCGAGCATCCGGATCAGGAACGCGTCGATGAAGACGCCCACCGCCAGCCCGACGCCGACGTTGCGCATGCTGATGAAGCCGGACGTCGAGAACGCCAGGAAGACGGCCATCATGATGATCGCCGCGCCCGTGACCACGCGCGCCGTGCCGTCGATCCCGTTGACGATCGCCTGGTGCGTGTCGCCCGTGCGCAGGTACTCCTCACGCATGCGCGCGAGCACGAACACCTCGTAGTCGATCGCCAATCCGAACAGGACGGTCAGGATGATCCCGAGGGTGAACGTGTCCATGTAGCCGGGGCCGCCGAGCAGGCTGTCGTTGAACAGCAGCGCCATCACGCCGAACGTGGCGCCGACGGTGAGCACGTTCAGCAGCACGGCCGCGAGCGGCAGGAGCAGCGACCGCAGGATCGGCACCAGCACGAGCAGGGTGACGAGGGCGAGCGCCAGCGTCGCGATCGGCACCGCCGAGCGCATCTCGTCGTTGAAGTCCGCGAGCGCCGCCTGCTCGCCTCCCACGCGTACCTTCATCCCGGTGTCGCGCTCGAGCTTGGCCGCGGCCTTCTCGATGCGCTTGCGCGTGGCCGCGCTGTCCGGATGCAGCGGGGCGGTCGTCGGGATGATCGACATGCGCGCGGCGTGGCCGCCGCGGTCGAGGTTCACCACGAGCCCGGCGCGGCGGCGCGTGCCGTCCGCGGCTCCGTCGACGCTCGACAGGTAGAAGTAGCCCGAGCGGAAGAAGCCGGGCGACTCGCGGTTGATCCGCGAGATGTCGATCCCGCCGTTGGGGAGCTTGCGGCGCTGGGCCGCGACGCCGTCGAGCATCTGCTGGATCCCGGCGCTCAGCTGGGGCGCCCGCGCCGCGCCGGAGCGCAGCTCCCGCGCGAGCCGGCCGGTGCCGTCGTCGATCTCCTCGAGCCCGCGCGCCAGCCTGCCGGTCTCGAACGCCAGCAGGTCGAGGCCGGGAGCGAGCTGGGCGCCGCCGCCGGTCAGCTCCTCGAGGGCGCCCGCGAGCCGGCGGTTGCCGCGCGCGAGCGTCTCGATCCCCTCGACGAGGCGCTCGGCGCCGTCCTCGATCTCCACGAGCCCGTCCACCAGCCGGTCGCCGCCGGCAGCGAGCAGGGCCGCGCCGTCGGCCGCGCGGTGCGTCTCGGACTGCGCCTGGACGATCGCGGCGTCGAGCCCGTCGTAGCCGGCCTGGACCGGCTCGCCATTGCGCGGGTCGCGCCCCGTCACGGCGCCGCGCGCGCGGCCGACCGCCTCGACCACCTGCGGGTAGAGCGGGTCGGCCTTCCCGATGGTCATCGCCTGCAGCCCGTCCCATGCGCGGATCAGCTCGTCGGTGGCGATCCCGATCGGCTCGCGCAGGCGGCCGAGCTGATCCGCGCCGCCGCGCAGCGCCGTCTCGAGGCGGCGGCCTCCCTGCGCGATCCCGGGCGCCTGCACGCGCGCGGCCTCGATCCCCTCCTGCAGCTCGTCCGACCCCTCCGCCGCGCTGCCGGCGCCGCGGGCCAGCCTGCCCGCCCCGGCCTGCGCCAGGCGCATCCCC
This sequence comes from Thermoleophilaceae bacterium, assembly GCA_036386455.1. Lineage (GTDB taxonomy): Bacteria > Actinomycetota > Thermoleophilia > Solirubrobacterales > Thermoleophilaceae > AC-37. Next base: position 30,442 of record DASVVS010000123.1, read on the forward strand.
TGGAGCAGCCGCTGCGAGCCGACGGCCGCGGCGCGCGTGCCGTCGCGCAGCAGGCGCGCGCCGAGCTCGGTCTGGCCGGTGCCGCCGTGCAGCAGGTCGGAGCCCGCCGCCGCCGCGCGCAGCCCGGACTCGAGGTCGCGCGCGCCGCCGCGCGCCAGGCCCAGCCCGCCGTCGAGGCGTTCGAGGCCGCGGCGGCCCTCCTTCAGGGTCAGCGTCAGCCCGTCGATCTGCTGCGGCACGCGGCGCAGCTGCTCCGTCTGCTCCTCGATGCGGGCGAGCCCCGCCACCGTGAAGACGCCGGGGTCGCGGCGGACGGTTCGCTCGAAGCGGGCCAGCCTCCGCAGCCGGCCGGGCGTGGTGACCGGCTTGCTGCCGCCGTCCACCAGCACCTCGAAGGTCCCGCCGAAGCCGGGCCCGAGCACGCGCTCGACGGCCCGGTGCATCTTGCGCCCCTCGTTGTCCGGCGGCAGCAGGCCGGTGCTGGGCGGGCCGCTGTCGACCGCGAACGCCTGCACGCTGCCGCCGAGCAGGAGCAGCGCGACGAGCGCGCTCGCCAGCACCGGCCGGCGGGTGAGCGCCGCCGAGAGCCGCGACATCCCGCCGCGCCTGCCGCTGCGTCCGTAGATCGAGAAGCGGTCGAGGTACGGCGCGGCGATCACCAGCAGCGCGGGCGCGACGAAGATCGCGGCGGCGACGCTGAAGACCGAGGCGATCATCACCGCGATCGCCGTGGAGACGACGATCGCGCCCGGCAGGATCTGCGACGCCACGAGCATCGTGAGGAACAGCGCGAAGCCGGCGAAGATCGCTGCGCGCCCCGCCGTGGCCACGGCCGCCTCCGCCGCCTCCGGTGGGCTTAGCCCGCGCGCCACCTCCTCGCGGTAGCGGGAGACGATCAGCAGCGTGTAGTCGATGCCGAGCGCCAGCCCCACCATCGCGGTGATGCCGGGGGCCAGAGCGTCGAACTCGACCGGCCCGTAGAGCAGGTCGATCACACCGCGGCCCGCCTGAACGGTCGCCCCCCCGATCAGCCCGGGGATCGCCGCTGCCACGGGCGACCCGAACACGAGGAACAGGACGATCGCGAGCACGGGGAACGCGAGCAGCTCGGCGCGCTTGGCCGCGCGCTCCGCCTCGCTGGTGGCGTGCTTCGCGATCACCGCCTGGCTGCCGAGCGATGCCGTGACCGGCGGCTCGACCACCTCGTCGATCGTCCGCTCGAGCGGCGGCAGGATGTCGGGGTACAGCTCTCCGTCGTAGCGGCGCAGGTTCACGATCAGCGCTGCCGCCTTGGGGGACGGGCGCAGGCCCTCGATCGTCTCGCCGCCGGACCACGGGGACACGACCGCGGTCGTCCGCTTGATCTTCGCGGTCGCGCGCGTGAGCCGCTTGCCCTGGCGCTCGACCTCCTTCGGCGGCCCCTGGAGGAGCACAACGGTGTAGTCCTGGTCGCCGAACGAGCTCTCCTTGAAGTCCTGAGCCTCCTTGCTCGGCGTGCCGGGGATCCAGAGGGCGACCGTCGACAGGCGGTCCTCCACCCCGATCCCGCGCAGGGCGAGCAGGCCGATCACGACGAGCCAGATCGCCACCACCGTCTTCGGGTGGCGTGCGACGGACGCGGCTATCCGGCCCAGCGTCGTCCGATCGTCCGAGCCCCCGCCGGGGGGCGGCGGCTCAGATGAGGATGTGCATGCCACCGTCGACGTGGAGGACATCGCCGGTCATCCCCTGCGAGAGGTCGGACATGAGGAAGCACGCGGCGCCCGCGATCGCGGCGTGATTGCGGGCGTCCCAACCGAGGGGCGCACGGCTGTAGGTCTTCTCCATCTCGTCGAACTCGGGAATGGCGCTGGCGGCGTTGGTCCTGACCGGACCCGCGGCGATGAGGTTCACGCGCAGCCCGTGCGGCGCGACCTCCACCGCCAGCTGCCTGGCGACGGCGGTCAGCGTGCTCTTCATGACCGTCATCCACGCGTACGGATGCACGCGCACCCGCGGATCGACGGTCAGCGCGGCGATCGTCCCGCCGCCCTCGTTCCGCTCCATGAGCGGCAGCAGGACTCGCGCCATCGGCTGGAGCGAGTACGCGCTGATCCGCGCGGCCACCTCGACGTCCTCGATGCTGGCCTCGAGGAACGGCTGCTTGAAGAGGTCCGGCGGCGCGAACGCCACCGAGTGCAGCGCGCCATCCACGCCGCCCCAGCGCTCGTCCAGGTCGTCGGCGAGTTGCCTGAAATCGTCGTCGCTCTGCACGTCGAGCTCGAGCACCTCCGGCGTGCGCGGCATCGTCGCCGTCGCGCGCTGCGTGAGCCGCTTCGCCCGCCCGAAGCCGGTGAGGATCACCTCGGCTCCGAGCTCCTGCATCCGCACCGCGGCGTGGTACGCCAGCGAGCGGTTCGTCAGGACGCCCGTCACCAGGATCCGCTTGCCGGCCAGCAGCCCCGCCGGGGGCTCGGTGGCGGGCGGCTTCTCCTCCAGTGTCAGAGCTCCTTGTTGCTCCACAGGGCCTCGATCTCCAGCTTGAACACCGTCTGGTCGTGCTGGTTCAGGATGCGCCAGCGGCCCGTGACCATGCCGACCTCGTCGCCGGGCATCGGCTTGAGGTTCACCACCGTGCCCTCCACGCGGATCGTGTCGCCGAAGAACACGGGCTTCTTGAACGTCACGTTCTTCAGCCTGCGCAGCGCGACGACGTACTCGTTCGGCACGAGCCCGATCGAGTACGAGAGCAGCAGCATCCCGTGCGCGACGCGCTGGCCGAAGATGCTCTCCTTCGCGTGCTCGGCGTTCGTGTGGAGCGGGTGCCAGTCGGCGGTCAGCGCCGCGAAGTTCACGACGTCGGTCTCGGTGATCGTGCGCGCGCGGCTGATGAACCGGCCGCCCACCTCGAGCTGGTGGAACGGCACGCGCATCTCGTCCTCGCGCGTGGCGACCTTGATCTCCATCGGCTCCTGCGTGCTTGCTTCCATGTCTCTCCTCCGTGGGGGTTCTGATCAGGCGGTGGTGGCCGCGGCGGTCATGGCAAGCAGGCGCTCCTCGGACATGATGCGCACGTAGAAGTCGATCTCGGCCTCGCCGACCTGGTCGCCGCCCTCGCCGGTGATCTGCACCTCGATCGTCACGTTGCCCTTCCGCCGCGCCTCGATCCGCCGCATGACCTCCGCGGGGTCGCCCATGAAGCGGGTGCGCGCGGCGATCTCGCCGCGCGGCGGCGCCATCGTCTTGAAGCGCACCTCGCGGGCGAGCATCACCGGGTACATGTCCTGTGGGAGTTCCTTCGCCTCGGCCGCGAGCTCGTCGCACGTCCGCAGCGCGGACGCGATCTCCGCGACGGTGTAGATCGCCGCCGTGGACTGCTCGCCGTTCTCGTCCAGCACCTCCGGCGTCGCCGGCAGGCTCACGACCGACGATCCGTCCGGGTCGCGCGAGAACTCGATCCCCATGCGCTGGTGGAAGGGCACGCCCGGGAAGCCCCAGTAGCCCTCGGGGTCGTAGTTGATGTGGATCTTGCTGGCGTCGCTCACGTGGTGATGACCAGCGTGGCGTTGTGGCCGCCGAACGCGAACGAGTTGGAGATGCCGACGAGCTTGCCGTTGCCGTTGCGCGGCTCGAGCGCCACCGCCCGGTCGGGCACGTAGTTCAGGTCGAGCCCGTCGTCCGGCTCCTCGAGCCCGATCGTCGGCGGGGCCGTGCCGTCCCGCAGCGCCATCACCGACGCGACGGCCTCCACGCCGCCGGCCGCCCCGATCGAGTGGCCGATCACCGACTTCGGGCCCGACACGGGCACCTTGTAGGCGCGCTCGCCGAGCGCGTTCTTGAGCGCCGCCGTCTCGGCCTTGTCGTTCGACTCGGTCGACGTGCCGTGGGCGTTGACCCAGTCCACGTCCTCGGGCTCGAGCCCCGCGTCGGCGATCGCGCGCTTGATCGCGGTGGCGCACATCCCGCCGTCCTCCTGGGGCGCGGTCAGGTGGTGCGCGTCGGTCGTGGAGGCGAACCCGGCCAGGTAGCCGAGGATGTTCGCCCCGCGCTCCCTCGCCTTGTCCGGGTCCTCGAGCACGAGGATGCCGGCCCCCTCGCCCATCACGAAGCCGTCGCGGCGGCGGTCGAACGGGCGCGAGAGCCCGGTCTTCGACAGGGCGCCCGCCTGGCGGAAGCCCGCCTGGAAGTACGGCGTGACCGGCGCCTCCGACCCGCCCACGACGCACGCGTCCGCGTCGCCGAGCCGGATCGCCTTGAGCCCCTCGCCGATCGCCTGCGCCGCCGCCGCGCAGGCCGAGCCGACGCAGTTGGTCTCGCCCTGGATCCCGTACCGGATCGACATCATCGCCGGCGAGGCGTTGGCCATCGCCAGCGGGATCGTGAGCGTCCAGACCGCGTCGGGCCCCTGCTCCTCGTAGACCTTGTGCTGCTGGCAGACGAGGTCGGTGCCGCCGAACGCGACGCCGAGGAAGCACGAGACGCGCTCCGGGTCGTAGGGCATCTTGTCGCCCCACGCCGTGGCGATCGCCTCGTCGGCCGCGCCGATCCCGAGCTGCACGTTGCGATGGGTGCGGCGGACCTCCTTCCGCGACATGAACGACGTGGGGTCGAAGTCCTGGCAGATCGCCTCGCCGTTCTCGATCGCGCAGACGCCGTTCTTCCACCCGTCGTGCAGCGCGTCGGCGCCGACGCCCAGGGGCGAGACGGCGCCGATGCCCGTGATGGCCGCGTGCTTCTTCAGGCCGTCAGGCATTCGCCTGCGTCTTCACATACCCGGTGAGCACGTTCTGCGCGTCGCCGAGCGTCTCGACGCCCTCGAAGTCCTCGGGGTTCACCTCGAGGCCGAACTCCTGCTGCAGGATCTGGCTGAGCTCGAACATGTCGAGCGAGTCGATGTCGAGCTCCTCGAGCGTGGCCTCCGGCCTGAGCTGATCCGGGTCGGCGCCGAACTCGATCAGCGACTCCACGATCCGCTTGGCGACGGCCTCCTCGGTGACGTTCTGCGTGGTCATTCCACTCCTCCTCTACTTCGATGCGGCGCCGGCCCTGTCCGAGCGCCCTGGGATCGGTATGCCGGCGGTCAGGCCGCCGTCGACGGTGAGCACGGCCCCCGTCACGTAGGAGGCCTCCTGCGAGACCAGGAACCTCACGCACTTGGCGATCTCCTCCGGCTCCGCGATGCGCCGCGCGGGTATCCCCGACGTGGCCATCTCGGCGGCGGCCGGGATGAAGTCGGTCTGCACCAGCCCGGGGGCGATCGCGTTCACGGTCACGCCGCGGCGGGCGACCTCGATCGCGACCGTGCGGGTGAGAGCCTCCACGCCGGCCTTCGAGGCCGCGTAGGAGGACTGGCCCGGCAGCGGGCTGTGGGCCGAGATCGTGCTGATGTTCACGATCCGGCCGTGGCGGGCGCGGACCATCTTCCCCACCGCGCGGTGGATCGTGTTGTAGGCGCCGCCGAGGTTCACGTCGATCACGCGCTGCCAGTTCTCGCGGTCGAGCCCGCCGATCAGGCGGTCGTGGCGGATGCCGGCGTTGTTCACCAGCGCGAGCACGCTCCCGAGCTCCTCCTCGGCGCGGTCGAACATCGCGTCCACGGCGTCGCCGTCGGCCACGTCGGCCCGATGGGCGATCGCGCGTCCGCCGGCCCCTTCGATCCGGGCGACCGTCGCCGCGGCGCCCTCCTCGTCGGAGCTGTAGTTCACGACGACCGGCCAGCCCGCGTCGGCGAGCGCCTCGGCGATCGACGCGCCGATGCCGCGCGCCGCCCCGGTGACGAGCGCGCAGTTCTCGGCACGGCCGCCATCGGGCCGTCCGTTCCCCTGTTCGGTGCCTCTGTCCATCGCTGTAGACGCACTGTCTAGATAGGTGGGGCGGCTACCGCAAACATCGCCTCGCGCCGTCGCGCTTGTGCGCGCCCCCGCGAGGGCCATACGCTCCGCCCACGGTGACGGTCCAGGTCGAGACGGATCCCTACACGCAGCGCGCGCATTCGCGGGTCGTCGAGGCGACCCCCGAGCGCGCCGTGGTCGAGCAGCCGGGGCTCCGCGAGCTCGACAACCACCTGGGCATCCGCCACGCCAGCGCCCTCTACACGACGATGTACGCGGCGGCCCAGGCGCTGGTGCGAGCCGCGGTCGGCGAGTCCGCCTCCGCGCGGCTCACCGCCAGCACCACCACGTACCCCTACGTCCCGGTGGGGCTCATCACGAGCGTCGCCGAGCCGGCTGGCGGCGACTGGGAGGCGCTCCGCGGCGGGGCCGCGTCGCCCGCCGAGCTCCAGGTCAGGGTCGAGTCGGCCAACGAGGACGGACGCACCGTCTCGACCCTCGACTCCACGTGGCGGGTCGAGCCCCTTGCTGACGGGTAGCGCGGCCTGGCGCTCCCCGGCGCTCGGGGAGCGGCGCGAGCTGAGCGCCGGCGGCGGCCGGCTGCACGCGTTCGAGCGCGGCTCGGGCGAGCCGGTCGTGTTCGTGCACGGCGTGCTGACGAACGCGAACGTCTGGCGCGGGGTCGTGGAGCGCGTGGCGCCGGACTTCCGCTGCCTGACGCTCGACCTGCCGCTCGGCGCCCACGCGCTGCCGACGCCCGGCGCCGACCGGACGCCGCGGGGCATCGCCCGGATGGTGGCCGAGGCGATCGAGGCAGCCGGTCTCGATCGCGTGACGCTGGTCGGCAACGACACCGGTGCCGCGATCTGCCAGATGGTCGCCGCGCACCACCCCGAGCGGCTCGACCGGCTCGTGCTGACCTCGTGCGAGTACCGCGACAACGCCCCGCCGCTGCTGTTCCGCGGGATGAACGTGGCGGCGCGGCTGCCCGCCGGCCTGCTCGCGTACCTGGCGCCGGGGCAGATCCGCCCGTTCCAGCGACTCCCCTTCGCCTACGGCTGGCTGGCCAAGCGGCCGTTCCCGCCCGAGGTGGCCGACAGCTACACGCGCCCGGCGGTCGTGAGCGGTGAGGTGCGGGCGGACTTCGCCGCCTTCCTGCGCGACTACTCGAGCCGGCACATGCACGAGGCGGCCGACCGGCTGGCGAGCTTCGACCGCCCGGCGCTGATCGCGTGGTCGCGCGAGGACCGGGTCATGCCGCCGAAGCACGCCGAGGCCCTCGCCCGCACGCTGCCGAACGCCCGGCTCGAGTGGATCGAGGACTCCTACACGCTCTCGCCGGAGGACCAGCCCGTGCGGGTGGCCGAGCTGGTCGCGGGCTTCGCACGGGAGCGCCGCGGCGCTCCCGAGCAGGTTCGCTGAGCGCCGAGCGGGCCCGCCGGCGGGAGATCTACCGGCGTCGGGAGATCTCGCGCCGATCTCCCGCTAGCGCAGCATCCAGCCGTCTTCGGGCTGTGGCGCCACCTCGGCCGGCGCGGCGGTGCGCTGCTCGTACGGCGACCACTCGATCATCGGCGTGTCCAGCTTCGGGCGGTCCCACGTGGGCGGGTCCACCTTCAGCCCGGCCTTGTCCGTCATGTGCTCGTAGAGGTCCCAGCTCGCGGCCTTCATGCGCCTCACGCCGTTCACGATGATCTCCGCGGTCTCGTCCTGGGTCAGCGTCCCCGACGCGGCGTGGAAGAGCTCCTCGACCGCCGAGTCGCTGCCGTACACGAACCCGGCCGCCTGCCGGTCGTACTCCGAGCGGCTCCACTGCTTGAACATCTTCTGCATGTGGATGTTCATGTCGAAGTGCGGCCGGAACTCGTCGACCATCTTGGCCGTGAACTCGTAGTCGAGGAAGTGCCCGCTGGTGATCATGGGCACCGGGAACAGGAAGTACGACGCGTTGTCCCAGACCATCTTGGCCGAGGTCGCCTGCGCGTCGCGGAAGATCTCGTACTGCCCCGCGAACGCCGGCTCCCAGCCGAGGTACTGGCCCAGGTAGAAGCGGTTGTAGGCCTTCAGCCGCTTGCGCACGTCCGGCTCGTCGTCGAGCGCGCCCTGGATCAGCCGCGTGCCCAGCGTGTTCGCGACCGCGATGAAGTCGAACCCGGTCGAGAACAGCGGGTCGAGGAACAGGCCGGCCTCGCCGGTCAGGCACCAGCGCTGCGGCGAGAGCCCGCGGCGCGTGCCGTACGCGTAGTTCTTGAGCTTGCGGAAGTCGAGCAGCCCGTCCTCGGAGTCGGGCAGCTTGTCGGCGAGCTGCGGCTCCTTCTTGCGCAGCCAGTCCATGAGCGTGTCGTAGCGGCGGATCTCCTCGAACGGGACGTACTTCGGGTCCGCCACCACGCCGACGCTGTGGGCGCCGCTCGCCAGCGGGATCAGCCAGATCCAGTAGCCCTCGCCGACCAGGTGGCAGGTGCTCGCCCAGCGGCGGCCGTTCGGCACGCGGTCGCGCCAGGCCTGGTCGTCGGACCACTCGTCCACCGTCACCCGGTACGGCACGCGGAACCACGAGGCGTTCACGTCGTGCGGGATGTCCACGGTCAGGCCGAGCTGGCGGCGCAGCAGGCTCACGCGGCCGCTGGCGTCGATGATCCACTTGGCGCTGTACTCGCGCGTGTTGCCCTCGGAGTCCTTGACGGTGGCCATGTGGCGGTCGTCGCCGAGCTCGAACGACGACACCGAGTGGCCCTGGAGGAACTCGACGCCCGCCCGGTCGACCTCCTCCGCGAGCTTGTTCTCCAGGCGCCCGCGGTCGATCTGGAAGGTCTTCAGCGGGGAGAGGCGGCCGAAGCCGAACTCCGGCCGGCGCGTGATGTCCTGGTTGCCGTTGTTCGAGGAGAAGATCCGCAGGCTGAACTTGCGGATCTGGTCCTCCTCCATGTGCTGGCGAAGGCCCAGGCTCTCCTTCAGGTAGTGGGCGCCGACCTCGGCGGCCGACTCGCCCACCTTGTACGCGCCCTCCGGGACCGGGAACGTGCGCTTCTCGGCGAGGACGATGCTGGTCTCGGGGCGGAGCTGCTTGAGCTGGAGGGCGGCGCCCATCCCGGCGAGCCCCCCGCCGAAGACGATCACGTCGCAGTTGCGTGTATTTGCCATGGTGCGCCGCATCCTGCCCCGGGGCCGGGGTCGCGGCAAATACGGTGGCTCCGGCATGATGCGGCGCATGCCCGGGGAGCTTCCGTACATCGACGAGCACGCGATCGAGGTCGGCGCGAGCGCCGAGCGCGCGTGGGACGCGGTGGGGGCGACCATGGGCGGCGGGGCGCCCTCGCCCGTGGTCCGCGCCGGCGCGCGGGTGCTCGGCTGCCGCGACGTGGACGTGCGCGGCGACGCTCTGGTGGCCGGCTCGACCTTCCCGGGCTGGCGCGTGGCGGAGGCGGCGCGGCCCGAGCGGCTCGTCTACGAGGGCCGGCACCGCTTCTCGCGCTACATGCTCACGTACCGGATCGACCCGCTCGGCCCACGCCGCTCGCGCGTGCGGGCGGAGACGCGCGCCGCGTTCCCCGGGCCGGCCGGCTCGGCGTACCGGGCGATGGTGATCGGCACCCGCATGCACGTGGTCGCGCTGCGACGGATGCTGGGCTCGATCCGGCAGCGAGCGGAGGTGGGCGCGTGACCGAGGTCGGCGAGGCGATCGTCGCGCGCGAGAAGCACCCGCTGCGAAAGGCGATGGAGGAGCGGGACCTGGCCGCCGCGCTCGAGACGCTCGCGGACGACGTCGTGTTCTGGTCGCCGGTCGCGACGAAGCCGTTCGTCGGCAAGGCCGCGGCGGGCGAGATCATCGAGGGCCTGATGGAGCGGTTCGAGGACCTGGAGTACCCGGAGGAGTGGACCTGCGGGCCCACCCAGATCGTCCGCTGGCGCGGGCGCCTGGGCGGCTGGCCGGTCGAGGGGATCGAGATCTTCCGCGAGAACGACGAGGGCAAGCTCCGCGAGATCTACATCTCGGCGCGGCCGCTGTCCGGCGTGGCCGCCGTCGCGAAGGCGATCGGACCCGCTCTGGCACGTCAGCGCGGCCGGCGCCTGAACCTGCTGGTCGTCTCCCTTCTCACGCACTTCACGCCCTGGGTCCTCGACTTCGGCGAGCGGATCGCCGACCGCTTCTACCGGCCCAGGCACTAGCCGGACTTGCGGGCCGCGCGCGAGAGTGCGGGAATGGCGTGCATGACCACCGCCGACGTCACCTCCTCGCCGCGCGCGGCGACCTACATCCCGGAGCCGCAGGCCGGGCTGTTCGGAAAGCTTCGACTGCGGGCCTTCGCGATCACCGACGAGGAAGCCGAGTTCGAGAAGCACGGCTTCACCGCGCTCGACGACGCCGCCCGCGAGCAGCTCGAGGAGGTCGGCCGCTGGTTCGCGCGCGGCTTCCGCGCCGCGATGGCGGAGACCGACGCGCAGAAGCTCGGGCCGTACCTCGAGGAGGTGAACGACGAGTTCCGCGGGTTCGCCTACGAGGGCGCGGCGGTCGCGCTGACCGTGCTCGACTTCCTCGTCCGGCCGGGCGGGCGGCTGCGCAAGCTCGTGCAGGGACCGGGCGTGGCGCACGCGTGGGTGCTGCCGATCGGCTACGGCTGGGCGCGCACGCGGCTCAAGCTGATGCCGAAGGGGCCGGCCGACCTGTTCGGGCCGCTCGCGGGCTGGGCCGCCATCGACGGCGCCGGGTTCCACGAGGGCTTCTACGGGGCCGAGCGCTACCTCGACCGCGCCGAGCCGCACGGCGGCGTGAAGGGCGAGGCCGCGCGCGTGTTCGACCAGGGCCTCGGGCGCGCGCTGTGGTTCTACCGCGGCGGCGACCCCGAGCGGATCGGCGCGACGATCGGCGGTTTCCCGCGCCAGCGCCAGCCGGACCTCTGGGGCGGCATGGCCAGCGCCGCCACCTACGCCGGCGGCGTCGGCGAGGACGTGCTCGACGACCTGCGCCGCCGCTCCGGCGAGTGGGAGCCCGACGTGGCCGCGGGAGCCACGCTCGCGGTGAAGGCCCGTCTGCTCGGGGGGAACGTCGTGCCGCACACGGAGCTCGCGTGCTCCACGCTCGTCGGCTGCTCGGTCGAGGAGGCGGGACGGATCGTGGATCGCGCCGAGGAGGGCATCTCGATGGCCGGGCGCGACTCCGCGTACGAGGTCGTGCGCGGGCGGATTCGCGAGCTGATCGTCGCCGGGTGAGCGGCGGCGCCGTCGTCACCGGCGCCGGCGGCGGACTCGGCCGGGAGCTGGCGCTGCGGCTCGCCAGCCGCGGTCTCGTCGTGCACGCGACCGACGTCGACGAGGCGGCCGCGGCCCGCACGGCGGACGAGCTCGGGGGCGCGGCGTGGTCGTCGCGGCTCGACGTCGCCGACGCGGAGGCCTGCTCCGCCGCCGCGCGCGCCACGGCCGAGCGCGCGGGTTCGCTCGCGCTCTGGATCAACAACGCGGGCGTCCTGCCGACCGGCCACGTCTGGGACCACGACGCCGCCGAGCGGCGCCTCGTGATGGACGTGAACGTGCTCGGCACGATGAACGGGACGCTGGCGGCGCTCGAGCTGATGCGGCCGGCCGGCGGCGGGCATGTGGTGAACATCGTCTCGCTGGCGGGGATCGTGACGCCGCCCGGGGAGGCGCTGTACGCGGCGTCGAAGCACGCGGCGCTCGCCTTCAGCCTGGGGGCGCAGGCGGACCTGCGCCGCGCGGGCGACCGGGGCGTGCGCGTCAGCGCCATCTGCCCTGACGGCATGGTCACGCCGATGCTCGAGGCCGTGGCCGACGATCCCTCCGCCGCCCTGTCGTGGTCGGGCACGGTGCTCGAGCCGGGGGCGGTGGCCGACCGGGTGATGCGCCTGGTCGAGCGCCCGCGGCCGGTCGTGAGCATGCCGCGCTGGCGCGGCGGCTTCCTGCGCCTGCTGGACGCCGCGCCCGCGGTCGCGCTCGCCACGCAGCCGGCGTCGCTCGCGTTCGGCCGTGCGCGCCAGCGGGCCTGGGCGCGGCGCCGCCGCGCGGCCCGGCGCTAGGTCCGCCCGTCCTCCAGCACCCGCTTGAGGTCCTGCTGCTGCTCGCCGATGTGCCGGCCGACGATGCGCTTGCCGAACGGTCCCGCCAGCGGCAGCTTCCACTCGATCTCGTCGATCTGGAGCAGGCGCGTGCCATCCCCGGCCGGCTCCAGCGTGTAGGTGATGTCGAAGACGCCGATCTGGTCCTCCTGGCGCCAGCGGATGCGGTGTGGCGGGTCGTACTCGAGGACTTCGATGCGGCGGATGTGCTTGCGCGGGTAGCCGGACGGCCTGTGCATCGCCTCGTAGCGCGCGCCCGCCGCCGGTCCGTCCCCCTCGCGCTGCTCGCACCACTCCACGCGCGGGCACCAGCTGGGGTCGTTGCGCGGATCGGCCACGAACCGGAAGACCTCCTCGAGCGGCCGCCGGATCTCGATGTCACCCTCGAGGCGCGTCACTTTGACCCCATACGGGGCGAGTTCTAGCATCGCGCGGGTGAGTCCCGGAGACACGCTGCGCGCGGACGCGATGACCGGTGAGCTGTCGCGCCGTGAGCTGCTGCAGCGTGCGGCGTTCCTCACGGCGGCCACCTACGCGCTGTCGCTGGCGCCCGCCGAGAAGGCGCTCGCGCTGCTCGACGCCGCGAGCGAGGTGAACCCGCTCGTGCAGGAGACCTACCTCGGGCTGGCGGCCTACGTCTTCCCGGGCAACGACGCGTACTCGGTCAAGCAGGGCGTGACCGCGGACGGTCCCGGCGGGGTCGACACGAGGGCCATGCCCGCGTTCCTCGACGCGCTCGACAAGTACCTCCCGGCCAGCGCGCTCACCCACGAGGGCCTTCCGCTCGGCCCCGCCGCCGCGGCGGTGCTGAACGGCTTCGCGCTCCAGGTGGATCCCGGGTCGGCGGGCGGCCCGTTCCCGGCGCCGTTCGCCAACCTCACCCTGCAGAACAAGAACGAGGTCTTCCGGCAGCTCGAGGCCGAGGCGACGTTCAGCGAGGCGATCCCGGAGATCAACTTCCTCGCGGGCGTGATCATCACCTTCGCCGCCGAGATGTTCTACTCCGAGGCGGGCCACTTCGACCGGCGCACGCGCAGGTTCGAGGGCGAGCCGGTCGGCTGGAAGCTGAGCGGCTACGGCGGCCCGTCGGACGGCCACGCCGAGCTGCGCGGCTACTACCAGGGCGTCAGGGCGTTCCGGCGCGAATCCGACGTGGGCAAGCTGTTCCCGGACGGCGCCTGCTGCCTCAAGAAGCCCAAGAAGGGCGTGCACGGACGCCCGCGCGGGCGCTGCAAGAAGAAGGCGAAGGGGAAGCGCTGATGCGCGACGTGATCGTGATCGGGACGGGCGCGGGCGGTCCCGCGACGGCGAAGGAGCTCGCCGCGCGCGGGCTCGACGTGCTGATGCTCGAGGCCGGGCCCAAGTTCGACAAGCCGCCGGAGCAGTGGTCGCGGCTCGAGGACGACGCCAACAACCAGGTCAACGGCTACCTGCGGATCGGCCCGGGCGACCGCGACCGCGGCGGCTACGCGCGCGAGAACGTCCAGTACGGCTACGTGCAGACCGTGATGGCCGTCGGCGGCACGACCACCCACTACTTCGGCAACGCCCCGCGCGCCTACCCCGGCGTGTTCAAGGGCTACAGCGGCAAGGACAGGAACAACTACGACACGAAGCACCTCTTCCCGTTCGACTACTGCACGCTGATCCCGTACTACGAGTGGGCCGAGGCCACGCTTCCGGTGCAGGCGGCGGCGATGGGGACCAAGGAGGAGATCTGGTTCCGCGGCGCGCGCGGGCTGGGCCTCCCGCTCCAGAAGACGAAGGACGTGCTCGGGCCGGCCCACCGGCCGCAGCCGAACGCGATCCTCCAGCCGCGCGGGAACGCGGGCAAGACCAACGACCCGGACAAGCTGCTCTACCCGGAGGCGCGCGGCTGCACGTTCTGCGGTCACTGCTACCAGGGCTGCTTCGAGCCGCGCGGCGCGCCGCGCAACCTGGCCGCGAAGCGCTCGACGGACAACTCGTACGTGCCGATGGCGCTCACGGCCGACCTCTGGATGAAGGGCGGCAAGGCGGCCTCGCTGATCGCCGACGCGTACGTCACGAAGATCCACCTCGACGGCGACGGCGCCGCCCGGGCGGTCGACTGGCGCAACACGTACACGGGCGAGACGCACACCGAGGAGGCGAAGGTCATCGTGCTCGCCGGCGGCTGCGTGGAGAACCCGCGGCTGTGGCTCAACTCCGGCCTGCCGAACCCGAACGACTGGGTCGGCCGCGGCGCCACCGACCACCAGAACGACATCATCATCGGCCTCTTCCCGTTCTACACCGGCCACAGCAAGGGGCCGGGTGCGGCGGTGCGCGCCGAGTTCCCGGGCTACGGGGGCATGGAGGCGTTCGCCGCGGGGCCGGCGCTGCAGGCCGCGATCGCCACGTTCAGCGACGCCGGCGTGCACGGCGCGTACAACAACGACACCCCGTTCAGCTCGGCCGGCGCCGACACGTTCGGGCGCCTCGTGGGCAACGACCTGCGCAAGTTCATGGAGCACGGCGTGGACCGGATGCTCAACGTGTTCATCCTCGCCGACGACGACGTGGAGCCGCAGAACCGCGTGAACGTCTCCCAGCAGCTGCCGCCGGACGAGAACGGGCCGGTGCCGCGCTACGAGAACCACCAGCGCAACCGCTCGGCCCGCACCAAGCGCAACCGCGAGTACATGGCGCGCAAGGCCGTCCAGCTGCTGCGCAAGGCGGGCGCGACCCACGTGCACCGGCCGGCGATGCCGCCGATCTACGTGCAGACCACCATGCGGATGGGGGAGAGCAAGGACGACTCGGTCGTGGACGCCAACCAGGAGAGCTGGTTCGTGCCGCGCCTGTTCGTGACGGACGTCTCGTCGATCCCCAACTCGCTCGGCGGGCCCAACCCGACGCTCACGGTGCAGGCGCTGGCCGCCAAGTCGGCGGAGGCGATCTTCACGAAGTACTTCGACGGCGAGCCGTGGGTGCATCGCGAGGCGCCGGTGGTCTCGACCGACCGCCGGATCAGCAAGGGCCTGGCGAAGCGCGGCTACTAGGCCGCGCGGGCCGCCGGCGCGCGGCTACTGGCCCGCGCCGGCCCCGTCCGAGCCCGCCAGCGCCGGCAGCATCCGCGCGAGCGCCTCGCGCGCCTCGGCCGAGATGTCGGTCTGCGGCACGTCCGGCGAGGCGAAGGCGATGATGTCGGACATCGTGAAGATCGTGCCCATGCCGCCCCAGCGCCCGTCCTCGATCTCGCGGATCAGGACCATCACGCGGCCGGCGTCGCCGGAGCTGTACTCGGTGCCCTCGGCCGCCAGGACGATCTCGGTGATCTCGCGCACGAGCTGGGCGCGGGACTGCTTCGCGAACGGACCGGGGCCGCTCAGCAGCGTGCCCTCCGGCGCCGTCAGCAGCAGCCGGTAGACCGGCTGCTCGGCAGGCCGCCCGCCGACGTTGATCGCACCGGGCGGCATCTCGTTCACGATCGTCCACGACATCGCGCGCGTGGCGTCGTTGACGGGGGCGCCCTCGACCCGCAGGAACGTGTCGGTCATCTTCTCGATCGCCTCCGCCAGCGCGTCCGGCTCGAGCGCGCCCTGCGGATACGTCAGGTCGATCATCGGCATGAGGAGTCCTCCCTCGGCTTGGCCGTCAACTGGGCGGCAGCATACGTGGATCTCCCGGCGTCGGGAGATCCTCGCGGGTCAGCGCGACAGCTCGCGCTCGCGCGCGGGCGCGGGGTCCGGCGGCGGGTCGGCCACCGGCCCGCGGCGGGCGACTACGGCGGCCGCCTTCGCGAACGCCGCCGGCGAGAGCGCCTCGTGCACGCCGATCACGCGGCCGGCGAAGAGGTGCATCCGGCGCGCCATCTCCGGGTCCCTGGCGCCCGCGGCGAACAGCATCTTCTCGGCCGCGCGGAAGCCGCGGCCGCGCGAGTAGTCGCTGATCACCAGATGGTGGGCCGCCAGCTCGCGGCGGTGGCGGGAGCGGTACGCCTTCAGCGCGTCGTCGAGGTCGCCGTCGCCCGCCAGCGCCGGCGCCACGGCGCCGGCCAGCCACTCCGCCGACTGGAACGCCCAGCCCAGCCCGACGCCCCAGACCGGGTCCGAGGCCTGCGCCGCGTCGCCCACGAGCGCCATCCCGCGGTGCGCGGCGGCGCGCCGGATGTTCGGCATGTCGACCTTCCCGAGCCACTTGGACACCTGCGTGCCGTCGGCCAGCCGCGGCGCGTTCGGCAGGTCCGCGAAGTGCGCCCGGATTGCGTGGTCGGTGTCCTCGCGGAACTCGTCCAGGTCCTTCTGGAGGCCCCAGAAGGCGACGAGCGTCAGGTTCTCGTCGTTGGGGAACGCGTACGCCACCCACGGGTCGAGGAACCAGAGCTGCGCGCGGCCGGGCGTGGGCATCGGCAGGTCGCGGAAGTAGGCCCAGTAGGTGAAGCGGCGGTTCGGCCAGGCGCGCTCGGGCGCCTCGGCGAGCTCGGCGAGCTTCGACGTGCGCCCGTCGGCGGCGACCACGAGCTTCGCCCGCAGCTCCTGCTCCGCCCCGTCGCGGCCCGCCACGCGCACGCCGGCGACGCGGCCGTGATCTTCCACGATCCCGGTCGCTCGCCGCCCGAGCATCAGCTCCACTCCGGGCGTCTCGGCGGCCAGCTCGCGCACGAGCGGGTCGAGCTTCTCGCGCCGGATGCTGTAGCCGTGCGGCATGTCGTCGCCGCCGGGGTGGCGCACCCAGCCGAAGCGGGTCCAGAGGTCGATCGAGTTCCTGATCCCGCCGGCGGCCTCGATCCGCTCCGCCAGCCCGAGCCGGCGGAGCGTCGGGGTCGCGCTCGCCTGGATGTAGTGCGTGCAGACCGTCTTGTAGGCGGACGGGTCCGGAGCGCGGTCGACGAGGGTCACCTGCAGCCCCGCGCGCGCGAGGAGCGTGGCGGTTGCGCAGCCCGCGGCGCTGGCCCCCACGATCACCACGTCTCTGTCCACGTTCGGCGCGCTCATCGGAGTCTCCGTTCCATCTGCGGTACGGAGCAGGCGCGAAGGTTGACCACCGCTCCCCGCCGGTGCGAATCTGAGCTCGTGTCCCCGTTGCGCGAGGAGGCGGGCCCCTCCACCGTTGAATTCGAGGCTCCGCACGAGGATCTGGCGGCGCTCACCACCCTCAACCCGCTCGAGCGGCTCGAGGCGCTGTGCGACGCGGACTCCGTGCACGTGATCCGCTCGGTCGTCCGCTCCGGGCGGCTGGGCTCGAAGGCGAAGGAGGGCGACGGCGTGGTCGGCGCCTCGGCCTGCATCGCGGGCCGCCCGGTGTTCTGCTTCGCCGAGGACGGCCGCTTCGCCGGCGGGTCGCTGGGCGAGGCGCACGCCGAGACGATCATCCGCGTGATGGAGCTCGCCCACCAGGCGCGCGTGCCGGTGGTCGGCTTCATCGAGTCGGCGGGCGCGCGGATGCAGGAGGGCACGCGGGCGCTCGGCGGCTACGCGCGGGTCTTCAGGACCAACGTCGCGCTGTCGGGAGCGGTGCCGCAGATCTCGATCGTGACCGGCAGCTCGGCCGGCGGCGGCTGCTACTCACCGGCGCTGACCGACTTCGTGATCATGACCTCGCAGGCGAGCATGTTCCTCACCGGTCCCGAGGTCGTGCGCCAGGTGACGGGCGAGGACGTGGGCTCGGAGGAGCTCGGCGGCTCGCGCGTGCACGAGCGCAACGGGGTCTGCCAGCTCGTGGCCAAGAGCGAGCTGGACGCGGCGCTGCGAGCGCGCGAGCTCTTGTCGTACCTCCCGCAGAACGCGTGGGAGCCGGCGGAGATGGCCAACCCGCTGCCGCCGCCCGGCGAGAACCCCGGCGCATGCGTGCCGCGCAGGACGGCGAAGGTCTACGACGTGCGCGAGGTGGCCCGCAGGATGGTGGACGGCGGCGCGATCCTCGAGATCGCCCCGAAGTGGGCGCGCAACATCGTGACCGGCTTCGCCCGGCTCGAGGGCCGCTCGATCGGCATCGTCGCGAACCAGCCGCGCTACCTCGGCGGCGTGCTCGACTCGGCGGCCGCGATGAAGGGCGCGCGGTTCGTGCGCACCTGCAACGCATACGGCATCCCGCTCGTGGTGCTGGTCGACACGCCCGGCTTCATGCCCGGCACCAAGCAGGAGTCGGCGGGGGTGATCCGCCACGGCGCGAAGCTGCTGCACGCGTTCGCCGAGGCGACCGTGCCGAAGGTGACGGTCGTGCTGCGGCAGGCCTACGGCGGCGGCTACATCACGATGAACTCGCGCGAGCTCGGCGCCGACTTCGTCTACGCGTGGCCGCGCGCGGCGATCGGGATCATGGGCGCCAAGTCCGCCGTGAGCATCATCCACCGGCGCGAGATCCGGCAGGCGCCGGACCCGGCGACGGCGCTCGAGGACTACGCGAGCGAGTACGCGGCCCAGCACCAGAGCGCCCTCGCGGCCGCGCAGGAGGGCGCGATCGACGAGGTCATCCTGCCCGCCGAGACGCGCGACCGGCTCTCGGCCGCGATCGATGCCATCTCGGCCAAGCCCGGCGCGCGCGGCGGGGCGAAGAACATCCCGCTCTGAGTCCGCGCGCGTGAAGCTCGCCGAGGAGCCCCGTGTGATGGTCCCGACGCCCTCGGGCGTCGGCATCTCCGCGCACGCGAGCGGGCCGGAGGACGGGCCGCCGGTCGTCGCCCTCCACGGCGTGATGCAGACCTACGACTCGGTCCTGAAGGACACGATGCTCGTGAAGGCGGGCCTCCGCGTGA